>NZ_JBIWIO010000007.1:0-468413 GCF_044764665.1 Streptomyces sp. NPDC093795
CTGGCGTTGATTTTTGGCACGCTGTTGAGTTCTCAAGGAACGGACGCTTCCTTTGTACTCACCCTCTCGGGCTTTCCTCCGGGCTTCCCTTCGGTATTTCGTGTTTCCAGCTTAGCAGACTCGATTTCCGTTTCTGCCACCCGCTGGAGCGGGCTGCCGGGATTTGAATTCGCTTTCGCTTTTCCGTTCCCGGCGGGGTCAAACACTACCAGGCTTTTCCGGGCCCCCCGACCACATCCCTGCGAGCATGCAGAGGTGTAGACCACTGGGGTTAGGATCTGGCTTGATAGGTGCTGCCGACCCGCGACTCAAGGCCGCGTTGGGGTCAGGCAGGAGTACGACAGTACATCCCACCGTCAGTTGAGGCAAATCGTTTCCGGTAGTCCCTAGCTCCGCCCAACTGGTACGTCTCGTGCGGAACCGGGACTTCCTATGACATACGCTTCAGAACAGTACGCCGTCCAGGACAGGTAGTGACGGCGCCACACAATCTCCGCCCCTGGGAGGCTTCCCATGACAACCGTGACGTCGCCGCTTGCTGGACGCGCCATCGGTCTCGCCGCAGTTCCCGACCCGGTCTTCTCCGGTGCGATGGTCGGTCCCGGTACCGCCATCGATCCCGTACGTGAGCCCTCGGAGGCCGTCTCCCCCATCGACGGGGTCATCGTCTCCATGCACCCGCACGCCTTCGTCGTCGTCGACAGCGAGGGCCACGGCGTTCTGACCCACCTCGGTATCGACACCGTTCAGCTCAACGGGCAGGGCTTCGAGCTGCTCGTCAAGAAGGGTGACACCGTGACGCGCGGACAGGCCGTCGTGCGCTGGAACCCCACGGACGTCGAGGCCGCGGGCAAGTCCCCCATCTGTCCCGTCGTGGCTCTCGAGGCCACCGCGGACTCGCTCTCCGACGTCGTCGAAGACGGTGACGTGAAGGCCGGCGACGAGCTCTTCGGCTGGCGCTGAGCCGGTTCGTCCTCGTGACGACCGCGAGTTCGACATTCAACGCGGCGGCGGGTGCCGCCGCTCTATCGGAGACGGGTGAGATGGAGACAACGCTGCGAGGCGTCGGCGTCAGCCACGGTGTGGCGATCGGCGAGGTCCGGCACATGGGTACGGCGGTTCTCGAGCCGCCGGCCAAGCAGATTCCGGCGGACGAGGCGGAGCGCGAACAGGGGCGCGCCCGTCAGGCCGTCGAAGCTGTCGCCGCGGATCTGATCGCGCGCGGCAATCTGGCCGGCGGTGAGGCGCAGCACGTGCTGGAGGCCCAGGCGATGATCGCCCAGGACCCGGAGCTCATCGCAGATGTCGACCGCAGGATCGCCGTGGGCAGCACGGCCGAGCGCGGTATCTACGACGCCTTCTCGCACTACCGCGAGCTGCTCGCGGGTGCCGGTGAGTACATGGCCGGGCGGGTCGCCGACCTCGACGACGTGCGGAACCGGATCGTCGCGCGGTTGCTCGGTGTGCCGATGCCCGGCGTGCCGGACAGCGACGAGCCGTACGTGCTCATCGCGCGGGACCTGGCGCCCGCCGACACGGCGCTGCTCGACCCGACGCTCGTGCTCGGGTTCGTCACGGAGGAGGGCGGGCCGACCAGCCACAGCGCGATTCTGGCGCGGGCGCTCGGTGTGCCGGCCATCGTCGCGCTGCCGGGTGCGGGCGAGCTGGCCGAGGGCACGCTCATCGCGGTCGACGGTTCGACCGGTGAGCTCTTCGTGGATCCGAGCGAGGAGAAGAAGGCGGCGCTGACGAAGGCCGCCGCCGAGCGCAAGGCGGCGCTCGCCACGTCCAGTGGTCCTGGTGCGACCTCGGACGGGCACAAGGTGCCGCTGCTGGCCAACGTCGGGGGTCCGGCGGACGTGCCGGCCGCGGTCGAGGCCGGGGCTGAGGGCGTCGGGCTCTTCCGTACCGAGTTCCTCTTCCTGGACGACAGCGAGAAGGCTCCGTCCGAGGAGAAGCAGATCGAGGCCTACCGCAAGGTGCTCGAGGCCTTCCCCGAGGGCCGTGTGGTCGTGCGGGTTCTCGACGCGGGTGCCGACAAGCCGCTGGACTTCCTGACGCCGGCGGACGAGCCGAACCCCGCGCTCGGTGTGCGGGGTCTCCGGTCGCTGCTCGAGCACCCGGATGTGCTGCGGACGCAGCTGACCGCGCTGGCGAAGGCGGCCGAGGGTCTGCCGGTGTACCTCGAGGTCATGGCTCCGATGGTGGCCGACCGTACGGACGCGAGGGCGTTCGCCGACGCGTGCCGTGAGGCGGGGCTGCGGGCGAAGTTCGGTGCGATGGTCGAGATTCCGTCCGCCGCGCTGCGGGCGCGCTCGATCCTTCAGGAGGTCGAGTTCCTGTCGCTGGGCACCAACGACCTGGCGCAGTACACCTTCGCGGCCGACCGTCAGGTCGGTGCGGTGTCCCGGCTCCAGGACCCGTGGCAGCCGGCGCTGCTCGACCTGGTGGCGCTGTCCGCCGAGGCGGCCAAGGCCGAGGGCAAGAGCTGTGGTGTCTGTGGCGAGGCTGCCGCGGACCCGCTGCTCGCCTGTGTCCTGACGGGTCTGGGGGTCACCTCCCTTTCCATGGGTGCGGCGTCCATTCCGTATGTGCGGGCGACGCTGGCCAAGTACACGCTGGCGCAGTGTGAGCGGGCCGCGGCCGCGGCGCGTGCGGCGGACACGGCGCACGAGGCGCGTGTGGCCGCTCAGGCGGTGCTGTCCGGGGAGTGATCCCGGGCGTTCGCCGACGTACGAAGGGGCTTTCCGTCACTGGGTGGCGGGGAGCCCCTTCGGCGTGTGCGGGGTCAGTGGTGGGTGGTCCAGTCGTCGTCGGGGTCGGGGGCGAGGGGGAAGCCGGCGCGGTGGTCGACGCCCGGTTCGGGTGAGAGCGGTTCTCCGGTGCGGGCGTCGGTGCAGTAGGCGGCGAAGACCTCGGCCTCGGTGAGCGGGGTGAGGGTGCCGCCGGCGAGGCGCCAGCCGTGGAGTCGGTCGCGGTCCCCCGGGTTGCTGGTGCGCAGGACGAGTCCGCCCGGTGTCCCGAGGGTGATGCCGGCGGCGAGGACCGCGGTGAACTCGGCGGCTGCGGCGTCGTCGACGGTGGTGGTGGGCTGCGGGGTGCCGTGGGCGTGGAGGACGGCGATGAGTTGGTCGTCGGCCGCCGGGACGCTGCACACGAGGTGGTGGGTGCCGGGCCCCGCGGCGTCGAGGAGGCGCGCGAGGAGTCGGGCGGCCCGCTCGAAGGCGGCTTTGCCGATGTCCTTGCCGCAGGTGGCGCAGTCGCCCGCGGTGGCGAGGACGGTCGTGGCGTACTCCCAGGTGGCGTGGCGGACGGTGGTGTCGATGAGCTCGGGCAGGAGGGTGCTGAGGGGCTGCCCGGTGTAGGTGACGTGGGCTCCGGTGGCGGCGAGGTGGGCGGTGAAGCGGCTGCGGCTGGTGGGGTGGTCGGGGTCGATGGTGGTCTCGGCGCAGTAGGCCGCGTACTCCTCGGGGTCGAAGAGGGCGACGGTGGTGTGGCCGCCCTGGGTGGCGAGGGTCTTGAGGAGGGCCTCGACCTGCCGGAGGTAGGTGGTGTGGTCGTCGAACGCGAAGGTGCGGTAGCGGCGCATGGCCGTGAAGTCGTGCTCGTCGGCGAGGAGGCCGACGGTGCTGGGGACTTCGCGGCGCAGGGCGCGCCTGAGGTGTGCCTGGGTGGTGCCGGTCCGTGTCATGTCTCCCCCTGGTGACGGTCCGATCAGTGCTCACTCACCGTAACCTTCGCCACTGACAGTGACGGTTCGGGGAGGCGTCGGCGGACGAGACGGCTCTGGGCGGCGCTGGCGGTGACGAGGGCGGCGCCGAGGACTGGCCAGGCCAGGGGGCCGGCGGAGACGAGGGCCGTCATGAGGAGTGGGCCCGCGCAGCGCTGGGTGGACTGGGCGAGGCCGTGGACCCCGAGGTAGGCGCCCTGGGCGTCGTCGGGGGCCAGGGCGACCGAGAGCTCCCAGGACGCGATGGTGTGGATCATCTCGGCGAAGGTGAGGGCCACGGCCGCGGTGATCAGAGCCGTGATGGAGAGGGTCCGGCCGCCCAGGGCCGAGACGGTCAGGGCGAGCGTGCCGACGGCGAAGAGGCCCGCGACGGGGGCGAGGAGGCGCCGGGCGGCTTCCGTGGAGGAGCCGTAGCGGGAGAGCGGGACCTGGAAGGTCACGACGAGGGCGCTGTTGGCGACCATCAGGAGGGGGGCGAGGCCGACGGGGGCGTCGGTGGCGTGGACGATCCAGAGCGGCAGGGCGACCTGGAGGATCGAGTCGTGGAGGAAGAAGACCGACTCGCCCGCGGTGAAGGCGAGGAAGCCCCGGTCGCGCCAGGGGTTGGTGGGCTTGGCGGTGGCGGGCCTCGCGTCGGTGGACGCGGCGGTGACGCGGGAGGCGGCGGGGGCGGGGGGTTCGGCGCAGCGGAGGGTGAGGGCCGCCATCAGGAGGTAGGAGAGGACGTCTCCGACGAGCAGGAGGTGGAAGGCGGTGGTGGTGCCGACGGCGAGGGCGGCCGCCGCGCCGAGCCCGCCGATGGTCCAGCCGATGTTGGAGGTGGTGCGGTTGATCGCCTGGTAGCGGACGCGGTCGGGTCCTGCGACTCGGGCGGCGTAGAGCTTGGTGAGGACGTTGGTGGCGCGGTCGGGCAGGGCGCCGGCCGCCGAGAAGAGGACGAGCAGCACGTAGTCGTCGGTGGTGAGGAGGGCGAGGAGGGCCGTGGCGCGCAGCAGTTGGGTGCAGATGATGACGCGGACGAGGGGGAAGCGGTCGGCGAGGAGGCCGCCGAGGGGGGCGCCCGCGATGCCGGCCGCGCCCGCGACGGCGATGAGGAGGCCGACCTGGCCGAGGCCGAGGCCGGTGACGTAGGTGAAGTAGAGGGCCATGGCCGTGGACCAGAGACCGGTGCCGCACTTGTCGATGAAGCCGATGAGGAGCATGCGGCGGCCGTCGGGGCCTCCGGGGATGCGGTCCTTGAGGGCTGATCGGCTGAGGTGGCTGGAACGGGTGGTACGGGTGGAGCGGCTCAAAGGTCCCCCTTGCCAACTTCTTTGTATTGATACATAATTGACTACGTGACAGCACAATATGCGATCGAGGGGACGACGGCCAAGGGGATTGCCGCGTCCGTCGAGCAGGGCGTGACCGAGGGCAGGCTCGCTCCGGGCGACGCACTGCCGCCCGTGCGGAGGCTCGCGGACACGCTGGAGGTGAGTCCGGGGACCGTCGCAACGGCCTACAAGGAGCTGCGGCAGCGGGGGCTGGTCGTCACGCGGGGCCGGGGCGGGACCGTGGTGGCGGACGTTCCCTCGGTCGCCTCCCGGCGTCCGCCGCGCGTGCCGGACGGCTTGGTGGACCTGGCGGGCGGCCATCCGGACCCGGCCTTCCTCCCCGTACTGCGTCCGCCGTCGACGGTGACCCCGGTGTACGGGTCCCATCGCGCCGCGCCTCGGCTCGCGGCACTCGAAGAGGCGACCCGGGCGTGGTTCGAGCGGGACGGGGTTCCCGCCCGGCACGTGACCTTCGCGCACGGGGCGCTCGACTGCATCGCGCGGCTTCTCTCCACGGAGCTGCGGCCCGGTGACGCGGTGGCCGTGGAGGACCCCGGTTTCCACCATCTGCTCGACCTCGTACCGGCGTTGGGGCTGCGGATCGTCCCCGTGGCCGTGGACGGCGAGGGGCTCGTACCGGAGTCGCTGCGGACTGCGCTTCGGGGCGGGGTGCGCGCGGTGGTGTGCAGCCCGCGGGGGCAGTGTCCGACCGGGGCGTTCTTCACCCGGTCGCGGCGGGACGAACTCGTCGCGGTGCTGAGGGGGTTCCCCGAGGTGCTCGTGGTCGAGGACGACCACAACGCGGAGGTCGGCGGGGCGGCGGCGTACACGCTCGCGGCGGCGGGGCTGGACCGGTGGGCACAGGTACGGACGGTGTCGAAACACCTCGGGATCGATCTGCGCTGGGCCGGGCTCGCGGGCGACGCGGTGACGCTGGCGCGTCACGACGGGCGGATGCTGATGACCTCCGGCTGGGTCAGCCACGTACTCCAGGACACGGTGGCCGGTCTTTTCGGCGACGGTGCGGTACGCGCGCTCGTGGCGGCGGGCGAGACGGCGTACGGGGAGCGGCGCGCGGCTCTGATCGGTGCGCTCGGGACGTACGGGATCCGGGCGGTCGGGGCGAGCGGGATGAACGTGTGGGTGCCGGTACGGGACGAGTCGGCGGTGGTGAACGGGCTGCGGACACAGGGGTGGTGGGTCGCCGCGGGGGCGCGGTTCCGGATCGCGGCGCCGCCCGCGGTACGGATCACGACGGCGACGCTCGCGCCCGACGACGCGACGCGCCTCGCGGCGGACTTCGCGGAGGTGCTCGGCGACGCGCAGGCGACGTACGGCGGGTGACGCGGGGAGGCGGCGGAGCGCTCCGGGGGTCGGTCACCCGGAGCGTTCGTTGTGCCGCCGGGGTGGGTCGGGGAGGGGCCACGCCCCGGAAGTCCAGCGCGGCTTCCCGGGGTGACCCGTGGTGCCGTCCGCGACGGACGCCGCCGGCCGTGAGGGCATTGCCGTCGCCCGTACCGCGTATGGGGAACGGACCTGGTGGGTCTTCGACCGTACGACGTCGGCGGTCGTCGGTGCCCCCGGCGCGCTGCCGGGGGCAACGAGGGCGTAGCGACCCGTCAGCCCCGTCGGGAGGCCGCCAGCGTTTCGTAGAAGTGGAGGAGGCCCAGGTCGTCGACCGAGCCCGCGTTGACGGCCTTGGCCAGGGGCGTGCCCTGGAGGAGGCGCTTGACGGGGACCTCGATGCGCTTGCCGGTGAGGGTGTGGGGGACGCCCGGGACCTCGATGATCTCGTCGGGGACGTGGCGCGGGGAGAGTTCGCTGCGGATCGTCCTCTTGATGCGGGCGATCAGCTCCTCGTCCAGGGTGGCGCCCTCCACGAGGTGGACGAAGAGCGGCATCCAGTAGCCGCCGTCCGGCTCCTCCAGGCCGATCACGAGGGATTCGCGGATCTCCGGGAGGCGTTCCACGGCCTCATAGATATCGGCGCTCCCCATCCGTACGCCCTGGCGGTTCAGGGTGGAGTCGGAGCGGCCGTGGATGACGACCGAGCCGTGGTCGGTGATCGTGATCCAGTCGCCGTGGCGCCAGGCGCCCGGGAACATCTCGAAGTAGCTGTCGCGGTAGCGGCTGCCGTCGGGGTCGTTCCAGAAGTGGATCGGCATGGACGGCATGGGGTTGGTGACGACCAGTTCGCCGACCTCGCCGATGACCGGCTTGCCGGAGGGGTCCCAGGCCTGGAGGTCGGTGCCGAGGCCCGCCGCCTGGAGCTCACCGATGTGGACCGGGAGGGTCGGGACGGCGCCCGCGAAGCAGGAGCAGACGTCGGTGCCGCCGCTGACGGAGGCGATCCAGAGGTTCTCGCGGACCTCGTCGTGGAGCCAGCGGAAGCCGTCGGGCGGCAGCGGGGAGCCGGTGGTGGCGACGCACTTCACGGCGGAGAGGTCGAAGTCGCGGCCGGGGTGGACGTCCGCCTTGGCGCAGGCCATGACGTAGGCGGCGGAGGTGCCGTACAGGGTGGCGCGGGTGCGTTCGGCGACGCGCCACTGGGCGGCCGTGTCCGGGTAGCCGGGGCTTCCGTCGTACAGGACGACGGTCGTTCCGGTGAGCAGGCCGGAGACGAGGAAGTTCCACATCATCCAGCCGGTGGAGGTGTACCAGAAGAACACGTCCTCGGGCCCGAGGTCGCAGTGCAGGCCCAGCTGCTTGACGTGCTCGACGAGGATGCCGCCCTGGGACTGGACGATGGCCTTCGGGAGGCCGGTCGTGCCGGAGGAGTACAGGACCCACAGCGGGTGCGAGAAGGGGACCTGCTCGTAGACCGGCTCGACGTCGGCGGCGACGAGGTCGGACCAGGCGAGCGTGCCTTCGGGGGCCGGGGTGCCGAGGAGCGGGATGTGGACGACCGCGCGGAGGGTGGGCAGCTCGGCGCGGAGCTCGGCGACGGTGTCGCGGCGGTCGTGCTCCTTTCCGCCGTAGCGGTAGCCGTCGACGGTGAAGAGGACGACCGGTTCGACCTGCTGGAAGCGGTCCAGGACGCTGCGGGCGCCGAAGTCCGGGGCGCAGGAGGTCCATACGCCGCCGACCGCCGCGGTGGCGAGGAGGGCCACGACGGACTGCGGGACGTTGGGCAGGTAGCCGCTGATCCGGTCGCCGGGTCGTACTCCGAGGGCGCGCAGTTCCGCGGCGAGGGAGCCCACCTGGCGGCGGAGCTCGGCCCAGGTGGTCGGCAGGGGCTCATGTGTCTCGTCCACATGGAGCAGAGCCGTGTCATGGGGGCGCTCGTCGGCGGCGCGCAGCGCGTGCTCGGCGTAGTTGAGGGTGGCGCCGGGGAACCAGTCGGCGCCGGGCATCGACCGGTCGCCGAGGATTCGCTCGTACGGGGTGGAGAAGCGGATGTCGAACCACTCGACGACCGCCTTCCAGAAGGCTTCGAGCTCGTCGACCGACCAGCGGTGGAGCGCCGGGTACCCGCCCTCCGCCGGGGCGCCGTGGTGCTCGGCCGCCCAGGTCTGGAAGCGGGTGACGGCGGCCGTGGCGATGCGTTCGTCGTCCGGCTGCCAGAGCGGCTCGGTCTGCGCTGATGTCATTGGGGCGGCTCCCTGGCTGTACGCGGGGTCGGCGTGTGTCCCGCGCACGTGCTGGGGTGTGCGCGCGACGCGGCTGACAGGACGATGCCATGTGATCGTCTTTCGCACCAGGGCTGCCCGCCCATGGTCGGGCAGTTGAATATGTGCTCCCACCACGGGTGAACGGAAGTTGAACGGAGCTCGTATCGCCCCTGGTGGGTGGCAGGGTGATCACCATGGACGGTCGTGAACTGGTGCGTTCGATCAAGGTGTTCGGTTCGGTGCGGGGGTTGCGGACGGTGCGGGCGGCGTGGCGGCAGCGCCGTACGGACGCGTGGGGGCTGCCGCCGAGGGGGCCGGAACGGGCTCGGGTGCCGGGTCTCGCGACGGAGGCGGAAGCCGCTCCGGGAGGGGGGACCATCCGTTTCGCCCGGTCCTCGCTGCGGGTCTGCGTGTCGCCGGGCGGCACCGTGTTCTGGGGGTGGGACGGGGCCGGGCCGCTTCCCTCGTACGCCCTGGCCGGTGAGGCGCCCGACCCGGATCCGCGGGCCTGCCTCGAGCCGGACACCGACGGCGGCTGGCGGATCGTGTCGGAGCGGGTGACGGTCGCGGTCTCCCGGCACGGGGCCGTGGAGATCCGGACACCTGGCGGGGTGATGCTGCGCCGGGACCTGCCGCCGCGCTGGTGGGAGCCGGTGGGGAGCGGGGAGGCGGCCACGGGACCGGGCGCCATGGCCGTGACGGAGACGGTCGGGGGTGCGCGGGACGGGGCGGTCGCGGTGGATGGCGCGGCGGGCGGGTCGGTCGCGGCGGGCGGTGCGCCGGACGGGGCGGTCGCGGTCGGGCGTGCGCGTTGGGTGCAGCGGAGCGAGGTGCCGGCGGACGCGCGGTTCTTCGGGCTCGGCGGGCGGTCGGCGGGGCCGCGGCTGCGGGACGGCTCGTACCGGCTGTGGAACACCGACCCCAAGGGGAGTTTCGGCCCCGGGGACGATCCGCTCTACCTCACCATGCCCGTGCAGTTCGTCGTCTCGGACGCCGGGACCCACCTGGCGTTCCACGACAACTCCTGGGACGGCCGGGTCACCCTTGCCGAGGGCGAGGAAGGGGCGGGGTCGGGGCACGACCGGCCGGGGACCAGCGAGGTCCGGATGGGCGGCGGGCCGCTGCGCTGCTGGGTCGTGGTCGGCACCCCCGCGCGCGTACTCCACGGCTGGGCCGCGCTCACGGGTGCTCCCGCGCTGCCGCCCGACTGGGCGCTCGGACCGCAGCACGCGCGCTGGGGGTTCGGGAGCGCGCAGGAGGTGCGCAGGGTCGTCGCCGGGTACCGGGAGCGCGGGCTGCCGCTGTCAGCCGTACACCTGGACATCGACCACTACGACGAGCATCAGGTGTTCACGGTCGACCGGGAGCGGTTCCCCGATCTGCCGGGGCTCGCGGCGGAGCTGCGGGAGCAGGGCGTGCGGCTCGTGTCGATCGTGGACCCGGCGGTGAAGGCCGAGCCGGGGAACGCGGTCTACGACAGTGGGCGGGCGGCGGGGGCCTTCGTCCGGGACGCGCGGGGCGGTGAGGTCCGCGGAGTGGTGTGGCCGGGCGAGTGCGCCTACCCGGACTTCACCGATCCCGCGGTACGGGAGTGGTGGGGCGGCCTCTACGAGGAGCGGCTCCGGCAGGGCTTCGCCGGGGTCTGGCACGACATGAACGAGCCGGTGTCCTTCGCCCCCTTCGGTGACATGACGCTGCCGCGTTCCGCGCGGCACGCCCTCGACGGCCGGGGCGGCGACCACCGCGAGGCGCACAACGTGTACGGCCTCGCGATGGCGCGGGCCGGGTACGAGGGGCTGTGCCGGCTGCGGCCCGACGAGCGGCCCTTCCTCTTCTCGCGGTCGGGCTGGGCGGGCATGCAGCGGTACGGGGGCACCTGGTCGGGTGACGTGGCGACGGGGTGGCCGGGGCTGCGGGCCTCGCTCGCCCTGGTCCTGGGTCTCGGGCTGTGCGGGGTGCCGTACTCGGGGCCGGACGTGGGTGGGTTCGACGGCAGCCCGACACCGGAGCTGTTCCTGCGCTGGTACCAGCTGGGGGCGTGGCTGCCGCTGTTCCGTACGCACGCGGCGATCGGCGCGGGGCGGCGCGAACCGTGGGAGTTCGGACCGGAGGTCCTGGAGCACGCGCGCGTGGCGCTGGCCGAACGGGAGCGGCTGCGGCCGTACTTCATGACCCTGGCCCGGCTCGCCCGGATGACGGGCGCCCCGTACGTACGCCCGCTGTGGTGGGGAACGCCGGAGGACCGGGCGCTGCGCGACTGCGAGGACGCGTTCCTGCTCGGCGACGCGCTCCTCGTGGCGCCGGTCCTGACACGGGGCGCCGACCGGCGGGCGGTGCGGCTGCCGCGCGGGCGCTGGTACGACACGGCGACGGGGCAGGCGTACGAGGGGCCCGGGCAGGTGCTGCTCGACGCGCCGCTCTCCCGGATCCCGGTCCTGGTGCGGGCGGGGGCGGTGCTCCCGGTGCGGGGTGAGGGCGGCGGCCTGGCCCTGGAGGTGTGGGCGCCCGCCGCGGGGCGGACGGGCGGGGGGCTCGTCGTGCGGGACACGGGGGACGGCTGGGAGCCGGCCGAGATCGAGCGGTACCAGTCGCGGCTCGTGGACGGCCGGGTGGTGGTGGAGCGGATGACGGACGCCGGGGTGGAGGCGCCGGGGCTGCCGGTGCGGGTGCGGGGGGTGTGACGGGTGGGGCCCGTATCGCGGTGACGGGTGGGACCCGTATCCGGACACTCGTAGTCCGGTGACGGGCGAAAGCCGTAACCGGGCTCGTAGCAGGGCTTGGGCCCTCGCCCGCGTACAGGCCCCCGGCCTCCAGCCCTCCGCCCCGTCAGTCGTACGCCCCCGCGAACCACTTCCGTACCGCCTCCGTGTGGAGGGGGAAGGCCAGTTCCACGGGCGCGTGGAGCGCGTGGTGGCCGCTCGTCTCGTCCGTCGGGGCCGAGGGCGGGAGTTCGGCGGCGCGGCGGGGCGGGAGGAGGCCGAAGAGGAGGAGGTGGCCGGCCGGGGAGCTCATCGCGTCGGCGAGGCGGACCTCCTCGGCGGAGGCCTCGATGCCGGTCTCCTCGCGCAGTTCGCGGGCGACGGCGGCGCGCCAGTCCTCACCGTGGTCGATGAAACCACCGGGCAGGGCGACCTCGCCCCGCGCGGGCTCGATGGCGCGGGTGATGACGACGAGGCCCGTTCCCTTTCCGTCCGTGACGGGGAGCAGGGCGACGGCCACGGGCAGGGGGTTGCGGTAGGCGGTGTGTCCGCAGGCCGGGCAGGTGCGCGGCCAGCCGGCGTCGGCCGGGTGGGCGGCGCCGCAGCAGGAGCAGTGGGAGTCCATCACGGCCCGACGGTATGCGATCACCCTTTCTCGGCGCTGCCGGAACTGATAGACGGTGTGCATGACAGGACTTGCTTCCGCTTTCCGTATCCTCGCCGTCACGGCCGCGGCCGGGCTGCTCGCCGTCACCGGCGCCGTCGCCGCCCCCGCTCCCCCGGCGTCGGCCGCGCCGGAGCCGAAGGCCCCACCGGAGTTCGTGGCCCTGAGTTCGGTGGACCGGACGATCCTTCAGGAGATGCGCTACACGACTCCGCACAACTTCGTGGGTGAGCCGGTGGACGGCTACCGGCAGCCGCTGTGCATCCTGACCCGGCCGGCCGCCGAGGCGCTGCACCGCGCGCAGGCGCGTCTCCTCGCGCGGGGATACACGCTGAAGGTGTACGACTGCTACCGGCCGCAGCGGGCCGTCGACCACTTCGTACGGTGGGCGAAGGATCTGGGAGACGAGCGGATGAAGGAGGAGTTCTATCCGCTCGTCGACAAGTCGAGACTGTTCGCGGACGGTTACATCGCGGAGAAGTCGGGCCACAGTCGCGGTTCGACGGTGGATCTGACGATCGTGCGGCTGCCGGCGGTGCCCACGCGCGCGTACGTGCCGGGCGAGCAGCTGGTGGAGTGCTTCGCGCCGCGGTCGGAGCGGTTCCCCGACAACTCCGTGGACATGGGGACGGGGTACGACTGCTTCGACACGCTCTCGCACACCGACGACCCGCGGATCCAGGGCGCGCAGCGGGCCAACCGTCAGCTGCTGAAATCGGCGCTCGTCGAGCAGGGGTTCGTGAACCTGCCGGAGGAGTGGTGGCACTTCACGTTCAAGCCGGAGCCGTTCCCGAGCACGTTCTTCGACTTCCCGGTGGCGCGGAGGTCGGTGGCCGGGCACTGAGTGCGGGAATCCCGGCTGCGCGGGTGGCGGTGTGTTGAGGCCCCCGCGTGCGGGGGCCTCAACCGTCAGGTCGTCGCGCCCGCGTGGGTCCGGTCCGCGAGGACCAGGGCGTGTTGGACGACGGCCACGAGGACGTTCTTCACGGACTCGCGGTCGCGGGCGTCGCACATCACGAGCTCGACCTCGGGGTCCAGGTCGAGCGCCCCGCGCACGCTCTCGGCGGGGAAGCGCTGCGCGCCCTCGAAGCAGTTGACGGCCACCGTGAAGGGGATGCCGCGCCGCTCGAAGTAGTCGATGGCCGCGAAGCTGTCCTCCAGGCGACGGGTGTCCGCGAGGACGACCGCGCCGAGCGCGCCCTGCGCCAGCTCGTCCCACAGGAACCAGAAACGGTCCTGGCCCGGGGTGCCGAACAAGTACAGGACGAGGTCCTCGCGGAGGGTGATCCGGCCGAAGTCCATGGCGACCGTGGTGGTCGTCTTGGTCTCCACGCCGTGCAGGTCGTCGACGGGCCGCCCCGCCTCACTGAGGATCTCCTCCGTCCGCAGGGGCCGGATCTCGCTGACCGCGCCCACCAGGGTCGTCTTGCCGACCCCGAATCCGCCGGCGACCAGGATCTTCAGGGTCATCGGCTCGACGAAGGGCTTTTTGCGGCTAGAGCGCCCGAAGGCCATTGATCACCTCGCGGAGAATGCTCACGTCCGGCAGCTCGGCCGGCGGAACGGGGCGGGTCACGTGGACGAGTTCGTCCTCGACGAGATCACCGACGAGAACCCGGACCACCCCGACGGGGAGGTCGAGTCCGGCGGCGAGCTCGGCGATCGACTGTGGCTGCTCGGAGCAGCGTTCGACGATCTCCACGTGTTCGGGGGAGAGCGTCTGGTCCCGGCCGGGATCGTCGGCGGCGGGCTCGGGGACGACCAGCGCGATCAGGTCGAGCCGGTGACGGGTGGCGGCGCTGGTCCGGCCGCGGGTCATCGCGTACGGACGGACCACCGGCCCGGCCTCGTCGTCGAACCAGTGGTGCGGGGCCGGGCTCTCGTTCAGCTGGTTGCGCTCGGCTGCGTCACTCATGCCGTCCCACTCACCCTCCCGCGGGCAGACCGGTCCGGGGGGCCGTGGCGAGGTGGACCCCGACCCGCTTCACCATCAGCGTCATCTCGTAGGCGACCTGACCCACGTCGGAGTCGGCATCGGCGAGCACCGCCAGACAGCTGCCGTCACCGGCGGCCGTGACGAACAGGAAGGCGTCCTCCAGTTCCACGACCGTCTGGCGGACCTGGCCCGCCTCGAAGTGGCGGCCGACGCCCTTGGCGAGGCTGTGGAAACCGGAGGCCACGGCGGCCAGGTGCTCGCCGTCCTCCCGGGTGAGGTCCTGGGAGGCACCGGTGGGGAGGCCGTCGCTGGAGAGCACCAGGGCCTTCCGGATGGACCTGACGCGCTGGACGAGCTCGTCGAGGAGCCAGTTCAGCTCGCCGTTTCCGTGGGCGTGGCCGGAGGTGGTGCTGGGTGCTGCGGCGTTCGGTGCGGTCATCGACCGTCCCCCTCGGGTGTCGTTCCTTGTGCTGTCGGGTCGTCCGGGTCGGCGTTGTGGCGCCGTCCACGCTGCCAGCCGCGCTGCATGGCGGCCATGCGCGCGCGTACCTCCTCGGCGTCGCGCTCGAAGGAGTCGGGGTCCGCGGGCGTCGCGCCGCCGCTCGTACGGGCGTCCGCACGTGCGCCCGTACCGCGGTCGGCCGGACCGTCGGTCGCGCGCAGCTGCGGCGCGAGGCTCGCCTGGCGGACCCGGCGGGGCAGTCCGCCGAACGGCTCGGGGCTCTGGCTCTGCGGCGGGGCGGGGCTCTGGCTCTGGCTCTGGCTCTGGCTCTGCGGCGGCAGGGGACGCTGTGGCGGGCCGGGGCTCTCCGGCGGGATGGGACCTTCCGCCGGGGCGGGGCGGTCCGCCGTCGCGGGACGGTCCGCCGCTGCGGGGCGCCGCGGCGGCACGGGGCCCGCCGCCGGTACGGGGACGAGGGTGGGGCCGGTCGGCCGTCCGCCGGACCTGGGCGTCGGCGGGTCGTCCTGTCCGGTGCCGTGCGCGAGGTTGCCCGGCGCGCCGGGGTGCCCCGTCGTGCGGCCGGGAGCGGGGTGCGCCCGGGCGGGGAAGGTCTGCGCGCGCTCGGGGCCCTCGTGGCCGTGGTCAGGAAGCGCGTGAGCCCTGCCGGACGCGCCGTCGGGAGCGGCGTCTGCGCGCGTCGGGAGGGCGTGCGCGCGGGTCGGGTCATCGGCGCGGGCCGGGAAAGCGTCTCCGCGGGTCGGGTCCTCGGCGCGGGCCGGGAGGGCGTGCGCGCGGTCCGGGTCGTCCACGCGGCGGCCGTGGTCCACGACGAGCGTCGGGGTGACGCGGCGGCGCGGCAGCGGTACGGGGCCGCGGGCTCCCCCGTCGGCCTGCGTCTCGCCCTCGCCGTGGCCGTGCGTCCGGTCACCGGCCTGCTGGTGCTGCTCGCCCGCGGGTGCGAGCGGGCCGCGGCGCCGTCCCCGGGGCAGGAACAGCCCGCCGCGCTCGCTCTCGGTGTCGAGGAGGTCCGCGGACCGGTCGAGGAGCACGTCGAAGTCGACGCTGTCGACGGGACCTTCGAGTTCGACGGGGCCGTCGAGCGGCGCGGGCCCCTCGGTGACGTCAGGGACCCTGGCGAGAGCCGGGCGCCGGGCGGGCGGCGTGCCGCCGTCGGCTGTCCCGTCGCCGGCCGGGGCGGCGCGCTCCAGCGTCTTGCGGTCCAGACGGAAGCCCGCGCCCTGGGTCTCGGGCGCGTCGGTGAGCAGCGCGGCCGGGATGAAGACGACCGCGGTGGTCCCTCCGTACGGGGAGGTCTGGAGCGAGACGCGGACGTTCTGGCGCTGGGCGAGCCGGCTGACCACGAAGAGGCCGAGGCGGTCGGTGTCCGAGAGTTCGAACTCGGGGGTCTCGGCGAGGCGCAGGTTGGCGTCGAGCAGGGCGTCCGGGTTCATGCCGAGGCCGCGGTCGTGGATCTCCAGGGTGAAGCCGTTGGCGACGCGCTCGCCGCGCACCTGGACGGCGGTGTGCGGCGGCGAGAACACCGTGGCGTTCTCCAGGAGTTCGGCGATGAGGTGGGTGAGGTCCGCGACGGCGGGGCCGCCCACGCCGAGCCGGGGCAGTCGGCGTACCTCGATCCGCTCGTAGTCCTCGACCTCGGCGACGGCGGCGCGGACCACGTCCATGAGCTGGACGGGCTTGCGCCACTGCCGGGAGGGCGCGGCGCCGGAGAGGATGACGAGGCCCTCGGCGTGGCGTCGCATACGGGTGGTGAGGTGGTCGAGCCGGAAGAGGTCGGCCAGCTCGTCGGTGTCCTCGGTGCGTCGTTCCATGGTGTCGAGGAGGGTGAGCTGACGGTGGAGCAGGACCTGGTTGCGGCGGGCGAGGTTGACGAACACCTCGGACACACCGCGCCGCAGCTCCGCCTGCTTGACCGCGGCCTCGACGGCGGCGCGCTGAAGGGTGTTGAGGGCCTGGCCGACCTGGCCGACCTCGTCCTCCCCGTAGGCCAGGTGGGGCACCTCGGTGCCGACGTCGACCTGTTCGCCGGCGGCGAGCCTCCGCATCACGCTGGGGAGGCGTACGCCGGAGACCTCCTGGGCCTCCTTCTGGAGACGGCGCAGGTCGCGGACGAGCACGCGGCCGATCCGGACGGAGATGACGACGGAGGCGAGCAGGGCGAGGAAGCCGAGGACGCCGGCGACGCCGGCCTTGAGGAGGACGCTGTACGCGGCGGGCTGGACCCGGTCCTGGTAGCGGTCGCCCGCTGCGGTGTTCTCGCGGGCGAGGTCGTCGAGGACGGGGCCCGCGTGGTCCTGCCAGTAGGCGGCGGTGAGGGCGCGCGGGCTGTCGGTGGGGCCCTGCTCGATGATCGCGTTCTCGGCGGTGCGCAGCGGCCGGGTGTCGGGACTGCGCCAGTACCTCTCGAAGCGCTCGCGCTCGGCGGTGGGCAGGAGTTCGAGGTTGACCTCGTAGAACTGCTCGCGGTTGGCGATGAGGTCGGAGATCGCGCGGATCTCCTGGGCGGTGACGCGGTCCGCGACGAGCGCGGAGAGGACGAGGGCGTCCTCGCGGGAGAGCAGTTCACGCGCACGCGTGATGCCGACGAGGGCGCGGCCCTGCTTGTCCATCTCCACGTTCTCGAGGGCGTGGAGGGTGACGAGGAAGCTGTAGCAGGGGTCGACGAGCCGGTTGTAGAAGTCGAGGGCCTGCATGCGGCCGATGTCACGTTTCTCCACGGAACGGCGCAGCGAGGCGAGGCCGTCGAGCGCTTCGAGGAGGGAGGCGAGCCGTTGGGCGGTGACGGGCCGCATCTCCTCGCGTACGCCGGGGTCGGCGGCGTTGGCGCGGATGCGGGCGATCTGGCGGTCGGTGGCCCGGCGGGTCTCGCGCAGGGAGCCGAGGGCGTCGGAGCCCCGGGGGTCGGCGAGGTAGACGAGGGACTGGCGGCGTTCGAGCTGGATGACCCGGGCGGTGTCCTCCAGGGGGTAGCCGACCTTGTCGACGATGTAGCCGACGTCGAGGAGCTGGTCGGCCTCGCGGCCCGTGAGGGCCGTGGCGAAAACCCACAGACCGGTGAGGGAGACGAGCGGTACGAGGAGCAACGCCACGATCTTCCGGCGGATGGACTTCCCGCGAAAGCGCATGGCCTCCCCCAGCTCGACCCCCGTTCGCACGGGGGTCCTTCACGTCCGTGACGGCCGGCGTCAACACGCGGCGTCAACCTTGAGTTCCACAGTCGAGTTTCAACGCTTGAATTTCAACAAACGGCGGCGCGAGCCTACTACTGCATCAGGGCTATCCCGAAGGCATGTCCGGGCTATTTTCAGCCTGTCGAGTGAGTGTTGATCATGAGATGTCCCGATATTCAGGGAGTTGAGGTCGGCCACTGTGGTGCAGGACACCTGATGACTCGCCATTTCCCCGGCCTGCGGAGATGGCTGGAACTGTTCGTTCCGGGCCTGCCTGTGTCAGGTTCACCCGGGGGCGGGCGAAACCTTTTCCCTCTCGCGTGCGTCAATAGGTACGGGGAGGGTTCTGTCCGTGTAAAGGCGCTCAAGCCGGGCAGCCGACCCTGAAGTCGTTCAGTGGTGGGGAGTGACAGGACAATGGAACACGAGGCGCGGTCGGCGCGGCAGTTGTGGGTGGACGAGGAGCATGGCCGACAACGGATGCCCGATCCGGTGCGTACCGCCGCCGTGCGGGCCGTGATGATCACCTCCGTGACGATCATCCAGGCGGTAGTGGCCTTCTTCTGCTCCGTGGCGGGCTCCTGGCTGGCGTTCCCCGTGACCGTCAGCGCCGTGGTCTTCACCGTCGTGGCCACCTGGAGTGTCCTCGACGTCTGGATCACCCGTCAGGTGTGGCGCCAGCGCAACGGCGTGGTGTCGGAGCCGAGCAGCACGGCACGCCCGCCGCTCCGTGAGAAGCACGGAGGGAGCCGGGCGGAGACGGCGTCGCCGCTGTCCGAGGCGGCCTGAGCCGCGGACGGTACGGAGACGTCGACCGTACGGGGAAGACGGTAGCGAGCAGGTGAGCGGCCCGGCCCCCTCGACAGGGGGTCGGGCCTCTCTCCGTCCCGCTACGGCGCCGGCAGCGGAGCCGGGTCGTCGGTCGCGTGGCGGCGGAACATCCGGGTCGCCGTGATCTCGCCGTGGATCGTCTCGCCCTCCGCGGCGGTCTGCGGCAACCCCGGACGCAGGTGCTCCTCCACGCTGATGTACTTGAGCCCGGCCCGCAGATCGGCGTCGTTGCGCAGCCGG
Organism: Streptomyces sp. NPDC093795; assembly: GCF_044764665.1. NCBI lineage: Bacteria > Bacillati > Actinomycetota > Actinomycetes > Kitasatosporales > Streptomycetaceae > Streptomyces > Streptomyces sp. NPDC093795. Next base: position 18,655 of record NZ_JBIWIO010000007.1, read on the forward strand.
ATCACCAGCGGGAACTCGGCGAGGGCGGTCGTGTCGAAGAGACCCGTCGTGTACAGCAGCTGGACGCCGAGCGCGTCCGAAACGGCCCGCTGGAGCTCCAGGAGGTACGTGGCGTTGGCGCGGCCGATCGGGTTGTCCAGGAACAACGTGCCCGCGTGGCGGTGCTTGTCGCGGCCCCGGTCGTTGGAGCGGAGCGCCGCCATCGTGCAGTACAGGGCGATGGCGGCGGTGAGCAGCTGCCCGCCGGAGAACACGTCGCCCATCTGTCCGACGGGCACCCGCTCGGCGCGGAGCACCGCGTCCGGCTTGAGGATCTCGACGGAGACGCCCTTGGGTTCGAGGGCCGCCTGCACGCCCCGCAGCAGCAGGGACATGCCGTCGCGGCGCAGGTCGGAGTTCTTCTTGACGGCGGCGCGGGTGGCCTCGTCGACGACCTCGCCGAGCCGCTCCGCGAGGGTGGCCTGGTCGGGCTCCTCGAAGCGGATCCGCAGGAACTCCTGGCCCGACCACTCGCCGAGCCCCTCGGGGAGCCGGGAGAGCCGCTGCGCCGAACGGAGCGTCGCGAGCGAGGACTCCACGAGGCCACGCAGCCGGTCGACGATCGAGTCGCGGTTGCGCTCCAGCTGCTCCAGCTCGTCGGTGAGGACCCGCAGCCGGGGCGCGAAGGCCTCGGACCACTTGGCCGCGTGCTCGGGCAGCGCGGACGCCGGCAGTTCGCGGATCTGCTGGCGGGCCGGGGTGCGGACCTGCTCGTAGCGGGTGGAGTTGGCGTGCCGTACGAGGATGTCGCTGGCCTCGCGGACGGCCGCGTCGGCCGCGGACAGCTCGGCGGTGCAGCCGCGCAGCGAGCGGCGCGCCTCGGCGGCCGTCGTACGGGCCTCCTCCAGGCTGCCGGGGTACGCCTCGGCCTCGTCCCGCTCCTCGTCCGTGTGGTCGCGCAGCAGGTCCCGCAGCAGGGCGGCGGTCTCCTCGAAGCCGCCCGCCGCGTCCTCGGCGGCCCGGTGGTCGCGGAGCAGGCCGGTGTGGGCGGCGCGCGCCGCCTCCAGGGCGTCGGTACGTGAGGCGAGTTCGGTGGTGGCGGTACGGAGCAGGGTCTGGGCCCGCTCCGCGTCGGCGGGCACCAGCTCCTCGGGCAGCTCGGTGTGCGCCTCGCCGTCCTCGGGGGCGAGCCGCTCGGCCTCGCCGCGCAGACGGCCGAGCTTCTCGCTCGCCTCCGACGCGCGGGTCTCCAGCATCTGCACGAGGGCTTCCGCGCGAGCCGCCGCGGCCTGCCGGGACGGGCCGTCGGCGCCGTCGGTGGACTCGAGGAGCTGCTCGGCGCGGCTTCTGACCTTGTTGGTGAGGCGGTCGAGTTCGGCGACGGCGGCGGACTCGTCGCTCTCGGCGCGGGCCTGCTCGGCGCGCAGGTCGGCGCCGACGCCGACCTTCTCGTACAGCTGGGACGCGGCCCGGTAGGCCTCGCGCAGGGTGGGGAGGGCGGCCCGGGACGTGGGCGCGTCGCCCTCGGGGAGGGTGTCGGGGGCGCCGGCGATCTCGGCGCGCTCGGCGCGCAGGGCACGGGCGGTGCGGTGGGCGTCGTCGGCGGAGCGCTGGGTCGCGCGGCGGTCCTCGTCGGCGGCACGGGCGCGTTCCAGACAGGTCTGGGCGCGGGCCTCGGCCTCGGCGGCGTCGTCGGCGAGTTCCCGGAGCTTGGCCTGCCAGGCGGAGCGCTCGCGCAGCCGGAACGCCAGGCCCGCGAGGGCGTCGGCGACGCGGCGGGCGCGCTGGGCGGCCTCCTGGCGCTCGTCCCTGGCCTGGGCCGCGTCGGCGGCCGTTTCCTCGGCCTCCGCGCGCGCGGTCCGGGCCTCGTCGAGGGTCGCGGCGGCGGCCTCGGCGGTCTCACGGGCGGTCGTGGCGACGGCCGCGAGTTCGGCGAGCATCCCGGGCGGGCAGTCGGCGCGCCAGGACCCGATCCGGGCCGCGAGGGAGCGGTCACCCGCGAGGCGGGCGGCGAGGGTACGGATCTCCTCGTCGCGGGCGGCCGCGCGGGCGCGCAGGGCGTGGCGCTCCTCGTCGGCCGCGTGCTCGTCGTGCATGGCCGGGTTCGGCGGTACGAGGAAGACCCCCGTGTCGTCCGTCGGGTCCTGCCCGGGCACGGGGGCGAGCAGGGCGGCGGCGGTGCCGACGGCCACGGCGGAGCGGGGCAGCAGGGCGGCCGAGCCGAGGACCTCGCGGGCGCGTCCGTACGAGACGGGGTCGGTGATCACGACACCGTCCACGAGCTCGGGGCGGGCGGCGAGGACGCGCGCGTGGTCGGCGGGGTCCACGGACTGGGCGAGGTAGCGCCAGCCGGGGAGGGCGGGGATGCCGTGTTCGCCGAGGTACTCGACGGTGGCGAGGACGTCGGGTCCCGGCGGCAGCAGGCCGCCGTCGCCGAGGGCGCCGAGGATGCGGGAGTCGTCGGCGGCGGCGGTGCGCAGATCGAAGAGCTGGCGCTCGGCGGAGGTGACGGCCTGGTCGAGCATGCCGCGCAGGTCGTCGGCGTACCGGTCGAACTCGGTGACGGTGAGCGGCCCTTGGTGCGCGGACTCCCCCGAGGTGACAGCGCCGTCGGCGGGGTCCCGGTCCTCGCCTTCACCGGTGGGTGCGGTGACCGCGGTGGCCGCGCGCTGGCCCGGGAGCGGGGAGCCGGCGGCCGGGTGGGGGGCGCCGGTGGCGGGGAGGCTCAGGAGTTCGGCGAGGCGCTCCTCGGCGGCGAGGAGCTCGGCGGCACGGCGCTCCGCGTCGTAGGCGTTCCCGGCGGCCTCGGCCGCGTCGGCGGCGCGGGCGGCGGCGAGTTCGGCGCGGGACTCGGCGCCCGCCGCCTCACGCGCGCGGTCCGCCGCGGTGCGCGCGGCCTCGCGGGCCGTGTCCCAGGCGGCGACCGTCGTCTTCTCGGCATCGCTCGCGGCGAGGGCCGCGCGCGCGGGGTCGGCGTCGGGCGCGGAGTCGTCGAGCCAGCCGGCCCGTACCGCCTCCGCGGTCTCCTGCTCGACCTCGGCGAGCCGCTGACGGAGGTGGCCCGCCTCGCTGCGGGCGCGCTGGGCCTCGGTGGCGGCGGCCGTGGCGTCGCGGTGGGCGGTCTCGCCCTCCTCCTGGAGGGCGGTGGAGCGTTCCTCCTCCTCCGCCGCGTGGCGCTCGCCCTCCTCGGCGGCGGCGGCGAGCGCCCGTACGAGGTCGCCGGCCGCTTCGGCGCGGGCCGCGAGGGCCGGGGCGGCGTCCCGCTCGGCCTCCCGGATGGCGGCGGCCACGCGCGCGGAGCGGTCGCTCGCGGCGCGGTGGCGGAGGACGACCTCGGCCGCCTGCCAGGCGGAGTGCATGGTGCGGGCGTCGGTGAGTTCGCGTCGCTGGGAGGCGGCGCCCTTCTCGGCGGCGGTCAGGGCCAGGGAGGCGTGCCGGTAGGCGAGTTCGGCGGCGATGAGGGAGCTGCGGCCCCGGCCGGACTCGGCCTCGGCGACGGCGTGGGCCGCGGAGGTGACCTGCTGGGCGAGTTCGGCGCCCCTGCCGCGTTCCTCGGCGGCGCGGGCGGAGAGCCGCCGGGCCAGGGTGCGGGTGCGGCGCTCGGCGGCCGTGTGGACCTCGCGCGCGTGGGACCGGGTTTCGGCGGCCTCGACGATCCGGCCGAGGAGGTCCACCGAGCCGGCTGTGAACTCGCGCTCGGCGGTCAGTTCGGCGCGGCGGCCGAGCTTGTTGCCGAAGCCGCCGACGAGGTCCGCGAGTCCGTCGGTGTCCCGGGTGTCGGTGACGGCGCGCAGCAGCAGGTCGGTGAAGTCGGAGTCCTTCTTGACCGCGAAGAGACCGGCAGCCTCGCCCTCGTCGGCGTTCATCTCGCGCTGGTAGCGGAAGAGTTCCGGGTCGAGGCCGAGTTCGCCGAGGTGCTCGTTCCAGCGGTCGTGGATCTCCTCCCAGTAGACCTCCAGATGCGGGTAGGCCTTGCCGGCCTCCGTGATCGCGTCGCGGAAGCCCTTCATGGTGCGGCGCCGGCCGGTCGCGCCCGAGGCGCCGTCGACGGGCGGGCGGACGGAGGTCGCCTCGGCGACGGGGAGGTTGTCCAGGCTGAGTCCGGGGCCGGGACGGAAGGAGTACCAGGCCTCCGCGAACTTCCGCGGGTCGGAGGAGACCTGACGGCCCCGCCACTCGCTCGCCTTGCCCACGACGACCAGTTCGCCGGTGAGGGTGTGCTGCCACTCCAGTGCGACGTGTCCGCAGTCGTCGGCGAGGAGGAACTTGCGCAGGACGCCGGAGCTGGCGCCGCCCAGGGTGTTGCGGTGGCCGGGGAGCATGACCGAGAAGATCAGCTTGAGGAGGACGGACTTGCCGCCGCCGTTCTCCAGGAAGAGCACGCCCGCGGGGGCGGGGCGGCGCGGCGGACCGACCGGTTCCTCCGCGAAGAACTCCGCCTGTGTGGGGGCGGGGTGGGGCACGGGCGCGCCGACCCCCCGCAGGTCCAGGACGGTGTCGGCGTAGCGCGCACCGGCGGGACCGATGGAGTACAGGCGGACCCGGGACAGCTCGTACATGGCGAGGAACTCTCGTGCTCTCGTGCTCTGGCAGGTCGGTGGTGCGGGGTCTTACGCGTGGAAGGGCAGGCCCGCGTCGGCCGCGAGCTCCAGGTCGTCGCCCTCGGGCGGGGGAAGCAGGGTCGCGGAGCCGTCGCTGACGGGTACGACACCCAGTTCGAGGAGCTCGGCCATGGCTGCGGAACCGGCCATGTCGCGGACCTGGAGCTGGTAGCGGGCGGTGGTGCGGTAGGAGCCGCCGCCCTCGTCACCGGTGCGCTGGAGGAAGCCGGAGTCGGTGAGGAAGGCGGCCGCCTTGCCGACGATGCCGGTGGTGGACCCGGCGAGGCGGCGGGCGTCCTTGGTGGCGCCGGTGGCGCTGCGACGGGCGTAGATCCGCCAGGCCGCCTCGAGGCCGGGGGCGTCCGAGGCCGGGTCGGTGTTCTCGCCCTGCTCCTCCGCCCGCTGTTCGAGACGCAGGCACGCCTGGCGTACGAACGCGTCCACGCCGTTGACCGTGAGGCGTCCGATGTACGCGTCGTCCGCGAGGTCCTCAGGGCGGGGGAAGGCCATCGCGGCGACGGCGAGATGGGCCAGACCGTGCAGGAACCGGTCGGCGGCGTCCGTGGAGGCGCGGCGTGCGTAGTCGCCCATGCGGACGGCGAAGACGGAGTCCTCGCCCGCGGTGACGGCCATGCCCGCGCGTGGGGAGACCTCGAGGACGACGAGACCCAGGCCGGTGGCGACGGCGTCGGCGAGGCGCGCGAAGGCGGGGTTCTCGCGGTAGCGCCGGAGGAGCTCCCCGTACTCGGCGTCGCGGGCCGGGAGCAGCTTGGGCTGGAGCCCGAAGGAGACCAGGCGGGCGGCGTCGGCCGCGTCGGCGGGGGTGACGGGCGACGCGGCGGCTGCGACGACGGTCGTGGCGGCGGCCGGGGGCTGCGGGGGCTCCTGCTCGCCCCACGCGTCGGCGTACTCGGCGTGGGTTTCGCTCACGGCTGGGGCTCCTCGGTCGGGCTCTCGGTCGGGGTGGGGGGCGGGGGCGAGACTGGGGTGGGGGTCGGGATTGGGGTCGGGGCCGGGGCCGGAGTCGGGGCCGGTGCCGGGGTCGGGATTGGGGCCGGGGTAGGGGTCGGGATTGGGGCCGGGGTCGGGCTTGGGGTCGGTGCCGGAGCCGGGGCCGGGGTCGGAGTCGGGGCCGGGCTGGGTGCCGGTGCCGGGGTCGGGCTTGGTCCCGGTCCCGGTCCCGGTGCCGGGGTCGGGGTCGGGCTTGGTGCCGGTACGGCGGGAGTGGCGGGGCGAGGTACCGGCAGCGGGACGGGGGTGACGGACGCCGGGGTGGTGGTGGCGGGGCGGTCGGCGGGGGTGGGCGGTTCGTCCGTGAGGCGCACGGCGCGCACGGATGGGACGCCCCGGCCCCGGGCGGAGGCCGTCCGGGTCGGCTCGGGCACCGCGACGACCCCGAACCGGGGCCGGGTGCCGGGCGTCGGCGAGGGGCGGTCCTCGGCGTCGGCGCGTACGCCGGCGGGCGGGTCGACGTGGACGGGCAGCACGCGAGGGCCGGGGGTGAGGCCGGTGGGTTCGGCGCGCTCCGGCTCTGCGGGAACCGGCTCCTCACGCGGTGGCTCTACGGGAACCGGGTCCGCGTGCGCCGGCTCGGCCTGCTCCGGGGCCGCGTGCTGCGGCTTCGCCGCCGGGGTGGGCGTGCTGTCGTCGCGTACGCCCGTGTCCGCCGGGTCCTGACGGGCGGCGGGGTCCGGCGTGAGCGCGTCCGGCCGGGTCGACGGTACGACGACGGCGGTGGCGGGCGGGACGAGGGTCACGTGGCCTCCGTGCGGCCGGCGGCCATGCCCGCCGCGTCGAGCAGGGCCGTACCGACGATGAGGTCGGCGCCCCCGAACTCGGGGTCGTCGAGCGGGGTGCCGTCGTCGACGGCGAAGAGGAGTCGCTCCTCCCCCTGCCGGTAGGCCGTGCCCACCGGCGGGCTCGCCGCGTGGACGGCGAGGAGGGCGACGAGGTACGGCAGGTCCGCGTCGAGTTCGCGGGCCTCGGCGAGCAGCCCGGAGAGGCGGCGCGGCGCGTCGTGCTCCAGGTCGAGCAGGCGCAGGGCGCTCGCGAGCTGTTCCTCGCTGAAGCGGGAGTCGTCGGGGGTGGCGATGAGGTCGGGCTCGGGCATCTCCGCGCCGAGGTGCTCGCGCTCGACGGGCGGGGTCAGCAGCAGGTCGACGAGATCACCGAGACGTACGGAGGCGGGGGTGCGCAGTCCGGTGCCACGGGCGAAGAAGGCGTCGGTGACCCTGGCGGCCTGTTCGACGGGGAGCGGCAGCGTCGGGGCGACGAGCTGCCCGTACAGGTCGAGCCCGGTGTACGTGGTGGGGGCGGCGAAGGCCTGCCGGTCCTGCTCGGCGCGGAAGAGGGGCCCGGCGTCCAGGAGGCGCGACTGGAGCTGGGTGTGGCGCCGGATGCAGTCCTTCACTATGTCGACGAGCTCGGCGGCGCGCCGCTTGTGCTCGGCGGTCTTGGCGTCGGAGGCGGCCTCGGCCTCGTCGCGGGCCTTGCGGATGTTGGTGAGGATCGCGTTCTCGTGGCGGTAGCGGTCGGCGACGTGGTCGAGCGCCTCGGCGATCATGTCCGGCACGGCGTTGAGCCAGTCCACCGCGCGCACGTTGCGCCGGGTCGCCTCCAGGGTCCTGCGGAGGCTCTCGGCGTACTGCACGGTCCGGTAGCGGGCCTGCTCGGCGGCGAGCTGGGCGTCGGCGAGGCGGCCCCGGTTGATGAGGACCTCCAGCTTCACCTCGGCGGCGATCTGGGCGCTGGTGACGTCGGTGTCGAGGGCTCCGACGAGGACGTTGACCGCTTCGTCGGTGGTCCGGAGGTAGACGCCGCCGCCGAAGCCCGGGACCTCCTCGATGAGTTTGAAGTCGTAGTCCCTGCGGACGTAGACGCCGTCGGCCCCGAAGGTGCCGTAGACGGCGCGGAAGCCGCGGTCGACGCTGCCGACGTTGATCAGGTTCTCCAGGACCCAGCGGGCCACGCGCTCGTGTTCGGCGGCGGGGCGGTGGGGTGCCTGGGCGGCGACGCGGGGCAGCAGGCGGGCGACGATCTGCTCGTGGTCGGCGCCGGTGTCGAAGTCCATGTTCAGCGTGATGAGGTCGATCGCGGACAGGGCCACCTCGGCCATCGCGTAGACCGTGTACTCGCCGGCCAGGTTCGCCTTGCGCGCGTCGAGGTCGTGCAGCGGGGCGGTGCACGCGAGCGCGCGGAGGCGCCGCGCGAGCCCTTCGTCGGCGGCCGGACCCTGTGCGGGCCGCGGCCCCGCGCTGAGCTGGGGCGGAGCGAGGTCCGTCGAGGCAGGCGAAGTCACGGTGGACAGATTAGGTCCTCGAACTGACAACGGTCGAAACGGCGCAGATGCGACCGGGCCCCGGGGGCGTCCACGGGCCTCGTCGCGGTCAGCCCACCGGCCCCGCCGGGGGTCGGCCCGCCGGGGTGTCCACGGCCTGCGCGTACGCGGCCGCGACCCGGGTGCGGGAGTCGTCGAGGTAGCGGGCGAGGAGACCTTCGGCCGTGGTCCGCTCACCGGCCCGCAGGGCGTCCAGGATCTCCCGGTTCCGGGCGAGGTACGGCTCGTGCAGGGCGCGCGGGTCGTCGACGACGTGGAACGCGAGGCGGAGTTCGGCGAGGACGCCGCGCATCAGCTCGTCGGTGCGTGCGCTGCCCGCGAGGGCGACGAGCTCACGGTGGAAGTGGATGTTGGCCGTCGAGACACCCTGCCAGTCGCCCGCGCGGCTGGCGGTCTCGCCCTCCAGGACGGCGGCGGCGAGAGCGTCCAGGGCGTACGGCGGCTGCCCCAGGCCCCGTACGACGGCGCACTCGACGAGCCGCCGGGTGCGGTAGATGTCGTCCACGTCGTCGACGGCCAGCACACGGACGAAGACCCCCCGGTTCAGCTCGTGGACGAGCAGCCGCTCGCGGGTGAGGAGCCGGAAGGCCTCGCGCAGGGTGTTCCGGGAGACGCCCAGCGCGCCGCCGATGCCGTCCTCGGAGAGCCGGGTGCCGGGCGGGAAGTAGCCCTCCGCGACGCGGGTGCGCAGGATGTCCGCGACCCGCTCCGCCGTGCTGGTGCGCCCGAGCAGGGCCCGGTCGTCGGCCAGGTCCCCGGAGCCACTCGCTGCCACGCCGCTCCTTCTCGTACGTCCTACGCGGCCGTCGCGCCCGGCGGTCGTGCCCGGCCGTCGCGCGCGGACGAGTCAACCGTACGGCCACGGTCGCGACCACCGTCATCTTGTCGGATCGTTCAACAATCCTCTACCTTGACGGCACCGTACGGTCCCCCCTCCTGCGAGGTACAGATGCGCACGCCCCCCGCCCCGGTCGATCTCAACGCCGATCTCGGCGAGGGCTTCGGCCGCTGGACGCTCACCGACGACGAGCAGCTGCTGTCCGTCGTGACCAGCGCCAACGTGGCCTGCGGCTTCCATGCCGGGGACGCGGCCACCATGCGGCGGGTGTGCGAGCTCGCGGCCGCACGCGGAGTCCGGATCGGCGCCCAGGTCTCGTACCGCGACCTCGCCGGATTCGGACGGCGTTCGATGGACGTCCCCGCGCCGGAGCTGGCCGCCGAGGTGGCGTACCAGATCGGCGCCCTCGAGGTCTTCGCGCGGGCGGCAGGCGCGCGCGTGGCGTACGTGAAGCCGCACGGGGCGCTCTACAACCGGGTGGTCCGGGACGAGGAGCAGGCCGCGGCGGTCGTCGAGGGCGTCCTGCTCGCGGACCGCACGCTGCCGGTCCTCGGCCTGCCCGGGTCGCGGCTCCACGAGGCGGCCACGAAGGCGGGGTTGCCGGTCGTCCCCGAGGCCTTCGGTGACCGGGCCTACCTCGCGGACGGTTCCCTCGTGCCGCGCGGGCAGGCGGGGGCGGTCGTCAGCGACCCGGCCGCGGTGGTGGAGCGGTCGGTGGCCATGGCCCGGTTCGGGGTGGTCACCGCGCACTGCGGGAGTTCCGTCGCGGTACGGCCCCGGTCGCTGTGCCTGCACGGCGACACCCCGGGTGCGGTGGATCTCGCCCGGCGGGTCCGGGAGCGGCTCGAAGCGTCAGGGGTGCGGGTGGAGGCCTTCGCGTGACCGCCTTCGGCACGCGCGCGTTGCGCGTGGGTGAGCGGGCGCTCCTGGTCGAGCTGGCCGGGGGCGCGGAGGTGGAGGCGTTCCACGCGGAGCTGCTGCGGCGGCGGGCGGCCGGCACCCTGCCCGCCGTACGGGAGATCGTGCCGGCGGCCCGGACCGTCCTGCTGGACGGGGTGGCCGACCCGGACCGGCTGGCGGCCGAGCTGACCGGCTGGGAGGTGGGGCCGTCCCCCGCGCGCGTGGGCGCGGCGATCGAGATACCCGTCCGCTACGACGGGCCCGATCTCGCGGAGGTCGCCGCGCTGTGGGGGGTGTCCGTCGAGGCTGCCGTACGGATCCACACGGCGGCCGAGTTCCGGGTGGCGTTCTGCGGCTTCGCGCCGGGCTTCGGCTATCTGACGGGGCTCGACGAGCGGTACGGGGTGCCGCGGCGGGCCACTCCGCGCACCGCCGTCCCGGCCGGTTCGGTCGCCCTCGCGGGGCCGTACACGGGTGTGTACCCGCGGTCCTCCCCCGGCGGCTGGCAGTTGATCGGCACGACGGACGCGGTGCTCTGGGACACCGGCCGTGAACCGGCCGCGCTGCTCGCCCCCGGCGCCCGCGTCCGGTTCACCGCGGAGGGCGGGCGATGACCGACCGGGCCTTCGCCGTCGTCAGGGCCGGGGCGCTGACCACCGTGCAGGACCTGGGCCGTACCGGCTACGCCCATCTCGGTGTGCCCCGCTCGGGCGCCCTCGACCCGGCGGCCGTGGGGCTCGTGAACCGGCTCGTCGGCAATCCGGAGACGGCCGCCGTCCTGGAGACCACCGTCAACGGCTGCGCCCTGCGGCCCCGCTGCGCGGTGACCGTCGCGGTGGGCGGCGCGCCCTGCCCGGTCCGGGTGGACGGACGTCCGGCCGCCTGGGGAACCGCGGTCCGGGTGGCGGCCGGGTCCGTCCTCGACATCGGCGCGGCCGTACGCGGGGTACGCGCGTACGTGGCGTTCGGCGGTGGGATCGGTGTCGAACCGGTGCTCGGCAGTCGCTCCACCGACCTGCTGTCCGGTCTCGGTCCGGCACCGCTGGTGGAGGAGGCGGTCCTGCCTCTGGGCCCGGAGACGGGCGTACGGGGGGCGGTCGACGCTCCCCCGTGGCCCGGCCCGCCGGACGAACTCGTGCTCCGGGTCCGGCTCGGCCCGCGCGACGACTGGTTCACCGCCGCCGCGCTCCGCACCCTCGCCACGCGCGCGTACCGGGTGTCACCGGCGAGCAACCGCATCGGACTACGACTCGAAGGCCCGGCACTGGAGCGGGCGCTGCCGGGAGAGCTGGCGAGCGAGGGCATGGTCCTGGGCGCGGTCCAGGTGCCGCCGGACGGGCGGCCCGTGGTGTTCCTCGCGGACCATCCGACGACGGGGGGCTACCCGGTGGTCGGGGTGGTCCGTGAGGCCGACCTGGGCGCGGCGGCGCAGGCGGTACCGGGGACGCCGGTGCGGTTCACGCCGACGCGCTGAGGGCTTCGGGGGGCTCGTCGGGCTGTGGGCCGTCGGGCGGTGTGCCGTAGCCTCCACCACCCGGGGTGCGCAGGATCAGGACGTCACCGGGGCCGACCTCCGTGGTGGCGGCGCCGCCGAGGCGCTCGACGGTGCCGTCGGCGCGTTCCACGAGGTTCTCGCCGAGGGCTCCCGGCTCGCCGCCGGCCATGCCGTACGGGGGGACTCTGCGGTGTCCGGTGAGGAGGGCCACCGTCATGGGTTCGAGGAATCGGATGCGGCGCTCCACCCCGCGTCCGCCGTGCCACCGGCCACGCCCGCCGCCGTCCTCCCGTACCGCGAAGGCGTCGACCCTGACCGGGTGGCGCCACTCCAGGATCTCGGGGTCGGTGAGCCGGGAGTTGGTCATGTGGGTCTGGACGGCGTCGGCGCCGTCGAAGCCGTCGCCCGCGCCCGAGCCGCTGGCGACGGTCTCGTAGTACTGCACGCGCGCGTTGCCGAAGGTGACGTTGTTCATGGTGCCGGAGCCCTCCGCCTGGACCCCGAGGGCCGCGTAGAGCGCGCCGGTGACGGCCTGGGAGGTCTCGACGTTCCCGGCGACCGTGGCGGCCGGGTGGGCGGGCGCGAGCATGGAGCCGGGCGGGACGCGGATCTCCAGGGGTTCCAGGCAGCCGCTGTTGAGCGGGATGTCCTCGTCGACGAGGGTGCGGAAGACGTACAGGACGGCGGCCATGACGACAGCCGTGGGCGCGTTGGCGTTCCCCGGGAGCTGTGGGGAGGTCCCGGCGAAGTCGAGGACGGCGGACCGCCGTTCACGGTCGACGCGGACCGCGACCTGGATGACCGCGCCGCCGTCGGTCTCGTAGCGGTACGCGCCGTCGTCCAGGCGCGCGACGATGCGGCGCACGGACTCCTCGGCGTTGGCGCGGACGTGCCGCATGTAGGCCTGGACGACGTCGAGCCCGAACGCGTCGACGGCCCGACGCAGTTCCTCGATGCCCTTCTCGTTGGCCGCGATCTGGGCGCGCAGGTCCGCGAGGTTGGTGTCCGGGTCGCGGGAGGGGTGGCGGGCGCCGGTGAGCAGGGCCCGTGTCTCGGCCTCGCGCAGCCGCCCGTCCCGTACGAGAAGCCAGTTGTCGAAGAGGACGCCCTCCTCGTCGACGGTCCGGCTGAAGGCGGGCATGGAGCCGGGGGTGATCCCGCCGATCTCGGCGTGGTGGCCGCGCGAGGCGACGAGGAAGCGGAGTTCGTGTCCCTCGTCGCCGAACACCGGGGTCACGACGGTGACATCGGGGAGATGGGTGCCGCCGTGGTACGGGTCGTTGATCGCGTACACATCGCCGGGGCGCAGGTCGTCCTCGCGGCGCCGCAGGACCTCCTTGATGGATTCGCCCATGGAGCCGAGGTGGACGGGGATGTGGGGCGCGTTGGCGATGAGGTTGCCCTCGGCGTCGAAGAGCGCGCAGGAGAAGTCGAGGCGTTCCTTGATGTTGACGGACTGGGCGGTGTTCTCCAGGCGGACGCCCATCTGCTCGGCGATGGCCATGAAGAGGTTGTTGAAGACCTCCAGGAGGACGGGGTCGACGTCCGTGCCGGCTGCCACGCGCGCGGGGCGAGGGGTGACGCGGCGCAGGACGAGGTGTCCGCTGTCGGTCGCGGTGGCCTGCCAGCCGCTGTCGACGACGGTGGTGGCGTCGGCCTCGGCGAGGAGCGCGGGCCCGTCCACGCTGTCGCCGGGCCGCAGGTCCTCCCGGCGGTGGAGGGGCGTGTCGTGCGCAGTGCCGGCGCTGTGCATCCGGACGGTGGCGTGGGGCGCGAGGGGGCCGGGCCGTCCGTCCGGCGCCACCGAGTCCACCGGATCCACCGGAGCCGCCGGGTCGGCCTGGACGGGGCCGTGCGGCCCGGCGCGGCCGACGGCCTCCACGGAGACGGCCTCGACGACGAGGGGCCGTTCGAGGACGAAGGCGTACCGCGCGCGGTGGACAGCCGTGAACGCCGCTTTCAGCTCCTCGGGGGACGCGAGGTCGACCTGGAGGCTCGCGTCCGTGCCCGCGTACCGCAGGAGTACGCGCGCGTACGTCGTGATCGCCGCGTCCGGCAGACCGTCGGCGCGCAGCTCCGCGCGGGTCCGATCGGCGAGTTCGGCGCAGAGGGACGTCACGCGCGCGGGGGTGCCGGGCGCGTCGAGTTCGGCCTCGACGGACCGCTCGCGCATGGCGGTGGCGTCGGCGAGGCCGATGCCGTACGCGGAGAGCACTCCGGCCAGCGGCGGTACGAGCACGGTGTCGACGCCCAGGGCGTCGGCGACGGCGCAGGCGTGCTGGCCGCCGGCGCCGCCGAAGCTGGTGAGGGCGTACCGGGTGACGTCGTGGCCGCGTTGCACGGAGATCTTCTTGACGGCGTTGGCCATGTTGAGGACGGCGATCTCCAGGAAGCCCGCGGCGACCTCCTCGGGGGTGCGGCCGCCGCCGACCTCCTCGGCGAGGGCCGTGAACCGTTCCCGTACGACGTCGGCGTCCAGGGGCCGGTCGCCGGACTCGCCGAAGACGGCGGGGAAATGGGCGGGCTGGACGCGGCCCAGCATGACGTTGGCGTCGGTGACGGTGAGGGGGCCGCCGCGGCGGTAGCAGGCGGGGCCGGGGACGGCGCCCGCCGAGTCCGGGCCCACGCGGTAGCGGCGTCCGTCGTAGTGGAGGACGGACCCGCCGCCCGCCGCGACGGTGTGGATGCTCATCATCGGTGCCCGCATCCGTACCCCGGCGACCTGTGTACCGAGTTCACGCTCGAAGGCTCCGGCGTAGTGCGACACATCGGTGGAGGTGCCGCCCATGTCGAAGCCGATGACCCGGTGGTGTCCCGCCTGCGCCGAGGTGCGCGCCATGCCGACGACGCCGCCGGCCGGTCCTGACAGGACGGCGTCCTTGCCCCGGAAGTGGGCCGCCTCGCGCAGTCCGCCGTTGGACTGCATGAACATGAGGCGGATGCCGGCGAGTTCACGGGCGACCTCGTCGACGTACCGGCGCAGGATCGGCGAGAGGTAGGCGTCGACGACGGTGGTGTCGCCGCGGGGGATCAGTTTGATCAGCGGGCTGACCTCGTGCGAGCAGCTGATCTGGGTGAAGCCGGCGGCGGAGGCGATCGTCGCGATCCGGGCCTCGTGGGCCGGGTGGCGGTAGCCGTGCAGGAGGACGACGGCGGCGGAGCGGAACCCGTCGCGGTGGGCGGCGGCGAGCGCGTCGGCGACGGCGGGCTCGTCCAGAGGCCGGACGAGATGGCCGTGGGCGTCGACCCGCTCCGGAACCTCGATCACGCGCGCGTAGACCGCTTCGGGGAGCACGATGTGGCGGTCGAAGAGCCGGGGCCGGTTCTGGTAGGCGATGCGGAGCGCGTCGCGGAAGCCCTCCGTGACGAGGAGGACCGTCGGTTCGCCACGCCGCTCCAGGAGGGCGTTGGTGGCGACGGTCGTGCCCATCTTGACGACGGCGATCCGGTCGGCGGGGACGGGCTCGTCGGGCCGGAGGCCGAGCAGGAGGCGGATTCCGGCGACGGCGGCGTCCTGCTGCCGGGCGGGGTCGTGGGAGAGCAGCTTGCGCGTGACGAGCCTGCCGTCGGGGCGTCTGCCCACGACGTCGGTGAAGGTGCCGCCCCGGTCGATCCAGAACTCCCAGCGCCCGTTCATCTCCCCATTGTCGCCGCGAGCGCGACGGCGAGGGCGGCGTCCGCGCGCGCGTCGAGGGGGGCGGGGCCGGTGCCGTCGGCCCAGTGGCGCAGCTCGGCACCGGCGAGGAGCAGGAGCTGCGGGAGCAGGTCGTGGCTGCGGCGGAGGAGCCAGCCGGTGCCGGCGGTGGCGAGCCAGAGCGCGGCCTCGGCGCGGGTCGGAGGCGGCTGGGCGGGCTCCCGCGCGGGCGGCGCGCCGTGGGCGAGTCCCCGGGCGGCGAGCAGCCGGTGGAAGCCCTCGGCGACGGCCCGGTGGCCGCGCTCGCCGGGGTGCAGGCGGTCCGCGCTCCACAGGGTGCGGTCCTCGGTCCAGGTGTCGTCGGCGAGGTGCAGATGGACGGCCCCGTACCGGGTGGAGAGGGCGTGCACGACGGCGTTGACGGACCGCTGGCGGCGGCCGAGCGGGCGTGCCAGTGGGGGTGGAAGGCCGAGCACGCGGCCGGGGTCGGGCAGACAGGCGGTCAGGAGTACGGCTCCGGCGGCGTCGAGGTCGGCGCAGACGCGGTCCAGGTGGCGGGCGAGGAGCCCGATGTCGAAGGTGCGGCGCAGGGTGTCGTTGACCCCGACGACGACGGAGGCGAGGTGCGGTCGGAAGGCGAGGGCGCGGGGAGCCTGCCGGGCGGCGACGTCCCCGCTGAGGGCCCCGCTGACGGCGAGGTTCAGGAACGCGGTGTCCTGCCCGTCGGCCGGAAGTCCGTCGGCGAGCAGCGACGCCCAGCCCCGCCAGGCCCCGCCGACCCGGTCCCCGACGCCCTCACTGAGCGAGTCCCCGAGCACGACGAACCGGACGGGGACGGCGGCGTCGGGAGCGGGGCGGGGCGGATGGACGCGGGCGAGGGCGGGGGCCGGGGCGGGGACGACCGTGGCGGGGACTGCGACGGCGACCGTGGCGGCCCCCGCGACAGGGCCAGGGGCCGGGGCAGGGGCGGTCGCCTGGTCCTGTGTCACCGGCGGACCTCCTCGGGGAGGCTCGGCTCCGGTGCCAGGAGGGCGTCGTGGGCCCGGAGGAAGGCCGTGACGGACCGGTCCCAGGTGAAACCCTCCGCACGCGCGCGTGCGGCGCCGCGGCGGGCGGTCTCCGGTTCGGCGAGGATGCCCCGGACGGCGGAGGCGAAGGCTCCCGGCGTGTCCACGGCGGCGGCCCCCGCGGTGCCGACGACCTCGGGCAGGGCGGAGGAGGCGCTGACGACGACCGGGGTCCCGCAGGCCAGGGCTTCGAGGGCGGAGAGACCGAACGTCTCCGCGGGCCCCGGCGCGAGGCACACGTCGGCCGCCGCCTGGAGGTCCGCCAGGGCCTCCCGGTCGGCGACGTGCCCGACGAACCGCACCGGAAGCCGCCGCTCCCGCGCCCGCCGCTCCAGGGCGCCCCGCAGCGGCCCGTCACCGGCGACCACCAGGGCGGCGTCGATGCCCGCCTCCCGCAGCTCGACGAGGGCGTCCAGGGCCGTGCCGGGCCGCTTCTCGACGGAGAGGCGCGAGCAGAGCAGGAGCAGCACCCGCTCCCGCTCGGCGTACCTGTCCCGCAGCACGGTGCTCCGGCGGTCGGGCCGGCAGCGGTCGAGGTCCACGCCGAGCGGTGCCCGTACGACGTTGCGGGCCCCGATCCGCAGGAACTCCCGCTCCGCACACTCCGTGGTGCAGACGATCCGCGCGAACGCCCAGGCGGTGCGGCGGTTGAGCCGGTCCGCAGCACGGGCCGCGAGGGCGGGCGGCATGCCCCAGGTGCGCAGCACCCCGTCCGCGGTCTCGTGGGAGACCATCACCGAGGGCACGCGGGCGCGCCGCGCCCACTCCCCCGTCCACCGGAGGGTCGTACGGTCCGACACCTCGATCCGGTCGGGGGCGAGTGCGTCGAGGAGACCGCTCACCCGGCGCCGGTCGGCGAGGACCCGGTAGCCGCCGGTGCCGGGCAGCTCGGGGCCGGGGAGGGTGATGACCCGGCCCTGTGGGGTGTCGTGGTCGCTCTCGACGTCACCGGGGACAACGAGGACCGGTGCGTGCCCGGCGGCGAGGTAGCCGCGGCCGAGCTGGTCGAGGGCGGTGCGGAGGCCGCCCGATGTGGGGGTCACGAAGTTGGCGAGCCGCACGATCCGGAGCCCGCGGCTGCCGCCTCCGGTCACGCCGTCGCCGCTCACGCCGCCACCGCCGTCCGCTCGCGCAGGACCTCCAGGTAGTGGCCGATGAGCTCGTCCCCGAGGGCCTCCCAGGTACGGCCCTCGACCGCGGCCCGCCCCGCCCGGCCGTACGCGGCGCGCAGCTCCGGTGCGGCGGCGAGCGTGGCGACGGCGTCGCGCAGCGCGTCCGGGTCCCCCGGTGGTACGAGGAGCCCGTCGCGCCCGTGGCCGACCAGGTCCAGGGGCCCGCCGGCGGCCGGGGCGATCACCGGGACGCCGCTCGCCATGGCCTCCTGGACGGTCTGGCAGAAGGTCTCGAACGGGCCGGTGTGGGCGAACACGTCGAGCGAGGCGAAGATCCGGGCGAGGTCGGCGCCGGTGCGGCGGCCCAGGAACCAGGCGCCCGGCAGCGTGGTGCGCAGCGCGGGCCCGCTCGGTCCGTCCCCGACGACCACCACCCGTACGCCGGGGAGTTCTCCCACCGCGGAGAGGAGATCCACGCGCTTCTCGGGGGCGAGGCGGCCGACGTAACCGACGAGGAGTTCTCCGTCGGGTGCGAGTTCCCTGCGCAGGGCGTCGTCCCGCAGCGCGGGGCGGAAGCGGACGGTGTCCACGCCGCGCCCCCAGAGCCGGATGCGGCCTATGCCGTGGGCCTCCAGGTCGCGGACGGCCGCGGTCGAGGGGGCGAGGGTGCGGTCCGCCGCTCCGTGGACGGCACGGAGGCGGCGCCAGGCGGCGCCCTCGCCGGTCCCCACGTAGGTACGGGCGTAGCCGGCGAGGTCGGTCTGGTAGACGGCGACGGCGGGGATGCCGAGCCGGGCGGCCGCCGTCATTCCCCGGACCCCGAGGACGAACGGGCCGGCGAGGTGGACGAGGTCGGCGCGGTGGGCGGCGATGGCCGCGGCGACGCGGCGGCTCGGCAGGGCGACCCGTACCTGCGGATAGCCGGGGAGGGGGAGGGAAGGCACCCGGACGACGGCACAGGGCGCGTCGGCGTCCGCGGCCGGGTCGGCGACGGCGGGGGCGATGACGAGCGGGGTGTGACCCCGCCGGACGAGATGGCGCGCGGTCTGCAGGGCGCAGTGCGCCACTCCGTTGACGTCGGGAGGGAAGGATTCGGTGACGATGACGACACGCATACGGGTGTTGTCGTCGCGCCCGGCGTGTGGCCGCCAACTTCGATCTGGACGGGGAGGGAACGTCCCATGAGCGTTTCGCGCGGGGCGTGCCTGGGGCCCATGGGGTCACGCGGGGGCGTGACGGCCTTCCCCCGCCACCCCACGTCTCCGGGGCGGGGCCTCGCTCGGCGGGTTGTCCGCCGGGGGCCGCGCCGCCCCGGAGCCGGGTGGCGGGGGGACGGGGGTCAGACCTGGAGGTCCGGGCCTATCCGGTTGCGGACGGCGGTCTGGACCTCGACCTCCTCGGCCGGGTCGGCGGCGAGGCGGCGCAGTCGTTCGGCGACGCGTACGTCCGCGGTCTCGGCGTGCTGGGCCGCGACCTCGCGGGTGGTCTCCTCGCAGTCCCAGAGGCATTCGACGGCGAAGCCGGTCGCGAAGGTGGGGTCGGTGGCGGCGAGGGCGACGGCCACGCGCCCGCGCAGCTGGGAGGAGGCCGTCTCGCGGTAGACGTGGCGCAGCACGGGGGCGGCGCAGGCGATGCCGAGGCGTCCGGCGCCGTCGACGAGCCCGGCGAGGGCGGGTGAGTCGGGGCCTTCGGAGCGGATGGTGTCACGGAGCGCGCCGAGGACGGAGGGGGAGTCCTGGGCGGTGCCGCGGCAGGCGAGCACGTCGGCGGCGGCGGCGCCGAGGGCGTCGGTCCTGCGGACCCACGCGCGGGCGCGGGCGACCGCGTCCTCTCCGCACATGCGCCGGTAGGCGGCGACGGCTGCCTCGGCGACCTCGTGGGAGTCGCCGTCGGCGGCGGCCTCGACGAGGTCGAGAACGGCGGGGTCCCGCGACTCGGCGAGGTGGTGCAGGGCGGCGCCCCTGGCACCCACGGCGCCGTGCCGGGCGGCGGCGAGGAGCTCGGGCCGGTCCTCGGGCCCCGCGACGGCGGTCAGGCAGCGGGCGGCGGGTCCGTACAGGACGGCTCCGCGCTCGTACCCTTCCTGCGCCCAGTCGAGGACCGCCCGCACGCTCCAGCCGGGGCGGGGCCCGGCGGGGCGCATCTGGCGCTGCCAGCGGTCGAAGGAGCCCTGTTCCTGGGCGGCCCTGACCCGGGCGCCGACGGCGTCGCGCTGGTCCTCGGCCCACAGGCGCCACGGGCGGGGCTCGAAGGCGTCCCGCACGACGCGGGCCAGCTCGGCGTCGCCCTCCGCGTCGGCCGGGAAGCGCGCCAGGACGGGGACGGCGAGCGCGCGCAGGCCGGCGTCGTCGTCGCGGAGTGCCAGCTCGTCGAGGGCCCAGGCCCAGTTCGTGCCGGTCGCCGCGTAACGGCGGAGCAGGAGCAGGGCGTCCTGGCGTCCGTAGGACGCGAGGTGCCCGAGGACGGCGAGGGCGAGCCCGGTCCTGGAGTCCTCGGTGTCGAGGTGGTCCTCGGCGCAGAGCAGGTGCGCCTCGATCTCGTCGAGACCGCCGTGGAGGTCCAGGTAGAGCCGGGCGTAGTAGAGGGAGCGGTTCTCGACCTGCCAGTCGTGGCGGGGGTCGTCGAGAACGCAGTGGTTGAGCGCCGAGAGGGCCTCGGCGCGGGGGGCGGCGAGCGCGTGCAGGGTGCCGTCGCCGCGGCCCCGCTGCAGCAGGCCGAGCAGGGTGCCGCTCGGCGCTATGACTGGATCGAACATGGGGAGACGCCTCACATCAAGCTGTCGACACGACCGGGGGAAACCGGGATGACCCGGGTCAGGCGGTACATACCTGTACGCCTAGGCCGTGCGGCAACATGTCGGGCCGCCCGTCGTCCTGCGCTTGCCAGTGACCATCTTCCTCTGCCTCTCGTCGGTGGCCCGTTTTGCCGGGCCCGACGTCATGATGACCCACCCATTTCGCCACCGCGACCACATTTACGACGCCGCTCTCACCTGGGGTTCAGCGCCCGTTCACCGGATTCCGAAGAGTTCGACGAGTTCGGTCTTGCCGAACATGCGGGCGGTGTCGACGGCGGACGGAGTCCCGGCTTCCGGATTTGCGCCACCGTCGAGGAGCGCGCGGATCACGGCTTCCTCGCCCTTGAAGACGGCGCCGGCGAGCGGGGTCTGGCCGCGGTCGTTGGCGCGGTCGGCGTCGGCACCGCGCGCGAGGAGGGCGGAGACGGCGGCGGCGTGGCCGTGATAGGCGGCGAGCATGACCAGCGAGTCGCCCTTGTCGTTGGTGAGGTTCGCGGGGACGCCCGCGTCGACGTAGGCGGCAAGGGCGTCGGCGTCCCCGGTGCGGGCGAGGTCGAAGACCTTGGACGCCAGCTCGATGACCTCGGGGTCCGGAGTCTCGCTCATCGGGTGGGACCGCCTCTCTCCTGCGTTGTGGGCCTGTGCACGGCAAGCGCGGCCGTACGAGTGAATCGACAGGGTACTGCCCGTTCGGGGACATGACCTCGCTCGACCGAGGCAAAGATCACGGCAGTCCGCCCCCCGGGCGCCTCTCTAGCGCACGCCCGACATTTCGCCACTCGACAGCCCGTTCGATGTCCGCCGGTCAAGTGAAATCGCCCGCTTTTCACCCGAATGAACCTTTAGTCACATAGATACTTGCTGTGAACTTGGAAGGACTCATGGTGACTGTCCCCTCAACCAGGAGAACACCAAATGATCCTGTCCATCTCAGGCGTGGTCCTGCTCGGCATCATCTGCTTCCTGTTCTTCAAGAAGGACGGGATGAAGGCCTCGCACGCCCTCGTCAGCGCTCTGTTCGGTTTCTACCTCGCGGGCACCGCCATCGCCCCGAGCATCACGGCGGGCGGGCAGAGCCTCGCCGGTCTCCTGGGCGGGATCAAGTTCTGACGCCCATCCGTCCCTTCCACCACCTCAGGAGTTCTTCGTGGCCCGGCGACCACTCCCCCGCATTCTGAGCAGCGGCAGCGTGCAGATCGCTCGCAGTCGAGAGATCGCGCGCACGGCCGCCGACAGCGCCACCGACGTGCTCCATCCGCTGATCACGGTCTCCCGTGGTCTGCGGAAGCTGGCCGCGACCGCGCGCGCCAAGTGGGCCGCGACCCCCAAGGAGCGGCGTGGTCCCACGCTGTTCCTGGTCGCGGCCTGCGTCCTGGTCATCGCCCTCATGCCGTACGGGCCGCTCCTCGCGCTCGTCACGCTCATGGGCGCGGCCGCGTGGAAGGGACGCGAGCGTCGGGTCGTCAGGACCGGGCCCGACGACGCGGAGATCGCCCGGCTGAAGGGCCTGTACGAGGCCCTCGTGCCCTACTTCTCGGTCCCCGACGACCCCGCCCCGCTCTTCACCCACGGAGGCGACTGGAGCGGCGCCTTCACGGAGTACGCCTTCGACGGGGACGGGCGGCCGACCCGGCTGAGGATCGCGTACCCCCCGTACTTCACCGACGGCGAGCCCGACGCACGCGCGCGTATCGAGCACCTTCTGCACGCCAAGTCGGGACGCGGCCGCGAGTACCGCTTCGACTGGGACGAGGAGGGCAACCGGCTCGTCATGAGCGTGCTGCCCGCCCTGCCCACCACCATCGCCGCCCAGCGCTTCGTCACCGTGCCGGGCGAGACCGTCCTGGGTTTCACCGACGCGGACGCCGTGCAGCGGACCGTCCCCGTGGTCGCCGCGGACGGTACGGAGGACGCGCCGGCCGTGGTCTGGCGCACCGGACCCCGCTCCACCGAGCCGCATCTGCTCGTCGTCGGTCAGCCGGGCAGCGGGACCACGTCCCTGCTGCGCTCCATCGCCCTCCAGGCCCTCCCCCACGGCGACGTGATGATCATCGAGGGCGGTGGCACCGGCGAGTACGCCTGCCTGACCGGCCGCGACGGAGTCCTCGCCGTCGAGTGCGGGCTCTCCGGCTCCCTGGCCGGCCTCGAGTGGGCGGCGCACGAGACGGAACGGCGTCTGATCGCCGCCAACCGGGCCCGACAGGCGGGCCACCCGGCCCCCGAGGACACCCGTCGGCCGCTGTGGATCCTGCTCGACCGGCCGAGCATCCTGGGCCACCTCGCCGCCGCCGACGGCCGCACCGACCCGCAGGAGCTGCTCCAGGTGCCGTTGCGGCACGGGCGGGCCGCCCAGGTCACGGTGGTGGTCGCGGAACAGTTCGACAGCGCGGAGACGCTGAGCGAGGCGGTACGGGCCCACACCCGCGCCCGGATCGTGCTCGGGCCCGCCGAGCCGGAGCAGATCGCCGCCGTCCTCGGTGCCGGGCCGCACACCACCCCGACGCCCCAGGTCCCGGCGGGCCGCGGCTACGCGCGCCTGGGCAACGGCCCGGTCCTGCGCCTCCAGGTGCCGGCGACGCCCGACCCGTACGACGACGCGACGAGCGAGACGCACCGGAAGGCGGTCCTGGACCTCCTCCCCGAGCGCCGCCCGGCGACGGTCGCGACGGCCGCGGCGGTCGCGACCGTCATCGGCTCGGCCCCCGAACCGGCCCCGGCGCCCCGCGCCGAACCGGACCCCGGACCGGCACCGCTGCACGCGCCCGTTCCGGCCGAGGGCTGAGCGGAGAAGCAGAGCAGCACGCACGCGCACGCGTGGAGGCCGGTACGGACCCCAGGCCCGTACCGGCCTCTCCGCACGTGCGGCCTCTCCATCGGTGGCGCGGCTACGCCACGAACGACCGCGGCGGCTCCGCCCCTCCTCCGCCCGCGCCCGACTCGACCAGGCGGGCCGCCGCGGCCAGCCGGGCGGCCGCCTCGTCGGCGACCGCGCCCCCGACCGTGAAGGGCAGCCGGACGAAGCCCTCGAAGGCCCCGTCGACGCCGAAACGCGGGCCGGAGGGGACGCGGACGCCGACCCGCTCGCCCGCCTCGGCGAGCCGGGAGCCGGAGAGGCCGCCGGTACGGACCCAGAGGGTCAGGCCGCCCTTCGGCACCGCGAACTCCCACTCCGGGAGCTCCCTGCGGACGGCGGCGACGAGCGCGTCCCTGTTCTCCCGGGCCTGGTCGCGCCGCAGCTTCACGGCCTCCTCCCAGCCGCCCGTACCCATGAGCCAGTTCACGCCGAGCTGTTCGAGGACGGGGGTGCCGAGGTCGGCGTACGCGCGCGCGGCCACCAGGGAACGGATGACGTCAGGAGCCGCCCGGACCCAGCCGATGCGCATGCCCGCCCAGAAGGCCTTGCTGGCCGAGCCGACCGTCAGGACGGTGGAGCCGGCCGGGTCGAAGGCGCAGACCGGCCGGGGCATCTCCAGGTCGTCGTCCAGGCGCAGTTCCGTCATGGTCTCGTCGACGACGAGGACCGTGCCGGCCGAGCGGGCCGCGTCCACGAGCTGCCGGCGCTGGTCCTCGTCGGCCAGCGCTCCGGTGGGGTTGTGGAAGTCGGCCACCACGTACGCGAGGCGGGGCGCCGCGTCCCGCAGCACCTGGCGCCAGCGGCTCAGGTCCCAGCTTCCGAGGCCCTCGGACATGGCGACGGGCACGAGCCGGGCACCGGCCTCCCGCATCAGCTGGAGGATGTTGGCGTACGAGGGGGACTCGACGGCGATGCGCTCGCCCCGGCCCGCGAAGAGGTGGCAGATGGCGTCCATGGCGCCCATGGCGCCGGTGGTGACCATGATCTGTTCGGGCATCGTGGGGATGCCCCGCGCGGTGTAGCGGTCGGCGAGCATCTGCCGCAGCGTGGGCAGTCCGGCCGGGTAGTCCCCGTGCGTGTGGGCGTAGGGGGGAAGTTCCTCCAGGGCGCCCTGGACGCCCCGGGTGAGCCAGGGCTCGGGCGCGGGCAGCGCCGCGCAGCCGAGGTCGATCATCGAGCCGAGGGCCTCGGGGGGCAGCGGTTCGAGGCCGCGCGCCGGCAGCGGGTTCCCGGCCGGTACGGCGGTCCAGCTGCCGGCGCCCCGCCGCGACTCCAGGAAGCCCTCGGCGCGCAGCGCCTCGTAGGCCGCGGCCACGGTCGTACGGCTGACGGTGAGGGCGAGGGCGAGCTCCCGCTCGGCGGGCAGCCGGGCGGCGACCGGGACGCGGCCCTCCAGGACGAGCAGGCGGATGCCGTCGGCCAGCGCGCGGTAGGCGGGCGGCTTGCGGGCGCCGGTTCCGGCGGGCCGCGGCTGCTGCGCCTGGAGCTGCCGCGCGAGCTGAGCAGGTCCTACCGCCGAAGTCCACTGGGCCATCGAAATCAGTCCACCTTCCTCGAATTGGCCATGGTTGGCATCCTTTCCCCTGCCACAGAGTGTCATGAGCCAGTCCACTATCACCACACCCTGGGGGGAAAACCTTGTCCATCGCCTCCGGCCTCCACGGCCGGTACCTGACCCGCCGGCTCGTCCAGCTCTACGTGGGACTGACGCTGTACGGGGCCAGTTCGGCGCTCCTGGTCCGCACCGGCCTCGGGCTCGAGCCCTGGAACGTTCTCCACCAGGGTCTCGCCGAGAAGACGGGCCTGACCATGGGCGTGGTGACGACCGTCCTCGGGGCCGCGGTGCTGCTGCTGTGGATCCCGATCCGGCAGCGGCCCGGCCTCGGCACCGTCTCCAACGTGCTCGTGATCGGTCTGGCGATGGACGGCGCCCTGGCGCTCCTCCCCGACGTCCACGGCCTGGCCGCGCGGATCCCGCTGCTCGCCGCCGGGATCGTCCTCAATGGGGTCGCGACGGGCCTGTACATCGCGGCGCGCTTCGGTCCCGGCCCCCGCGACGGCCTGATGACCGGTCTGCACCGGCTCACCGGCCGCTCCATCCGGCTCGTGCGGACGGCGATCGAGGTGGGGGTCGTCGCCACCGGGTTCCTGCTCGGCGGTTCGGTCGGCGTCGGCACGGTCCTGTACGCCGTGGCCATCGGGCCGCTCGCCCAGTTCTTCCTTCGCTGGTTCGCCGTGCCCGAGCCGGACTCCGGCAGCACCGCGGTCGCC
This sequence comes from Streptomyces sp. NPDC093795, assembly GCF_044764665.1. NCBI lineage: Bacteria > Bacillati > Actinomycetota > Actinomycetes > Kitasatosporales > Streptomycetaceae > Streptomyces > Streptomyces sp. NPDC093795. Next base: position 43,540 of record NZ_JBIWIO010000007.1, read on the forward strand.
CCCGCGACACCCGCACAGGCCATACTGCGGCGGTGACTCGCGTACGCCACCCCTATCTCGACCATCCCTCGCCCCTCCCGTTCGCCCATCGCGGCGGCACGGCGAACGGCCTGGAGAACACCGCGGCCGCCTTCCGCCGGGCCGCCGCGGCGGGCTACCGCTACTTCGAGACCGATGTGCACACGACGGCGGACGGGGCGCTCGTCGCCTTCCACGACGCGACCCTCGACCGGGTCACGGACGCCACGGGCCGGATCCGTGACCTGCCGTGGGCGGCGGTGCGCGAGGCCCGGGTCGCGGGCAAGGAGCCGCTGCCGCTCTTCGCCGACCTCCTGGACGAGTTCCCCGAAGCCCGCTGGAACGTGGACCTCAAGGCCGAGTCGGCGCTGTACCCGCTGGTGAACCTGATCCGCAGGAAGCGCGTCTGGGACCGGGTCTGCGTGGGCTCCTTCACCGAGGCCCGGGTGGCGAGGGCGCAGCACCTGGCCGGTCCCCGGCTGGCCACCTCGTACGGGGTGCGCGGGGTGATCGGGTTGCGACTGCGCTCGCTCGGTATCCCGGCGGCGGTACGCGCCGGGGCGATCGCCGCGCAGGTCCCGGAGCGCCAGGGCGGCGTCCCCGTCGTGGACCGCCGCTTCGTTCGGGAGGCGCACGCGCGCGGGCTCCAGGTCCATGTGTGGACCGTGAACGATCCGGCCCGGATGAACGCTCTCCTCGACCTCGGGGTCGATGGCATCATGACCGATCAACTGGAGACGCTGCGCTCGGTGCTGACCGAGCGGGGTGTGTGGGTCTGAGCGCGCGTCCCGGTGGCACCGCGCCCGGATCAGCCGGGCGGATCACGGGGACGAACGAGGGGGCGCGGCCTTGACCGCTGGAACCACCGAACCGGAGGAGTACGCCACCGGTGCCGCCGAGCGCCGGCGGGAACAGCGGGGCTGGTACTTCTACGACTTCGCGTGCTCGGTGTACTCGACGAGCGTCCTCACCGTGTTCCTCGGCCCGTACCTGACCTCGGTGGCGCGGGCGGCGGCCGACGCCGAGGGCTTCGTGCACCCGCTGGGGATACCGGTGCGGGCCGGCTCGCTCTTCGCGTACGCCGTGTCCGCGTCGATCGTGGTCGCGGTCCTGGCGATGCCGCTGGTGGGCGCGGCGGCCGACCGTACGGGCCGGAAGAAGCCGCTGCTCGCCGCGGCGGCGTACCTGGGGGCGACGGCCACCGCGGGGATGTTCTTCCTGGCGGGTGAGCGGTATCTGCTCGGGGCGTTCCTGCTGATCGTGGCGAATGCCTCACTCGCGGTGTCGATGATGCTGTACAACGCCTATCTGCCGCAGATCGCGGAGCCGGACGAGCGGGACGCGGTCTCCTCGCGCGGCTGGGCCTTCGGCTACGCGTCCGGCGCGCTGGTCCTCGTCCTGAACCTGATCCTCTACTCGGGCCACGACTCCTTCGGCCTGACCGAGGGCGAGGCGGTCCGGATCTGTCTGGCCTCGGCGGGTGTCTGGTGGGGCGCCTTCGCCCTCGTACCGCTGCGGCGGCTGCGCGACCGACGGATCCGCCCTGAGGGGCGGGGAGGGGCGGGCGAGGGCGCGGTCGGCAGTGGCTGGCGGCAGCTGCGGGCGACCCTCAAGGACATGCGCCGGCATCCGCTGACGCTCTCCTTCCTGCTCGCCTACCTGGTCTACAACGACGGCGTGCAGACGGTGATCTCGCAGGCCTCCCTGTACGGCTCCGAGGAGCTGGGGCTCGACCAGACGACGCTGATCACCGCGGTCCTGCTCGTGCAGGTGCTCGCGGTGGCGGGCGCGCTCGGGATGGGGCGACTCGCCCGGTCGTACGGCGCCAAGCGGACGATTCTGGGCTCGCTCGCGGTCTGGACGCTGATCCTGGCGGCGGCCTATTTCCTGCCGGCCGACGCGCCGGTGTTCTTCTACAGTCTGGCGGCCGCGATCGGCCTGGTGCTCGGCGGAAGCCAGGCTCTGTCGCGCTCTCTGTTCTCGCATCTGGTGCCACGCGGCAAGGAGGCGGAGTACTTCTCGGCGTACGAGATGAGCGATCGGGGGCTCAGCTGGCTGGGTCCGCTCGTGTTCGGTCTCGCGTATCAGCTGACCGGAAGCTACCGGGATGCCATCATCTCCCTGGTGATCTTCTTCGTGGTCGGGTTCGCCCTGCTCGCCCGGGTTCCGGTGCGGCGCGCGGTGGAAGCCGCGGGCAACGCCGTTCCGGACCGGATTTAGACGTGGCGATGAAAGAGCGGTAGTGTACGCGTTTGGCCTGCCAGGCGGACCGTTACTGCGTGCTGCTTTGGTGAAGACGCCGGGTCACTTCTGCCGCCAGATGTGACAAAACGGGCACTGGTGGGTACAACAAGGGGCGGCACGACGGGCGACGCATGACCCGGCACGGGAATCTTTACCGCCGACCGGACGTTGACCGGATAACGACGACAGCGACACCTGTCCTGTGGGCGACAAGCCCGGGAGGCACGATTCATGAGTGAGCGAGCTCTTCGCGGCACGCGCCTCGTGGTGACGAGCTACGAGACCGACCGCGGCATCGATCTGGCCCCGCGCCAGGCCGTGGAGTACGCATGCGAGAAGGGCCATCGTTTTGAGATGCCCTTCTCGGTGGAAGCGGAAATTCCGCCGGAGTGGGAATGCAAGGTCTGCGGAATCCAGGCACTCCTGGTGGACGGGGACGGACCTGAGGAGAAGAAGGGCAAGCCTGCGCGTACGCACTGGGACATGCTCATGGAGCGACGCACCCGCGAGGAGTTGGAGGAGGTCCTCGCCGAAAGGCTGGCCGTCCTTCGCTCCGGCGCCATGAACATTGCCGTGCATCCGCGCGACAGCCGCAAGTCCGCCTAGCGGACCCATCGGACGAACGAACGCCGCGGGGCCCGGTACACGCACTGTGTACCGGGCCCCGCGGCGTTTTCCGTGCCCTGCCCCTGCATCTTCCGTGCCCTGCCCCCGTAGGAGGCAGGGCACGGAAGTGTGATCAGGGCATCAGCGCGTCAGGGGCGGGCGCGGCTCGTCGGCCCCGTACGGGCCCCTGGCGGCGTCCTCGCGGATGACCTCACCCTGCACGACCTTGCCGTCCGGGCGGCGGATACGGGCCTGCTGGAAGGCGTCCTGGAGGCTGCCGGGAGGCGCGGCGCTGATCCGGCGCTCGGCGGCCCTGTCCGCGTACCGCCCGAGGAAGGAGCGGACCGGCGGGATGAGGAGGAGCAGGCCCGCCGCGTCCGAGACCAGGCCGGGGAGCATGAGAAGGAGGCCGCCGAGCATCAGGAAGCCGTTGCGGTCCTCCGAGCCGGTCCGGTCGGGCGCCTGGGGCATGGCCCCGGTCTGAGCCGCCGCCTGGGCCTGCTGGAAGGTGGAGGTGAGGTTACGGAAGGCGCGCCGCCCCGCCCGCTTCATGACGGCCGCGCCGAGCACGGCGCCGCCCACGAGCAGGGCGAAGACGGTCAGACCGCCCGCCGCGCCGGCCACCAACGAGAGCAGCCAGATCTCCAGGACCAGCCAGGCGGCGACGCCGAGCGGGAGGAACGTACGCGCGCGTGAGCGCTTCGGGGCGAGAGGAGGCGTTGCGCCGGTCGTCATGGTCCCCAGTGTGCCTGGGGCCGCGCCGGAACGTCGTAAAGAACGGATCAGGACGTCCGGGAGCGGAGAGGGGCGGGAAGGGAGCGGAGAGGAGGGTGCGGGAGGGGCGCGGAACGGGGTGCCGGAAGAGTGCGGAAGGCTCAGGAAGGCTTGCGGCCGAGCAGCTTGCCGACCTTCTCGGCCCGCGCCGACAGACCCCAGCCGGTGACCCGCCACAGCGCCTCGACGACGATGTTCCGGCTCATCTTCGAGTCGCCGATCTCGCGCTCCACGAAGGTGATGGGCACCTCGACGACATGGAAGCCTGCGGCGACCGCGCGGCGGGCCAGGTCGACCTGGAAGCAGTAGCCCGCGGAGGCCACGTCCTCAAGGCCCAGGCCCTCCAGGGTCTCCTTGCGGAAGGCCCGGTAGCCGCCGGTGACGTCGCGGATCGGTACGTCCAGCATCACGCGCGAGTAGAGGCTGCCGCCGCGGGAGATGAACTCGCGGGACTTCGGCCAGTTCACGATGCGGCCGCCCGGCACCCAGCGGGAGCCGAGGACCAGGTCCGCGCCCTTGAGGGCGGTGAGCAGCCGCGGGAGCTCCTCGGGCTGGTGGGAGCCGTCGGCGTCCATCTCGACGAGGACGCCGTACCCGTGCTCGATGCCCCACCGGAAGCCGGCGAGGTAGGCGGCGCCGAGCCCCTCCTTGCCCTTGCGGTGCAGGACGTGCACATGGTCGTCGTCGGACGCGATCTCGTCCGCGAACTTGCCCGTGCCGTCAGGGCTGTTGTCGTCGGCGACGAGAACGTGCGCCTCGGGTACGGCTTCCCGCACCCGCGCGACGATCGGCTTGATGTTCTCCGCCTCGTTGTAGGTCGGAATGATCACCAAGGCCTTGCCGAGCGGGCCGTAACGCCTCTGGCCACCGTCGTTCACTACTGCCCCTTCGGATACAAACGCTGGCCCCCACCATAGCGAGGTCCTCGGAGTGCTCCGGCGCGGCGGGTGACTGGACGGGGGATACAGGGGGTACGGGGGGGGCGGCTGGGGCGACGGCGGGGCAGGTGACCTGGGGGGCGGGCCCTCGCGATCCGCACGGCCGCGGTGCGGTGCGGGGCCCGACGTCCTTCGGTCCGACCTGGGATCCGCTGGCTGCGGGTCGACCGAGAGCCGTTGTCTACTGAACGTCCGGGCCCCACCCGGGTCGCACCTTCCGCCGGAGAAACCTTCCCTCGCGGCCGAGGCGCGGGCGGCGTTCGGCGATGGCGAGGGGGCGGCGGTCCGGTCGGACGTCCTGTGGTGGACGCGGAGAACCTACCCGCCCCTGGCGGTCGGCTGTCAATACCGGCTTGACCTGCGGAGACGTACCAAAAGGCCAGGCCGGAGGGGAAGATCCCCAGGTCGGGGACAGCCGTACGGACGAGGGTCACAGGTAGGACATATCCCTACATCACTCGTTCGGCCGTACGAACACCGTCCGGCCGTGCACGACCGTACGGAGACAGACGGGAAGATCGACACCGGGGGACAGATCGGGCAGACCGGGCGTCCCGGATCGCGGGTCGGTGGACCAGCGGGCCACCCGGTCGTCGGGGGCCTGGACGACGAGTTCCTCGGTGCGCCAGAGGGCGTAGTCGGCGGGGGCGCCGGGGACGAGCGTCCCGGCGTCGTCCCTGCCCACGGCCCTCCAGCCGCCCCTGGTGTGCGCGGTGAAGGCGGCCCGGACCGAGATCCGGTGCTCCGGGGTGCGGTGGAAGGCGGCGGCCCGGACGGCGCCCCAGGGGTCGAGCGGGGTGACCGGGCTGTCGGAGCCGAAGACCAGCGGCACACCGGCGCGCAGGAGCGCCGCGTACGGGTTGAGGGTGCGGGCCCGCTCGACGCCGAGCCGGTCGGCGTACATGCCCTCCTCGCCGCCCCAGAACGCGTCGAAGGCGGGCTGGACCGAGGCGGTGAGGCCGAGCTCGGCGAAGGCGGCGATGGTCTCGGGGGTGAGCATCTCGACGTGCTCGACGCGGTGCCGGGCGGCCCGGATCCTGGCCAGGCCGAGCTTCTCCGCGGCCGCCCTGACGCCCTCGACGACGGCGGTCACGGCGGCGTCCCCGATGGCATGGAAGCCCGCCTGGAGGCCCGCCTCGGTGCAGGCCACGACATGGAGGGCGACGGTGGCCGCGTCCAGGTGGGCGGCGCCCGTGTGGCCGGCGTCGGCGTGGTCCGCGTACGGCTCGTGGAGGCAGGCCGTGTGGGAGCCGAGGGAGCCGTCGGCGAAGAGGTCACCGGCCGCACCGAGGGCACCGAGTGCGCGGGCCCGCTCGACGTCCAGGTCGGCCCAGTAGCCGACGACGCGGGGCCCGGCCTCGTCGCGGGCCAGGTCCAGGAGGCCGGTGAAGTCCTCCTCGGAGGAGATCCGCGGGCCGCCGCACTCGTGCACGGTGCCGATGCCGAGGGAGGCGGCACGCGCGCGTGCGGCGCGCTGGGCCTCGGTGCGCTGGCGCGCGGAGACGGCGGCGAAGGCGGCGGCGCGCACGGCGTGATGGGCGTCACCGGTGAGCGGCCGTTGCCCGTCGTGGAAGCCGTCCAGGTCACGGACGCCGGGGACGAGGTCGAGGAGCGCGGTGGTGACGACGGCCGAGTGGACGTCGATACGCGTGAGGTAGAGCGGGCGGCCGCCGGTGAGCTCGTCGAGTTCGGCGCGGGTGAGCGGCCGGCGCTCGGGCCAGCGGGAGGCGTCCCAGCCGTGACCGATGAGGATGCGGTCCTCGGGGCGGGCGGCGGCGTGGGCGCGGATCTCCGCCGCCGCCTCCGCGAGCGAGGTGGCGGTGGAGAGGTCGAGGCCGGTGAGGGCGAACCCGGTGGCCGTGGTGTGCACATGGGCGTCGACGAACGCCGGGGTGACGAGCGCGCCCTCCAGGTCGACCACGTCGTCCACGCCGGAGGCGAAGGCGTCGGCCGCGCCCTCCGAGCCGACCCAGGCGATGTGCCCGCGCTCCACCACCATGGCGGTGGCGAAGGGGTCGGCGGGGCTGTGGACTTCGCCACCGCGCAGCAGCACGGTGCGGTGTTCGGCGGGAGACGCAGCAGGCATGGACTCACTCATGCGACCAGGCTATGACCTGGCCGGACCCGGTTTGTCCGCCAGGTCCCCCGGAACACCCGGGGGACCCCCAGGGCATGTCAGATACGCGGCGGCCTGGCCTCGTACGGCGTGGAGAGGACCACGGTCGTACGGCTGGAGACGCCGGCCTGGGAGCGGATGCGGCTGAGCAGGTGCTCGAGCTCCAGCGGGGTGGCGACGCGGACCTTGAGGATGTAGTTCTCGTCGCCGGCGACGCTGTGGCAGGCCTCGATCTCCGGGATGTCGGCGAGCCGGTCGGGGGTGTCGTCGGGGGAGCTGGGGTCGAAGGGTTTGACCGAGATGAAGGCGGTCAGCGGAAGGCCCACGGCCTCCGGGTCGACCACGGCCGCGTAGCCGCGGATGACTCCGCGCTGCTCCAGACGGCGGACGCGCTGATGCACCGCCGACGTGGACAGGCCCGTGGCCTTGCCCAGATCGGTGTAGCTCATGCGCCCGTCCTTGACGAGCAACTCGACGATCTGACGATCCAGCTCCTCCATGCGGTGACCCTATTGCGCCCGGCAGGAAGGGGCACCGCCGGGGGCGGCCGCTATCGGGCGGTATGGGCGGCCACGGGGCACCTGCGACATGCATGTGACGAACGCCACAGGTTTGCGTCCGCCCTCGGGTACTGCCACACGATTATGCGGACGGCCGTATGGGAAGTGCTTGCTGTGGTCGAGGCCGCACAGATCCGGCCGACCCACCCGAGGGGGAGATTCTCCATGCAGGAGCCTGTTGATTCGGTCGACACGTCCGACGAGCTCGACGCGTACGACACCTTTGAGATGTTCCGGGTCATCTGCCCGGAGTGCGTGCAGCCCATCGCGCTGCTCGCGGACGAGGACGCGCTGCCGGAGCACGCGCTGTGCCCCACGGCGTGGAACCCGTTCGTCCTGACGGTCTGCCCGGGCACGGGCCTGTCCGCGACCGAGGCCCGTCCGGCCGACGACACCCTGGAGGTCCAGGAGCAGGACACCGCGCTGCTCCTGACGCTCCCCCAGGGCCTCGACTGGCGTACGCAGCCCTTCTCGCACGTCGGCGGTCCGGGCTCGCGTCCGATGCGGGTGCCGCAGATGCGGCGCGCGGCCTAGATCCCGTCCGGACGGGGCCTCCGCGCCCCTCCGCTCACCAGTAGCTTCCCCGCACCATCGCCGCCAGGGTGGCGTGGTGCAGGATCAGGCCGTCGGGGTCCGCGGGTACCTCGACCTCGCCGAAGTGGGCCTGCCGGTACGCGATCCTGAGCATGACGATCGCGTGCCGCAGCGCCGCGTAGAGGGTGTGGAACTCCATGTGGCGCGGGGTGTGGCCGGTGAGCTCGGCGTAACGCCGCTCGACCGCGTCGCGCCGCAGGAAGCCGGGCAGGCCGGGTTTGCCGAAGCCGACGGTCAGGTCCTGGAAGAAGCGGTGGAGGTAGACCGTCCAGCCGAGGTCCACCTCGCGCGGGACGCAGGCCGCCATCTCCCAGTCGAGGACGGCGGCGGGGGTGAATCCGTCGTAGACGATGTTCCCGATCCGCGCGTCGCCCCAGCCCAGGACGGCGGGGCCCTCGTCGGCCGGCCAGTGCGCCTCCAGCCAGTCGAAGGCCGACTCGATGAGCGGTGAGGGCGCGAGGCCGTCCACCACCCAGGCGTAGTAGGCGCGTTGGGCGTCGACATGGCGGCGCAAAGGGGTTCCGGCGCCGTCCGGCAGCAGGAACTCGGCCTCCTTCACCGGGAACTGGTCGTGGAGCCTGGCCAGTACGGAGACGGACTCGGCTTCGAGCCGGGCGCGTTCGGCGTCGGTGGCGGAGTGCAGCCAGTTCCCCTCGTACGTGTAGGGCATGACGTCCGGCGGGACACGGCCCTCGGCGCGGGCCATCACGAAGAAGGGGGCGCCGAGCGGCCCCGGGTCCTCCTCCAGCCAGAGCACGCGCGGTACGGGGACGTCGGTGTGCTCGCCGACCAGGCGCATGACCCGGTGCTGCCGGGCCATGTCGTAGACGGGGAACACGGTGTACGCGGCGGGGTCGGCGGCCAGCCGCAGGGCGCAGCCGCGTACCGGGGCCTCGGGGTGGTCGAGGTCGAAGAGCAGGGTCTCACTGGACATGCCGTTGGAGTCGGGGGCGGCGAGACCGGTGACGCGGGCCCCGGGCAGACGCCGGTCCAGCCAGGCGGTGAGCCGCCGACCGAGTTCCTCGGGGTCCCGGGTGGTGGTGCGGGGGCGGGGCGCGGTGGCCATCGGGCAGCTCCCTACGGGGCGGTCGAGGTGTGGTCGGTGAAGCCGCTGGGGTCGTGGCGGCCGAAGGAGCCGTGCTCGAAGACGCCGTGGCCGGTGTGGCCGTCGAGGGTGAAGCGGGCGGCGTGGTCGGTGACGCCGTACGCGGCCATGGGATGCGCCGCCGGGTCCGAGAGGTCGTACACCCGCCGGTCGATCCAGCCGCGGCCCTGCCAGGTGCCGTGCTGCCAGTCGGTGGCGGGCGGGTAGCCCGCGCCGACGGCGAGCGGGGAGGAGGCGAGGATCTCGACGCCGATCTCCAGGGGTTTGCCGGTCGGGTCGGTGAGGTGGACGGTGGCCCGTTCCGGGTGGCGGGTGCCGGGGCGGTAGGTGATCTCGGTGCGGGGCCAGCCGAGTTGGGTGTCGCGGTGGCCGTTCCGTACGAGCAGGGCCTCGTTGAGGGTGCGGTAGCCGTCGGCGTCCTCCTGGGTGACGACCATGAGGAAGCGGTCCTCGAAGCGCATCGGGATCCAGAGCCAGTGGAAGCCCTCGGGGCGGAACTCGGCGGCGCGGCCGGGCTCTTCGCCGGGGATCGGGCGGACTCCCCAGCTGCGGTCGCGGGTGCCGGTCCACTCCCCCGGGGTGACCGTGAACTCCTCGCCACCGGCCCTGATGGCGCCCGCGCAGCGCCCGGCCTGGACGAAGCGGCGGCCTTCGAGGGTGAGCCGGCCGCCGTGGCGCTGGGTGTGGTGGGGCTCCCAGACGGCGGGGAAATCACCGGTCCAGGCGAGGTCGTACGAGAGGCCGTCGGCGTCGTCGGGATCGGCCGCGCAGCGCAGGGAGAGCCGCTTGAGGGGTTCGTCGACGGTGAGGGTGAACGGACCGACGGAGAGGTTCGTTCGGTCGTCGCCGAGGGCGTCGGAGGCGCGGACGGCGTGCAGCCGGTCGCCGACGCGGAGGGTGGCGTAGGCGTCGATGACCCCGGTGTTGGGGTAGACGCCGAGACCGGCGATGAGCAGGGCACGGCCGGTGTGGTCGAAGACGTGGAAGATGCACCGGTCGTAGGCGTTGCGGTCACCGCTGATGTGGTGCTTCATCGAGAGCGGGGCCTGGTGCACGGGGTATTCGTCGAGCGGTACGGGCCGGTCGTCGACGTGCCGGTGCACGGACATGGCGGACCTCCTGGGCGACTGATGGCTTTGCGGCGGGGGAACTGACGGTACGTCAGGTTTGGGGCGGGGGGCCAGGGTCGTGCAGGGGGGACGGACCCGGACGCGACTACTGGCTATCGGATATTGGATATTGGATATTGGCTACCGGATGCTCCGGGCATGGGCACCGGGCACCGGGCACCGGGCACCGGGCACCGGGCACCGGGCACCGGGCACCGGGCGAACTTCCGCTCGAATCCGTACAGGGGTGACCACGGCCGCCGGGGCGCGTTGGTCCGGGCATGACCACGCTGTACACCACTCCCAGCGGTGTCGGTCGCCACCGACAGGCCGCGCCGCGCCTTGAAGAATCGGTTCCTCATCCGGCGCCTTCACCCGCGCCCGCACGGACACCGACCGTCCCGCCGCCGGCATCGGGGCCGCCGCCCGTCCCCGTACCGGCACAGGCGGCGGCTCCGCCCCGCCTGCCCGCCGATCCGCCCATCTACCGGGCCGTGCTCTCCCTCTGGGCGAGCCAGGGCCGTACCCTCCCGGGCCACCGCGACCAGGAGTGGGCCCGGCTCGCCGCCGGCCCCGTCTGGGCCGACCGCACCGTGCGCGTCAGCGGGATTCTGGTCCGACCAGGTGACGGGCGATGACCACCCGCTGGATCTGATTGGTCCCCTCGACGATCTGGAGCATCTTCGCCTCCCGCAGATACCGCTCCACGGGGAAGTCCGCCGTGTAGCCGTACCCGCCAAGCACCTGCACCGCGTCCGTCGTGACCTGCATGGCGGCGTCCGTGCAGAACAGCTTGGCCATCGCCGCGCACCGGCCGAAGGGCCGCCCCTCGTCGCGGAGCCGCGCCGCCTCCAGGTACAGCGCCCTGCCCGCCTCGACCCGGGTCGCCATGTCCGCGAGGAGGAAGCGGAGCCCCTGGAAGTCGGCGATCGGCCGACCGAACTGGCGGCGCTCCCTGGCGTACGCCACGGCCTCGTCCAGGGCCGCCTGGCCGAGCCCGACCGCGCAGGCGGCGATGCCGAGCCGCCCCGAGTCCAGCGCGTCGAGGGCGAGGGCGAAACCCTGCCCCTCCGCGCCGAGGCGCCGCGCGTCGGACACCCGTACACCGTCGAGGTGGAGCTGCGCGGTGGGCGAGCCGGTCATGCCCATCTTCCGCTCGGGCGGGGCAGCGCTCAGTCCCGGCGCGTCCCCCGGCACCAGGAAGGCGGTGATCCCCCGCGCCCCGGCGCCGCCGGTACGGGCCATGACCGTGTAGAAGTCGGCGATACCGCCGTGGGTGATCCAGGCCTTCGTGCCGTCGATCACCCAGTCGCCGCCGTCGCCCTCGCGGACGGCCCGGGTGCGCAGCGCGGCCGCGTCGGATCCGGCGGAGGGCTCGGAGAGGCAGTAGGCGCCGAGGAGGCCGCCGCCCAGCATGGCGGGCAGATGGGCGGCCCGCTGCTCCTCGGTGCCGAAGCGGGCGAGCGCGTGGCAGGAGAGGGTGTGGACGCTGACCCCGAGCCCGACGGTGAGCCGGGCGGCGGCGAGCTCTTCGAGTACCTGGAGGTAGACCTCGTACGGCTGGCCGCCCCCGCCGTACTCGGGGTCGTAGGGCAGCCCGAGCAGTCCGGAGCGGGACAGCAGCGTGAACAGCTCGCGCGGGAAGCGTCCTGCGGCCTCCTCCTCGGCGGCGCGCGGCGCGATCTCGCGGCGGGCGATGTCACGCGTCAGGGCGAGCAGCTCGCGGGCCTCGTCGGTGGGCAGTCGGCGTTCCACACCGTCCGCGTTCCTCTCGGCTGCCATGGCCGGGCACTCCTCCCTGCCGGGCGCGGGCGTGCCGCGCGCGGGATCGCCGGGAGTATGCCCGTTCGAGGCCCGGGGATCACGTGGGCCGCCGACCGCTCACACGGACGCCTGGGGAGGACCCGGGGGCGGGGCCACGGGCAGGGTTACGGGCACGGGCACGGTTACGGGCACGGACACGCCCCAGCCACGGCCTCGGCCGCAGCCCCGGCTCACATGAGTCCGGCCCGGGTGACGAGCATGGCGAGGAGGACGACGAGGGTCCAGCCGAGGACGTGCTCGAGGACCTTGGGGCCCTGATCGTCCTTCGGGCCGCCCGTCCGGGCGCGGAACAAGAGGCGGGAGTGGGTCGTGGAGGTCATGGCGACCACCTTGCGGTACGGGGGCGGCCCCGGGGTAGGACGTCGGTCACGTCCCCGGGGCTCGCGCCACCGCGTCGGACAATGCCGAGTGCCACGAGAGCCTTGTGCCGCACGGGCGAGGGCCACTCCGGGAAGGAGAGGAACAGACCCCTCCTGTGCCGGAGACCACTTTGCCGCTCGCGCGGCAGCGCTGGGCGCGGAGCCGCTTTCCCAGGCGTGCGGACGCAGGGACGGCCCGCGCCCGCCATCACTTACGGCACACGCCCACCGTCACTTGCGACCGACGCCCGCGTACATCGCGACGTCCGGTGTCGGCGTCTCCGGCCGCCACGCGGAGCAGGACACCACCCCGGGCGCGAGCAGCTCCAGGCCGTCGAAGTAGCGCGCGACGGCGGCAGGGGTCCGCTGCGTGAGCTTCGGCGTGCCGTGCTCGTTCCAGAACGCCACCGCCGAGTCGACGTCCGGCATGTCGGGGTGGGTGACCGTGTGGGAGAGGGCGAGGTGGCTGCCGGGTGCGAGCGCGTCCATGAGCCGGCGGACGATCGCGTACGACTCCTCGTCGTCCTCGACGAAGATGACGACGCCGAGCAGCATCAGCGCGACCGGCTGCGAGAGGTCCAGCGTCTTGGCCGCGGCGGCGAGGATCGTGTCGACGTCCCGCAGGTCGGCGTCCAGGTAGTCGGTGCGGCCCTCGGGCGTCCCCACCAGCAGGGCACGGGCGTGCGCCAGTACGAGCGGATCGTTGTCCACGTACACGACACGCGTGTCGGGGGCGACGCGCTGGGCGACCTCGTGCGTGTTGTCGGCACTCGGCAGGCCCGTCCCGATGTCCAGGAACTGCCGGATGCCCTCCTTCTCGGCCAGGTACCGCACCGCCCTTCCCAGGAACAGCCGGTCCGCCTTCGCGTAATCCCCGATGCCGGGATGCAGCTTCCTGATCTGGTCGCCGGCCTCCCGGTCGACCGGGTAGTTGTCCTTGCCGCCGGTCCAGTAGTTCCATATCCGGGCGGTGTGCGGCCGGGACGTGTCAATGCGCGATTCGATGTCGGTCACGTCCTCAACGTATCGCAGCGCCTGGGCAACTCCCTTACGCGTACGCACCCTTGGACGCCGGCGACAATGCCCCCTGGTCAGTGCGGTTCTGGCGTCCGGACCGAGCCGTCCGGCTGGACGTGCAGGGTCGGCGAGTACATCGCGCCCGCCCCACCCTCACGCGGCTGTCCCGGTCAGGCGCGTATCGCCGCGTACGCTCCGAGCCATCCTGCCGCCAGCCGGTCACCGCGGGTGAAGACGGCCGCGCCGCAGCACCCTGCCGACGAGTCGGCCGGGTCGGCCGGTGGAACGAGCAGCGTGGTCTCCTCACCGTCGGCGAGGTGCAGAGTGGTGGTCGCACCGTTCCACAGACGGATCACCGATCCGGGCGGGGCCCATACCCGGACCGTGTCGTCCTGGAGGGTGAGGCGCGTGCCGGTGGCGCGCTCCGCGAGGAGGGCGTGGTAGCGGTCCGGGGAGAGTGCGCAGTCGCTCGGCGGAGTCGTGCCGTTCCAGTCGGGCGCGTCGATGCCGCGGGCCCGGGCCGCGTTCCACATGCGCGGGACGAGGCCGGGCGCGAGCGGGGCCGTGGCCATGCGCTCGCACATCCAGAGGAGGCGTCCGGCCCCTCGGCCGGCCCCCAGCGTGCGCCAACGGATGCGAAGCGAAAGGTCGGCGGCGACGACGGCCACCCAGGGGTGGACAGTGCCGAGGGGGCCCTGGGCGCCGAGCCAGGCCAGATAGCGCTGGGCCTCCTCCAGGATGCCGATCATGGAGTCCATGGGGATACCGAGGACATAAGTGGGGCGGCCGCGGAAGAGGCGCGGACGGGTCGCCGCGAGGAGCAGGACCGCGCGGGCGAGATCTCCGGCCTGTGGCCGCTGCTCGTCTTCGGCCGGGGCCGGTTCCTCCGCCGGGCCCAACCCCCAGGGGTCGTCCGTCTCGTCGTCCGCGTGCTCGGTCTCACGCAGAACTCGGCGCAGGGCAGCCTTCGCCCTCTCGGTGAACGGCGCCTGTTCGAGCACGGGCAGGCAGGTGCTGAGCAGGGCCCCGAGCAACTGCTCGGCGGTGAGCGGGTCTTCGGGTACCGGGGCCTGCCGCAATGCCGTCGACAGGCCCTCGGCGATCGTGGCATCGACCATGAAGCGACTGGTCAGCCGGCCCAGCGCGCTGGGCTCCAGGCGGTCCTCGTCGACGGCGGGCCGCAGGCAGCCCACCGAGGCGAGGAACTGTGCCGCCTCGTGCAGAGGCTCCACGCTGTCGTGCCCCTGATGGGCGGCGAACGTCCCGGCCCACCAGCGTTCCGCCTCTTCGAGGGTCGAAAGACGCTCCTGCACGGCCTCGGCGAGCAGGTGGTCGGCCAGGTGCTCGTCCAGTCGCGACCGTACGGTGTATCCGGCGGCCAGCCGGGCCTGCCAGTGCGCCCGTTCGGCCGGGTCGGTGAGCAGGAACGCCCAGCCCTCGCGCTCTCCGGCGCCGATGCGCCCGGCACGCCCGAACATCTGCTGGACCATCGACACCTCGACGCGGTCCAGGCCGAGGGTGGTGTCGCAGACGATCACCGCGCGGGCGGGGAGGTTGACGCCGGCCGCGACCGTGGAGGTAGCGACCAGGATCTCCGCCTCACGGGCACGGAACGCCTGCTCGGCCTCCCGCTTGTACGGCCAGTCCCGATAGTGAAGCCGTACCCCGGCCTTGGTGCACAACCGCTCCACCGCTTCGGCGTCGTCGGCGTCCACACCAGCGGTGGGCACGCCCCGGTCGGCGGCCAGCGCGAGCGCGGTGGACCGTACCCGGCGCTTGCTGCCGCAGAAGACGAGGACGCTGCCGCTGTCCGCGGTGACCTGCCGGGCGATGCGTACGGCGGCCTCGGTGCGGACGGCGGCCCGCTTCGCCCAATCCGTCTCGTCGACCGGGGGCAGGAGGGGCAGTTGCCAGGTGAGCCGCGTGGGCCGCCACGTCGTACGGACCAGGCGGGCGCCCAGCCACTGGGCGACCTCGTCCGCGTTGGCGACCGTCGCGGAGAGGCCGACGATCCGGGTGGCCGTGCTGTCCTCCCGTACGCGGGCGAGCAACGCCTCCAGTACGGCTCCGCGGGTCGGATCGCCGAGCAGGTGGATCTCGTCGACCACCAGGCAGCCGACCTCCGCGAGCGCGTCCCGCAGCGAGCCCGCACGGCAGATCGCCTCGAACTTCTCGGTGGTGGCCACCCATACGTCGGCCGACCGGATCAACTCCGTGTCCACCGCGGCCTCACCGGTCAGGCGCACCACCCGCAGTCCGCGGCTCCGCCACAGCTGGAGCTCGCGGTCGAGTTCGTCGGTGAGCGAGCGCTGCGGCACCAGCCAGGCCGCCTTGCGTCCGCGGGCGTGGGCCTCCAGCGCCGCGACCATCCCGATCGGGGTCTTCCCCGCGCCCGTCGGCGCGACCACGACCAGATGGCCGGTGCCCTCGAGCACCACCGGGACGGCGGCGGCCTGCACCGGGTTGAACGACGGGTGCGGCAGCAGCCCGGCCCACTCGGACGGCACCAGTTCACCGACGGGCACATACGCGTCGCCGTCACCGTCCGGCAGCTCCTCCAGCGCGTCCCACTGGGCGGCGAAGGCGTCCCGAGCCGCCACCGCCCAGGGCCCTGGGGCGGGGGCCGCGCCGTCCAGACCGACCGCGACCAGCTCCGTACGGCCGCCGGTGTCGGTGACCGTGCCGACCTGACCGGCCTCCTCCCAGTACCGACTGACCCGGTACGGAACGTCCCGCTCCTTCAGCCACACCCGCAGCGCCTCGTACTCCGGACCTTCGGGGAGGATCACCCGCACGTCCTCGGCCGCCGTGAGCGCCGCGTCGGGCGGGCGCCACGCGGGATCCGCGACCTTCCACCACGACAAGGCCCGCTGCTCGGCCGCGTCGGGCACGACCAGGTCCTCCGGCCACGCCGGGCCACGGTCCGCGCGCACCCCCGGACGCGGCTGCGCCGGACCCTTGACGATCGCGGTCACGAGGACCCCCGGCCCGTCCGCACGCGCCCCAAGGGGCACGGGCCCCGGCCGGCGTCGGGGTGCCTGCCCGGCCTGGCGGGGCACGGCGACGGTCAGCTCGTCGTACCGCTTCACCCCGAGGTCCGCGAGGGTGAAGGCGAGGGGACAGGCAGGGCAGACAAGCGCCGTGTACTGGTAGGTGCGCCCCTGGGACTCGTACGGTCTGCGGAGGGCGTGCAGTTCACCGCCGCACGCGGGGCAGCGACGGTCGACGGTCTCCTCATAGGTCCATCCCGGCTCCGCGAACCGCGCCGGGAACTCTCCGCCCAGCGTGATCCCCCACCGCTCCTGCGCCAGGTCGGTGACCGATCCCTGCACGCTGGCCTCGTCACTGCGCATGGTGTGACTGTGCCATCCGTGATCATCGTCCGCACGCGGTTCGCGAGGTTTCCCCCGATCAAGCGGCTCCCACGTCTCGGACCTGCGGAGCAAACCTGGCAGCACCGCACCACCGTATGCCGGGAGCGGTGCCGTCAGGTCGTCGAGACGACCGGGGGCTCGCTCCTACTCACGCCAGGCCGAGCGCCTCTAGTGCGCGATGCTGGGTCGGTGTCGGCCTGGACGGCCAGTAGAGGTAGCAGACACCACCCGTACCGCTTCTCACCTTTCCGTTCGCGTCGTAGCGCTTCGTGCGGAGCCAGATGTTCTCCCACTCGCGTCGGCGGTAGATCCGGCGGACGGCCTCGTTGCTGGGTGAGGCCGGGTCGTTGGCGATGATGTCGCCGTCCGCCGTGAAGCCGATGACGGTCATGAGGTGGCCCGCCGTGCCGTAGCCGGCGCCCGTCAGTTCCTCTGTGCGGAACGACTGGGACGTTATGGCCGGGATGCCGGCCAGGACCAGGCTCTCCAGCTCGGTGAGCGAGCGCAGCCTGGTGACCACGGCGTTCATGTCGGGGTAGGTGGCCGCGTAGGCGGCGTTGAAGGGCCAGTTGCCGCAGCCCTGGTACTGGTGGTCGTAGGTGTAGCGGGCCGCGTGGCAGACCTGGGGGTCGTCGAAGGCCGGGTTCACCCAGGCCAGCTGCTCGGCCGACGGGCGGCGCCCCCAGTACTCGATGATCATCTGGGAGGAGGTGGGGCTGCACCAGGCCTCGCCGCCGTTGTCGTACTCGGGGTACTGCCCGACGTGGGTGTTCTGCGAGTAGCGCGGCACGATCAGCTCGCGGGCGGGGCCCGGCGCCGAGGCCGGGACCGTGAAGCGGTCCGGGACGTCCGAGGCCATCGCGCCCAGCCGCCAGACCGTGGGGGTGAGGGCGCTCCCCGGGGTTCGGTACAGCGTCAGGCGCAGCCGGTACGAGACAAGGCGCAGCCCGCTCGCCGCGTCGTCGATCGCGAAGGTGTCGGTCCACACGGTGCTCCGGCCGTCGGTCTGGTCGTCGACGGAGGTGCGCCGGATGTCGCCGTCGCCGGAGGCCCAGCGGCCCAGGACGTACCAGGGGGTGGCGGTGGCGTCGGAGTAGGTGCCGGACAGCTCGACCTGGAGCCAGGTGCCGGGCGGGGTGTGGGCGTTCCAGGAGGCGATGACCTCGGTGGCGGGCACGGTCGGGGTGTGGACCGGCGAGGTCCAGGTCGCGTACTCCCAGGGGGAGGTCCGGCCGGTGTGCGGGTCGGTGTAGTCGGTGCGACCGGCGGGGGCGTCGAGGACGAGGCCGGGGCGGCGGCCGGCGACCGCCCTGGTGCCGGCGGCGCTGCCGCATCTCCAGTCCGTGTACGTGGACCAGAAGCGGTTGTCGACGAGGCCGGGCACGGGGGCGGGGGCGAGGCCTGGCGCGGAGGCCAGTGCGGCGGACGGGTCGCAGTCGGCGGTGGCGGCCACGGCCGACGTCGCGGTGGCGGCCGTTCCGGCCGCCGCGAGGGCCGCGGCGAGGACGGTTCTGCGCGGGGTGGAGCTGGTCATGGGCGGTGACCCCCAGTCGAGAACGGTGGGCGTACGGACCTGCTGCGCGGGCCCACTATCGCGGCTCCCGGCGGGGCTCCGCCAGCACTTCGCCCCCGCGTCGCCCTACCAATATTGGTCTCGACCGGTGACGACGGTACCTTCCTGACCTGCGGCGGTCCCCCTCCCCTACCCTGGGCCCATGAACGACCTCGACCGCGCGGCGCACGCGCTGCTCCGGCTGCCGCCCTCCTGTGGGCCGGTCCGGCTGATCGGGGTCGACGGCCACGCGGGCTCCGGCAAGTCGACCCTCGCGGCCCGCCTCTCCGCCGCCCTGGGGGACGCCCCCGTCCTCCACCTCGACGACCTCGCCACCCACGAGGAGCTGTTCGCCTGGGACGGCCGGCTGCGGGAGCAGGTCCTCGATCCCCTCTCGCGAGGCGAGACGGCGTCCTACCACCCGTACGACTGGCGGCTGAGGCGCTTCGGGGAGGCCCGCGCGCTCGCCCCGGCCCCCGTCGTGCTCGTCGAGGGCGTCGGCGTCGGTCGGCAGGTGGTGCGGCCGCTCCTGGCGTGGCTGCTGTGGATGGAGCGCGGCCCCGAGGAGTCCTGGGCGCGGGGCCGGCACCGGGACGGTCCGGAGCAGGCCGCCTTCTGGGACGACTGGACCGTGGCGGAGACTCGCCATTTCGCCGAGGACCCCTCCCGGCCCCACGCCGACACCTTGGTACGGGAGTGCCGGACGGGGTACGACTGGCTTCCCGGTCCCGGTGTGACAGCGGGCGCGGACCAGATCATCACGTACCGTGACGGCTTCATGTCCGTGAACTGAGGGGCCGAAAGTCCGCTTTCGCAAGTGCCTCAACTCCGCTTGACCCAAGGGGCGTAAAGGTCTTACGTTCTGAATGTGCGGCTTTTCGGAGCCGCCGCAGACACGAAGCCCCCGGTTGTTCCCCCGTGATCGGGGGCTTCGTTCTGCCCCTCACGGCCCTCTCCGAGGCCCTCCACGACCCCTGCCGATCACCCAGGGTCACCACTTCCGGATCATGTGCTTCTCCTTAAGCGCGCACCCCCTGCGCAGGTACGATGCCCCCAGGTGCGGTCAAATCCCGTCCATGCGAAGACGGTTGTGGGGGACCCGATGGACATCGGCACGCAGGGCGCGCAGGCCCCGGCCGAGCTCGCCTGGCTGCGCGGAGTCGACGCCTACACGATGGGCGCCTATCCGCAGGCGGAGGACGAGTTCCGGACGGCGGTACGGATCGACCCCGGGATGGCGGACGCCTGGCTCGGGCTGCACGCGCTCCGGGTCGACACCACGACCGCGCTGCTGCGCATGTACCGCAACCGCGACCGCTTCGGCGAGCAGCGGGCCCGGTACCGGCGCACCCTCAACTCCTGGTACTGGCTCGGCTGGTGGGTGCAGCCCGTCCTGGAGAGCTCGCGCGACCTGCTGCTCGCGCACGCCTCCCACTGGCTCGACGGACGCCACGTACCGGAGCTCGACCGGGCCCTCGCGGGGCTCCCCCCGGTCGACACGGATCCCCAGGTGCGCTTCCTGCACGCCTGCCGTGCCTATCTCGTCAAGGACTGGGACCAGCTCGTCCGGCACACCGAGACCCTCGTCGACGACCCGCTCCTCGGCATCGAGGCCGGTCTCTTCGGCGGCATGGCCCGGGTGCGCCTTGAGATGTACGGCCAGGCCGAACCGCTGCTCTCGGCCTCGCTGATGCGGTGCCGCAGCGAGCAGCCCCAGCGCAAGGAGCTGCGCTACTGGCTCGCCCGCGCCCACGAGGGCACCGGGCGCAGCGCCGCCGCCCTGCCGCTCTACCGGGCCGTGCACCGGATCGACCCGACGTTCATGGACACGGCCGCGCGCCTCGCCGCGATCGCCGAGTACGACGGCTTCGAGGGGTACGACGGCGTGGACGACCCGGCCGGGCTCGCGACGGTCGCCCTGGGCACCGCCGGCGGGGGCCTCGGGCAGGACGCGGTGGACACCCCGCCGGGCGCCGAACCCGATCCGGGGCCCCTGGGCGACGGACTGCTGCTCGCGCCCGAGCCCGTACCACCGGTGGCGCCGGTCACGCCGCCGGAGACCGTACGGCAGAAGGCGCCCCTGCCGTCCCAGCCGAGGCCACCGCGTTTCCCCGAGGGCCCCACCGATCCGGTGCTGCTCGCGGAGGCGCTCGGCGAGCTGGAGGGCATGGTCGGCATGGAGCCGGTGAAGCGCCAGGTCAAGGCGCTGTCCGCGCAGTTGGAGATGGCGCGGCTGCGCGCCGGGCAGGGCCTGCCGGTCCAGCCGCCCAAGCGGCACTTCGTCTTCTCCGGGCCCTCGGGCACCGGGAAGACCACGGTCGCCCGCATCCTCGGCCGGGTCTTCTACGCACTCGGGCTGCTCGGCGGGGACCATCTGGTGGAGGCCCAGCGGGCCGATCTGGTGGGCGAGTTCCTCGGACAGACCGCGGTCAAGGCCAACGAGCTGATCGACTCGGCGGTCGGCGGGGTGCTCTTCGTCGACGAGGCGTACGCGCTCTCCAACACCGGCTACAGCAAGGGCGACGCCTACGGGGACGAGGCCCTCCAGGTCCTCCTCAAACGGGCCGAGGACAACCGCGACCACCTCGTGGTCATCCTGGCCGGCTACCCCGAGGGCATGGACCGGCTGCTCAGCACCAACCCCGGCCTGTCCTCCCGGTTCACCACCCGGGTCGACTTCCCCTCGTACCGGCCGCTCGAACTGACCGCCATCGGCGAGGTGCTCGCGGCGGCCAACGGCGACGGCTGGGACGACGAGGCCCGCGAGGAGCTGCGCTCGATCAGCGGACACGTCGTCGAGCAGGGCTGGATCGACGAGCTGGGAAACGGAAGATTCCTGCGCACCCTGTACGAGAAGTCCTGCGCCTACCGGGACCTACGGCTCTCCGGATACCCCAGCACCCCGACCCGGGAGGACCTCGCCACCCTCCGGCTCGCCGACCTCATGCAGGCGTACGGGGAGGTCCTGTCGGGCCGCGGCCCGGTCGACCGCGGCCCGCAGCAGGAGCCACCGGGGTACTAGGAGGTCCGCCGGACCCCCTGGGCCGGTTACGGGAGGGCGGGCACCGGACGGTTCCGGTGGGCGGGGTCGCGGACCTCGCCCACCAGCATCTCCAGGACGTCCTCCAGGGCGACGAGGCCGAGCACCCGGCCCGAGCCGTCCGCCACCTGCGCCAGATGGGTGGCGGCGCGGCGCATCACGGTGAGGGCGTCGTCCAGGGGCAGTTCGGCGCGGAGGGTCGCCATCGGCCGCCAGAGCCGTGGCGGTACCGCCCGCTCCCGATCCTCCAGGTCGAGGACGTCCTTCACGTGCACGAAGCCCAGGAAGGTGGCGTCCGCCTCGGCGCGGACCGGGAAGCGCGAGTACCCGGTGCGTACGGTCAGCTCCTCGATCTCGCGCGGGGTGACCGTCGGTGGGACGGTGACCAGGGACGCCGGGGCGATGAGGACGTCCGTCACCGGGCGAGTGCCCAGTTCGAGCGCGTCCTCCAGGCGCTCCTGTTCGGCCGGGTCGAGCAGTCCGGCCAGCCCCGCGTCCTCGACGAGCCGGCCCAGCTGGGCGCGGGTGAAGACGGCCTCCACCTCGTCCTTCGGCTCGACCTTGAACGCCCGCAGGACGAGCCGGGCGCAGGCGCCGAGCGCGGCCGTCACGGGGCGGCAGAGCCGGGCGAAGCCGACGAGGGTCGGGGCGAGCCAGAGCGCGGTCCGCTCGGGCGCGGCCATCGCCAGGTTCTTCGGGACCATCTCGCCGATGACGAGGTGGAGGAAGACGACCGCGGCGAGGGCGATGACGTAACCGAGCGGGTGGATGAGCCCCTCGGGGACGCCCGCCGTGTGGAAGACGGGTTCGAGGAGACGGGCGACGGTCGGCTCGGCGACGGCGCCGAGCGTCAGCGAGCAGACGGTGATGCCGAACTGGGCGGCCGCCATCATCTGCGGCAGGTTCTCGAGCCCGTGCAGCACCTGCTTGGCGCGGGCGCCGCCGAGCGGTTCGATCTGGCTGCGGCGGACGGAGACGAGCGCGAACTCGGCACCGACGAAGAAGCCGTTGGCGAGGACCAGGAGAACGGCGAAGAGGAGGGGAAGCACGCTCATCGGACGCCCTCCGAGACCAGCGGGGCGGGCGAGGGAACGGCGACGGGGCCCGTGGGGGTCGTGGCCGGGCCCGGGGCCATGGCCGGGACCGCGGTCGTACCAGAGGTCGCCACCGGGGCCGTGCTCCTTCTCGGATCCGGGGGTGGCGCCGGGTCCGTACGTACGAGGCGTACGCGTTCGGCGCGGTAGCGGTCGACCTGGCGTACCGAGAGGTGCCAGCCGGGGAGTTCGGCGCGGTCGCCCGGGGCGGGGATGCGCCCGAGGAGGTCGGCGACGAGGCCGGCGACGGTCTCGTACGGGCCGTCGGGCACGTCGAGGCCTATCCGGCGCAGGGTGTGGACCCGGCAGGAGCCGTCGGCCTCCCAGGCGGGCCGGCCGTCCTCGGCGGGGGCGGCGGCCAGCTCCGGCCGCCCGTCGCCCACGGTGTCGTGCTCGTCGCGGACCTCGCCGACGAGTTCCTCGACGATGTCCTCCAGGGTGACGACCCCGGCCGTACCCCCGTACTCGTCGACGACCACCGCGATCGGCTGCTCGCGGCGCAGCCGCTCCAGGAGGGTCTGGGCGGGCAGCGACTCGGGCACGAGGAGCGGCGGGACCGCGATCCGGCCGGCGGGGGTACGCAGCCGGGCGTGCGGGGCGACGGCGAGCGCGTCCTTGAGGTGGACCATGCCGACGATCTCGTCGATGCGGTCGCGGTAGACGGGGAAGCGCGAGAGCCCGGTGGCCCGGGTGAGGTTGAGGACGTCGGCCGCGGTGGCGTCCCACTGGAGGGCGCTCACCTTCACCCGCGGGGTCATGACCTGTTCGGCGGTGAGCCCGCCGAGCGACAGGGTCCGTACGAAGAGGTCCGCGGTGTCCTGTTCGAGGGCGCCTGCCAGGGCGGAGTGCCGGGCCAGGGAGACCAGCTCACCGGGGGTGCGGACCGAGTCCAGCTCCTCGGTGGGCTCGACGCCGAGGAGCCGTACCAAGCGGTTGGCGACCCGGTTCAGGAGGGAGATCACCGGCCGGAAGACGGCGGAGAAGTGGCGCTGCGGGGTGGCCACGAAGCGGGCCACCTGGAGCGGGCGGGAGACCGCCCAGTTCTTCGGGACGAGCTCGCCGACCACCATCTGGACGGCGGAGGCCAGCAGCATCCCGATCACCACCGAGATCCCGGAGACGGCCCCTTCGGGCAGTCCGGTCGCGGTGAGCGGGCCGTGCAGCAGTCCGGCGAGCGCGGGCTCGGCGAGCATGCCGACGACGAGGGAGGTGAGCGTGATGCCCAGCTGGGTGCCGGAGAGCTGGAAGGAGAGCTCGCGCAGGGCGGTGACGACGGTGCGGGCGCGCCGGTCGCCGGCGGCCGCGGCCCGCTCGGCCTCGGCGCGTTCGACGGTCACGAGTCCGAACTCGGCGGCCACGAAGAAGCCGTTGGCGAGGATGAGGGCGAAGGCCGCGACGAGCAGCAGAAGGGAGACGATCACGGCGCCGCCTCCGGGGAGAGGGCGGCGCGGGTATTACCGGACGATCCGTCCATTGCTGGAGGGAGTCACTCCTCGGGTCGAAGGGTGTGGCCTCGCGGGCCGCGTCGGCGGCCCTGCACATGCGAGGCGGTGGTGCCGCTCGGCACCACCGCCTCCAGAGTAGTCACGCGGACGCCCCGAGGGGCAGAGGGCCGGCCCCGGATGGGGGACGGACCCGGGTTCCACCGGAGGGGATCCCCCCGGCGTACCCCGTGGTCCCGGGCGACCGGATCAGGCCGCCCGCTCCGCGCCCGTCCCGTGGGTCTCGGCGAGGGCCCGCAGGGTGCGGGCGTCCCGGATGGCCGCTTCCTTGGCGATACCGGGCTGGATGCCCAGCGCCGGCAGGCTGGTGCCGTCGCTCAGGTCCAGGAAGACCCAGGCGTCACCGGGGCGCAGGTTGACCTTGAGGATCTCCGCCCAGGCGAGCCGCCGGGTCCGGGTGATGTTGACGACGGTGACGCCCTCGTCGTCCGCGACGACCTTGGGGCGGCTCAGCAGGACGAGCACCCCCGCGAGCAGCGCGGCGACGAAGACGAAGCTGACGCGCTCCCCCGGTCCCAGCCGTTCCAGCATCAGCGCCACGGTGGTGACGACGACGAACATCACGAGCCCCGCGGTCAGCAGGACGGCCCGGGTGCGCCCGGGACGGAAGGTGACCGGGAGGGCGGGGACGGAGGGCTGGGACATCGGGGGTTCCTCGGGGCCTTCGGGCGGACGGACCGTGCCGTCAGAGGCGGCAGGCGTGGATGGCGGTGGTGAGGATGGCGCGGGCGCCGATCTCGTACAGGTCGTCCATGATCCGCTGCGCCTCCTTGGCGGGGACCATCGCGCGGACCGCGACCCAGCCCTCGTTGTGCAGCGGGGAGACGGTCGGCGACTCCAGGCCCGGGGTGAGGGCGACGGCCTGCTCCAGGTGCTCGGCGCGGCAGTCGTAGTCCATCATCACGTACGAGCGGGCGACGAGGACGCCCTGGAGGCGGCGGAGGAACTGCTGGACCTGCGGGTTGTCGTCCTCGGCGCCGTGACGGCGGACGACGACGGCCTCGGAGGTCAGGATCGGCTCGCCGATGACCTCGAGGCCGGCGTTGCGCAGGCTGGTGCCGGTCTCCACGACGTCCGCGATGATCTGGGCGACGCCCAGCTGGATCGCGGTCTCGACGGCGCCGTCGAGGTGGACGACGGAGGCGTCGATCCCCTGGTCGGCGAGGTGCTTGGCGACGATGCCCTCGTAGGAGGTGGCGATCGTCATGCCGCCGAAGTCCTCGGGGCCGCTCGCGGTGCCCGGGCGGGTCGCGTACCGGAAGGTGGAGCGGCCGAAGTTCAGCGGGAGGATCTCCTCGGCGCTGGCGCCGGAGTCCAGGAGCAGGTCCCGGCCGGTGATGCCGATGTCCAGCTTCCCGGAGGCGACGTAGATCGCGATGTCCTTCGGGCGCAGGTAGAAGAACTCGACCTCGTTGTCGGGGTCGATGACCACGAGCTCCTTGGACTCCTTGCGCTGGCGGTAGCCGGCCTCATGGAGCATTGCCGACGCAGGTCCGGAGAGGGAACCCTTGTTGGGAACGGCGATGCGCAGCATGGGGTGAGCTTCCTTTGCCTGGGAGTTGCCTGGGAGTTCTGGGAGGTGGGGGTCTGACGTGCTCAGGGGTACGACGTACTCAGGGTTACGTGCTCAGAGGTGCGACGTGCTCAGAGGTGCGCGTAGACGTCGTCGAGCGAGATCCCGCGGGCGACCATCATCACCTGGACGTGGTACAGCAGCTGCGAGATCTCCTCGGCGGCGGCTTCCTTGCCCTCGTACTCGGCGGCCATCCAGACCTCGGCGGCCTCTTCGACGACCTTCTTGCCGATGGCATGGACGCCCTTGTCCACCAGCTCCGCGGTGCGGGAGGTGGCCGGGTCGCCGGTCTCTGCCTTGAGCTTGAGCTCGGCGAAGAGCTCTTCGAAGGTCTTCCGGGTTTCGTTCGCCATGATGGTCCTAAGAGTACGGGGTAAGGGTCGCGTCACTAGCGCCAGGGTTCGCTGACCGTGCGCAGCGTCGTCGCGGTCGCGACGGCGGCGGTGACGGCTTCGTGGCCCTTGTCCTCGCTGGAGCCTTCGAGGCCGGCCCGGTCGAGGGCCTGCTCTTCGTTGTCGACGGTGAGGACGCCGAATCCGACGGGTACGCCGGTGTCGATCGAGACCTGGGTGAGGCCGTGGGTGACGCCCTGGCACACGTACTCGAAGTGCGGCGTTCCGCCGCGGATGACGACGCCGAGCGCCACGATGGCATCGTAGCCGCGGCCGGCGAGGACCTTCGCCACGACCGGGAGCTCGAAGCTGCCGGGGACGCGGAGCAGGGTCGGCTCGTCGATGCCGAGCTCGCTCAGGGCGCGCAGGGCGCCGTCGACGAGGCCGTCCATGATCTTCTCGTGCCACTGGGCCGCGATGACCGCGACCCGCAGGTCGCCGCAGTTCTTCACGCTGAGGACGGGTGCGCCCTTGCCGCTCATGTCTCTCCTTGAACCTTGAACCGTACGAAGTGAGGGTTTTACTGGTTGCCGCAGGTGGAGGCCGGGGAGCCGTCCAGCCAGGGCAGGTCGTGGCCCATCCGGTCCCGCTTGGTGCGCAGGTAGCGGAGGTTGTGCTCGCCGGCCGTGACCGGCATGGGCTCGCGGGCCTCGACCGTCAGGCCGTGCCGGGTGAGAGCGTCGATCTTCTCGGGGTTGTTGGTCATCAGGCGCAGGCTGCGGACGCCGAGGTCGGCGAGGATCTGCGCGCCGGCCGCGTAGTCGCGGGCGTCGGCGGGCAGCCCGAGTTCCAGGTTGGCGTCGAGGGTGTCGCGGCCGCGCTCCTGGAGCTCGTACGCGCGCAGCTTGGACAGCAGGCCGATGCCGCGGCCCTCGTGGCCCCTGAGGTAGACGACGACTCCGCGGCCGGCCTCCTGGATCCGGTCCATCGAGGCCTGGAGCTGGGGGCCGCAGTCGCAGCGCAGCGAGTGGAAGATGTCGCCGGTCAGGCACTCGGAGTGGACCCGGACCAGGACGCTCTCGCCGTCGGCCGTGTTCTCGATGTCGCCGTGGACGAGGGCGACGTGCTCGACGCCGTCGACCGTGGAGCGGTAGCCGTACGCGGTGAAGTCGCCGTGCGCGGTGGGGAGCTGGACCTCGGCCTCGCGGCGGACGGTCGGCTCGGCGGAGCGCCGGTAGGCGATCAGGTCCTCGATGGAGATGATCGTCAGGCCGTGCTTGCGGGCGAAGGGGACCAGCTCGGGCAGGCGCAGCATGACGCCGTCCTCGCCGGCGATCTCGACGATCGCGCCGGCCGGGCGGAGGCCCGCGAGGCGGGCGAGGTCGACAGCGGCCTCGGTGTGGCCGTTGCGGACGAGGACGCCGCCGGCCTTGGCGCGCAGCGGGAAGACGTGGCCGGGGCGGACGAAGTCGGAGGGCTCGTGGGCGCCGCTCGCGAGCATCCGCAGGGTGGTGGCGCGGTCGGCGGCGGAGATGCCCGTGGTGACGCCGTGCGCGGGGCTCGCGTCCACGGAGACGGTGAAGGCGGTCCGCATCGACTCGGTGTTGTGCTCGACCATCTGCGGGAGCTGGAGGCGCTCCAGTTCGTCGTCCTCCATGGGGGCGCAGATCAGGCCGCGGCACTCGCTCATCATGAAGGCGACGATCTCGGGCGTGGCCTTCTCGGCGGCGATGACGAGGTCGCCCTCGTTCTCGCGGTCCTCGTCGTCGACGACGACGACGGGGCGGCCCGCGGCGATGTCGCGGATGGCCTGCTCGACGGGGTCGAGGGCGAGGTCGGTGGCATCCCAGAGCGCGCTCATGCGGTTGCTCCTTCCAGAGCGGGGGCGGTACGCGTCCGGAGCCACCAGTCGCGCATGCCCCAGATGACGAGGGCGAAGTAGATGACGTACACCAGGCCGGAGAAGGCGAGGCCGCTGTTGAAGGCGAGGGGGACGCCGACGAGGTCGACGAGGAGCCAGGCGAACCAGAACTCGACCAGGCCGCGGGCCTGCGCGATCATCGCGACGAGGGTGCCGACGAAGATGTACGCGTCGGCCCACGGGCTCCAGGAGAGCGACGGGTAGAGGGTGAAGAGCCCGCCGACGGCGAGGGTGCCGACGACCGCGCCCGCGAGGAGCAGCCCGCGCTCCTTCCAGGTGGCGAAGCGGACGGCGATGGAGCCGTCCTGGGCCTGCTGCCTGCCCCGGTTCCACTGCCACCAGCCCCAGGCGGCGACGCCGATGACGAGGAGCTGCTTGCCGACGCCGCCGGAGAGGTGGGCGGAGGCGTAGGCGCCGACGAGGACGACTCCGGAGAGCAGCTGGGCGGGCCAGGTGAGGATGGAGCGGCGCCAGCCGAGCGCGAGGGCTATGAGTCCGATCGTGTTGCCGATCATGTCGGACCACATGATGCGCTGGTCGAGGACGGTGAACGCCTCGGAGTTGAGCCAGTTCACTTGACGTTCTCCTTGGCGTCGGGTCCCGCGCCGGCGCCGAGCAGCCGCTCGACGTACTTGGCGATGACGTCCACTTCGAGGTTGACCGGGTCGCCACTTTTCTTGATGCCGAGCGTGGTCAGGTCGAGGGTGGTGGGGATGAGGCTGATGGTGAACCAGTCGTCGGTGACCTCGACGACGGTGAGGCTGACGCCGTCGACCGTGATCGAGCCCTTCTCGACGACGTACCGGGAGAGGTGGGCGGGCAGGCCGACCTTGACGAGTTCCCAGTGCTCGGACGGGGTCCGGTCCAGGATCGTGCCGGTGCCGTCCACGTGGCCCTGGACGATGTGGCCGCCGAGGCGGCCGCCGACGGCCATGGGCCGCTCCAGGTTGACGCGGGTGCCGACCTCCAGGGCGCCGAGGCTGGACCGCTTGAGGGTCTCGGCCATGACGTCGGCGGTGAACTCGCCGCCGCCGAACTCGACGACCGTGAGACAGACACCGTTGACGGCGATGGAGTCGCCGTGCTGGGCGCCTTCCGTGACCAGGGGTCCGCGCAGTCGGAAGCGGGAGGCGTCCTCCAGCTGCTCGACGGCGACGACCTCGCCCAGTTCTTCGACGATTCCGGTGAACACGGTCAGGCTCCCTTGAGGGTGGCGGTGATGCGGATATCGGATCCGATATCCGAGATTTCGGTGATGTCGAGCCGCAACGCGTCGGTGATGGTGCTGATTCCTGCCTCGGCGAGGGCCGCCGGGCCGGCGCCGAGGAGGACGGGGGCGAGGTAGCCGACGACCTGGTCGACGGCGCCCGCGGCGACGAAGGCACCCGCGAGGGTGGGGCCGCCTTCGAGGAGGACGGAGCGGACACCGCGCGCGTGGAGGGCATCCAGGAGGGCGGGTACGGACAGGCCGCGCTCGGCCCTGGGGAGGCGTACGACGTCGGGGAGGGCCGTCTCGGCGTCCTCGGCGACGGCGATCAGGGTGGGCGCCGCGTCGTCCAGGACGCGGGCGCCGGGCTTCACGGCGGTCGCCTCGGTGTCGACGACGACCCGGAGCGGCTGGACGGCGCCCTCGATGCCGCGGACGGCGAGGTGCGGGTCGTCGGCGCGGGCGGTGCCGGAGCCGACCAGGACGGCGTCGGCCTCGGCGCGCAGCCGGTGGACGTCGGCGCGGGACTCGGCGGAGGTGATCCAGCGGGAGGTGCCGTCGGCGGCGGCGATCCGGCCGTCGAGGGTGGCGGCGTACTTCCAGCGGACGAAGGGGCGGCCGTGGCGTACGGAGGTGAGCCAGGCGATGTTGACCGCCTCGGCCTCGTCGGCGAGGAGGCCGCCGGAGACCTCGATCCCTGCGGCGCGCAGGGTGTCGGCGCCGCCTGTGGCCTGCGGGTTCGGGTCGCCGACCGCGTACACGACCCGGCTGATCCCGGCCTCGATCAGGGCCTGGGCGCAGGGTCCGGTGCGGCCGGTGTGGTTGCAGGGTTCGAGGGTGACGTAGGCGGTGCCGCCGCGGGCGAGGACGCCGGCCTCGCGCAGGGCGTGGACCTCGGCGTGGGGGCCTCCGGCGCGCTGGTGCCAGCCCTCGCCGACCCGGTGTCCCGAGGCGTCGGTGATGACGCAGCCGACGACGGGGTTGGGGCTCGTGGCGCCGAGGCCGCGGGCGGCGAGCTCGACGGCGCGTCGCATGGCGGTGGTGTCGGCCTGCTGGGCCACCGGGTCCTCCTGCCTCTTCGGGCACGGACTCCGGGGCCTGTCGATGACGACAGAGAGCGGAAACGACACCTGACGCAGGGTGCGCCGAGGCCGCGTCCTCCGGGTACGCCGAATCGGTGACGACACGGCGACCAGCGGACGTACGGCCGGCACACCCCTGAGAGGGGTCACCCGCCGCGCACTGCCTCCCATCCGGACTTTCACCGTCGGTCCAGGAATCTCACCTGGTCAACCGGCCGCTGGCTGCGGACGGGTCGCGGACTATACCGCCGGTTCGGAATTACACCGACCCCGGAGTGCGCTGCTGCTGATACAGGGCCAGTGTGCCACGACCGGCGTGAGGCGATACGGCCGAGATCCTGTGGGCTGGCTCACACACTCCCCATTGCGGCCTCTTTGGTCCAGACCTATTGACGCACTGGTCTAGTCCTCTTAATCTCCGTGTCACCTCCGAGGTAACGGTCCGACGGCGTGCGCACTCCACGGGCCCAACACGACCCACCCCCTTGTTCGTTGTGTTCGTCGACCTCCCCAGGAGGAACCGATCGTGTTGTCCCCCACCACGAAGAGAGCCTCGCTGCTCGCTTCCGGCGCGGCCGTCGCCGGGCTGCTGCTCAGCTCGCTCGCCGGCGGCGTCTCGTACGCGGCCGACAACGAGTCCTGTCGCCCCGACGGGCTCTACAAGACGCCAGGCGTCGACGTCCCGTACTGCTCGGTCTACGACACCGAGGGCCGCGAGAAGATGGGCGCGGACCACCAGCGCCGGGTCATCGGCTACTTCACGGGCTGGCGCACCGGCAAGAACGGCCAGTCCGCGTACCTGGCCAAGGACATCCCGTGGGAGAAGATCACCCACATCAACTACGCCTTCGGGCACGTCAACGGGGACAACAAGCTCTCCGTCGGCGCGGACGGTCCGAACAACGCGGCCACCGGGATGACCTGGCCCGGTGTCGCCGGAGCCGAGATGGACCCCGCGTACGCCTACAAGGGCCACTTCAACCTGCTCAACAAGTTCAAGAAGCAGCACCCGAACGTGAAGACGCTGATCTCGGTCGGCGGCTGGGCCGAGACGGGCGGGTACTTCGCCGACAACGGCGACCGGGTGAACTCCGGCGGCTTCTACTCGATGGCCACCAACGCCGACGGTTCGGTCAACCAGGCCGGGATCGACACCTTCGCGACCTCGTCCGTCGAGTTCATCCGGAAGTACGGGTTCAACGGCGTCGACATCGACTACGAGTACCCGACGACCATGAAGGACGCCGGCAACCCGCTCGACTGGCAGCTCGCCAACGCGCGCCGCGCCGGGCTCGTGCAGGGTTACGCGGCCCTCATGAAGTCCCTGCGCGAGAAGCTGGACAAGGCCGGCGCCGCCGACGGCAAGCACTACCTGCTGACCGTCGCCGCCCCCTCCTCCGGCTACCTGCTGCGGGGCATGGAGACGTTCCAGATGCAGAAGTACCTGGACTACGTCAACATCATGTCCTACGACCTGCACGGTGCCTGGAACGAGCACGTCGGGCCCAACGCCTCCCTCTTCGACGACGGCAAGGACGGCGAGCTCGCCGCGGCCAACGTCTACGGCTCGGCGCAGTACGGCAACATCGGCTACCTCAACACCGACTGGGCGTACCACTACTTCCGCGGCTCGATGCCGGCCGGCCGGATCAACATCGGCCTGCCCTACTACACCCGCGGCCACAAGAACGTGCAGGGCGGCACCGACGGGCTGTGGGGCAAGGCCTCCGCGAGCACCTGCCCGGCCGGAGCCGGTCTGACCAAGTGCGGTGACGGCGCCGTCGGCATCGACAACCTGTGGCACGACAAGGACACCAACGGCGCCGAGTCGCCCGCGGGCTCCAACCCGATGTGGCACGCCAAGAACCTGGAGAAGGGGATCGTCGGCGACTACGTCACGCAGTACGGCTTCCCGGCGAACACCACGCTGACCGGCACCTACGCCCGCAAGTACGACTCGACCCTGGTCGCGCCGTGGCTGTGGAACGCGCAGAAGAAGGTCTTCCTCTCCACCGAGGACGAGCAGTCGGTGGCCGCGAAGGCCGACTACGTGGTCGCCAAGGGCATCGGCGGCACCATGGTCTGGGAGATGGCCGGTGACTACGCCTGGAACGCCGCCAAGGGCCAGTACGAGATGGGCTCCACGCTCACCTCGCTGATGTACGACAAGTTCAAGGCGGCCACCCCGTACGGCGCGAAGACGTCGAACAAGGCGCTGCCGACCCAGGCCGTGAAGATCGACGCCCAGTTCACCGAGTTCAAGCTGGGCGACTCGAACTACCCGATCACCCCGAAGATCAAGATCACCAACAACACGGCGGCGACCCTGCCGGGCGGCACGGAGTTCCAGTTCGACTACGGGACCTCGGCCCCGGCCAACGCCTCCGACCAGTCGGGCTTCGGCACGAAGGTGATCAGCAGCGACCACACGGGCTCCAACGTGGGCGGCCTGAAGGGCGACTTCCACCGCGTCTCCCTGAAGCTCCCGGCCTGGCAGTCGCTCGCCCCGGGCGCCACGGTCGACCTGGCGTTCAACTACTACCTGCCGGTGTCCACCCCCTCCAACTGGACGGTGAACATCAACGGCACGACGTACGCCCTCGCCGGTGACCTGGCGCGCGGTACGACGGTGGTGGAGCCGGGCTCCACGACCCCGCCGACCACCCCGCCGACCACGCCGCCCACCACCCCGCCGACGACTCCCCCGACCACGCCTCCGACGACCCCGCCGACGACCCCGCCCACCACGGGCTGCACCGTCCCGGCGTACGTGGCCGGCACGATCTACAACGCGGGCAACGAGGTCTCCCACAACGGCCGCAAGTGGAAGGCCCAGTGGTGGACGCAGAACGAGGAGCCGGGCAAGACCGGCGAGTGGGGCGTCTGGAAGGACCTCGGCGCCTGCTGAGGCACTGCTGACGCACCCGCTGAGGCACTGCTGAACCCGTGCTGACGTACCCCCTCTGAACCACCCCCTCCGAAACCCCCGGCGGCGGAATCACGGCCCTTGCCGCCGCCGGGCTCCCCCGCCGCGCCGCGCCCCCCTGTCCGGGGCGCGGCGCGGGCGCGTTTCCGCGCATGGGGCAGTTCGGCCGAGTCTGTTCTGGAGTCAGGGCAGGTCTACGACTTCGTAGATGAGGTAGTCGGACTGGGGGTTGGCGGGGAGCATGGTGCGTTCTTCCCAGGTGTCGTCCAGGAGGCCGGGGCGGAACCACATCTTGTCGCCGTCGCGCTTGAAGCTGATGCGGAAGCCCCCCACTGCGCGGAGGTCAGGTCAGGTCTACGGAAACAGCTCGTCCTGCGCCGCGTCGCGGGCGCGCAGGAGGGCGCCGCGGAGGACGGCCGTGTCGCCGAGGCTGGTGGGGCGGACCTCCGTGCGGAGGGGTGAGAGGGCCGCGAGTTCGGCCTCCACGCGCGCGGCGAGGACGTCGGCGCCCTGGTGGCCGGTCTCCCCGCCCAGGACCACGCAGCCCGGGTCGAGTACGGAGACGACCGCGGCCGCTCCCACGGCGAGACGGCGGGCGAGCGCGTCGAGGAAGGGCTCGTGGCCCGAGGCGAGCGCGCCGGCCGGGTCGAGCCCGTGCGCGACGGCGAGGGCCTCGACGGCGGCCGCGCAGGCCAGCTCGTGGAATCCGCCGTCGCAGCCGGTGGCCGAGGGCAGCCCCGAGGTGCCGGGCACGGGCAGGAAGCCGACCTCGCCCGCGCCGCCCGAGGCCCCGCGGCGCAGCCGCCCGTCGAGGACGACGGCGGCGCCGACGCCCTGGCCGAGCCAGAGCAGGACGAAGTCCTCCCGGTCGCGGGCCGCGCCCTCGCGCAGTTCGGCGACGGCGGCGAGGTTGGTCTCGTTCTCGACGAGGACATGGGCCGGCAGCCGCTCCTGGAGGACGGCGACCAGGCGCCGGTGCCAGGCGGGCAGCCCCGTGGAGTCGCGCAGTTCGCCGGTGCCCGGATCGATGAGCCCGGGGGCGCCGACGGCGACGGTGTGCAGCCGGTCGGCGCCCGCCTCCTCGGCGGTCCGCTCCAGGAGCGTGACGGCCTTCTCGACGGCCGGTCCCGTACCGCTGTCGTCGCCGACGGGTACGGACGCCTCGGCGAGGGCGGCGCCGAGCAGGTCGGTGACGGTGACGGAGACCGAGCGCATCCGGACGTCGAGCGCGGCGAGGTGCGCGCGGTCGGCGACGAGCCCGTACAGCTTGGCGTTGGGGCCTCGGCGCTCGGCCCCGGACTCCCCGACGACATGGACGAGCCCGGAGCCCCGGAGCCGTTCGACGAGGTCGGCGACGGTGGGCCGGGAGAGTCCGGTGAGGGTCTTGAGCTGAGTGGCCGTCAACGGGCCCTCGTCCTGGAGCAGTCGCAGGGCGAGCCGGTCGTTGATGGCTCGTGCGGTGCTCGGGGATGCGGCCATGCGGCGATCCTCTCAGACTCGTGGGGAGGGGGACCGTCCCTGCGGTCTATTTATCAGGCAGGGTTCCTGATAGTTTACGCGCCACACCACGACCACCGGGAGGGCCCATGGCGGCGGAGACCGTCACCAGCACCGATCGCCTGCGGCGGGCGCGCTTCGCCGTCGCCGCCGTCTTCTGCGTCCACGGCGCCGTCACCGGCAGCTTCGCGACCCGGATCCCCTGGATCCAGGAGCACGCGGGCGTCAGCGCCGGCCAGCTCGGGCTCGCGCTCGCCTTCCCCGCGCTCGGCGCCTCGCTCGCGATGCCGCTCGCCGGGGCCGTCTCCCACCGCTTCGGCGCCCGCACGGCACTGCGCGGCCTGCTCGCCCTGTGGACGCTCTCGCTGACGCTGCCCTCGCTCGCCCCGAACATCTGGGGACTGTGCGGCGCGCTCTTCGTGTTCGGCGCCACGGCGGGCATGTCCGACGTCGTGATGAACGCGCTCGGCGTCGAGACCGAGAACCGGCTCGGCAGGTCGATCATGTCGAGTCTGCACGGCATGTGGAGCGTCGGTGCCCTCATCGGCTCCGCCGCCGGCACGGTCGCCGCCCACCTCGGCGGCGACGCCCGGCTCCACCACCTCATCGCCGCTCTGGTCCTCACCGCGCTCGGCCTGGTCATCTGCCAGGGCGTGCTCGACGTGCGCAGCACCCCGGACGAGGAGGCACCGCCGCGGTTCACGCTGCCGCCCAAGTCCGCCCTGGTCATCGGCGCCATCGGCTTCTGCGCGGTCTTCGCGGAGGGCGCCAGCCTCGACTGGTCGGCCATCTACCTCCGGGACGAGCTGGGCAGCTCGGCCGGGCTCGCGGCCGCCTCGACCACCGCCTTCGCGCTGACGATGGCCGTGGCGCGGCTCGTCGGCGACCGGGTCGTGGACCGCTTCGGGGCGGTCCGTACCGTACGCGTCGGGGGCGCCGCCGCCACCGTCGGCGGGCTCATGGTCGTCTTCGCCCCGCACGCCGCCGTCGCGATGGCCGGATTCGGACTCATCGGGCTCGGGATCGCCGTCGTCGTCCCGCTCGCCTTCGCGGCGGCCGGGCGCAGCGGACCCAACCCCAGCCAGGCCATCGCGGGCGTCGCCACCATCACGTACACCTCGGGTCTGATCGCCCCCTCGGCGATCGGGGGCATCGCGGACGCGACCTCCCTGGTCGTCTCCTTCGGCCTGGTCACCCTGCTCACCCTGGGGCTGGTGGTCGGTGCGGGCGTCCTCAGGACGACCGGCCGGAACGCGGCGTCGACGCCGACGGCGGAGGGATCCCCGGCGAAGGCCTCCGGCCCGGTGGGCGGCTAGGACCGTCTCCTGGGCTGTGCCCGGTCTCCGGCGCACGGCTCCGGCCATGGGTGGCGCATACCATGTGGCTGATCTTTCGCGGTCGCGACACGGCCGCCGGAACCGGAGAACGGGAGCGACCTCATGAACCTCGGCGTGCGCTGGAGTCTGCACGGCGACGGGCGAACACCCGCTCCCGGAGCCGTCGTCCGCCCGGACGAACGGCTCTCCTGGCCCCGTACGGTCGGCCTCGGCGCGCAGCACGTGGTGGCGATGTTCGGGGCGTCGTTCGTGGCGCCGGTGCTCATGGGCCTCGACCCGAACCTGGCGATCATGATGTCCGGTGTCGCGACCGCGATCTTCCTCCTCGCGACCCGCGGCACCGTCCCCTCCTACCTGGGCTGCTCGCTGTCCTTCGTCGGCGTCGCCGCCGCCATCCGGGCCTCCGGCGGCAGCAGCGCCACCGTGACGGGCGCGGTCCTGGTCGTGGGCGCGGTCCTCTTCCTCGCCGGTCTCGCGGTGCGGAAGTTCGGGGCGCGGATCATCCACGCGGCGATGCCGCCGGTGGTGACCGGCGCCGTCGTCATGCTGATCGGCTTCAACCTGGCCCCGGTCACCGCGGCGACGTACTGGCCGCAGGACCAGTGGACGGCGCTCCTCGTGATGCTGTTCACCGGTCTCGCCGTGGTCTGTCTGCGGGGCTTCTGGTCGCGGATCGCGATCTTCCTCGGCCTGATCTTCGGCTACGGCATCTCCTGGGTCTTCGACCTGGTCTTCGGCAGGATCCACTCGATGTCCCCGGCCGGACAGGTCACCGACCACTGGCGACTCGACCTCTCCGCCGTCTCCGGGGCCGACTGGATCGGTCTGCCCTCGTTCCACGGGCCGAGCTTCGAGTGGTCCGCGATCCTGGTCGCGCTGCCCGTCGTCATCGCCCTGATCGCCGAGAACGCCGGACACGTCAAGGCCGTCGGCGAGATGACCGGCAAGTCCCTCGACGACCAGCTCGGCACCGCGATCGCCGCCGACGGCGCCGCCTCGATGCTGTCGACGGCGGTGGGCGGTCCGCCGAACACCACGTACTCCGAGAACATCGGTGTCATGGCCGCCACCCGCGTCTACTCGACCGCCGCCTATTGGGCCGCGGCCGGCTTCGCCCTGCTCTTCGGCCTCTGCCCGAAGTTCGGCGCGGTCGTCGCCGCCATCCCCGGCGGTGTCCTCGGCGGCATCACCGTGATCCTGTACGGCATGATCGGCCTGCTCGGCGCCCAGATCTGGATCAACGCCAAGGTGGATCTGCGCAACCCGCTCAACCTGGTCCCGGCCGCCGCCGGCATCATCATCGGCGTCGGCGGCGTGAAGCTGACCTTCTCCGACACCTTCGAGCTGGGCGGCATCGCGCTCGGCACGATCGTCGTCATCACCGGCTACCACGTGCTGCGCGCCTTCGCCCCGGCCCACCTCAAGGAGCAGGAGCCGCTGCTCGACTCCGGGACCAGCTCGTACGAGAGCCCCGCCGGCTCCGAGGACACCGCCGACCCCGAGGGCTCCCCCGGGTCCGAGAGCACGTCCGGCGGCGGACCGGTGTCGAAGAGCTGAGTGATTCGCCCGTTCTGGGGAAGCCGGGCCCGGAGAGTTCCCTCCCGGGCCCGGCTCCTGGGACGCTGCCCCCATGGCGCAGACCACGCAGATCGGGCAGTTCACCGCCGTCGACCCGGTGGTCGAGCGGATGCGCACCATCCGTTCGGCCTGGCACCCGACGGACGGTGTCGCCGTCTTCAACCGGGTCTATCTGACGGTCACGGAGGAGATCGGGCACGCCATCGAGTCCGGAACCTTCACCGACCGCCGGGCGGCCGCGACCCTCGAGGTGCGCTTCGCCGAGCGCTACCTCTCGGTCGTCGACTCCGTCGCCACCGGCAGCCCCGCCCCGGCCTGCTGGCGGCCGCTCTTCCACTACCGGCGACATCCCGGCGTACGGCCGCTCCAGTTCGCGCTGGCCGGGATCAACGCGCACATCGGGCACGACCTCGCGCTCGCCGTCGTCGACACCTGCCGGACGCTCGAGTGCGCGCCGGAGGAGCTGGAGGACGAGTTCGACCGCGTCGGCGACATCCTCGTGCTCCTGGAGGAGCGGATCCGCGAGGAGGTGATGCCGGGCCCGGACGTGCTGGAGATCACGGACCCGCTGACGCACCTGCTGGGCTGCTGGAGCCTGGACCGGGCCCGTGACGGGGCCTGGCTGGCGGCCCGCTCGCTCTGGCAGCTGCGCGAACTGCCCGACCTGGCCGAGGAGTTCAGGGAACGCCTCGACCGGTCGGTGGGCCTGGTGGGGCGAATGCTGCTCACGCCGCTCACCAGGCCGTGATCCGTACGGGGATCAGTCCTCCGGCAGCTCGACCGGGGCGATCTCCTCGTACACGTCACCCGGGCCCGGGTTGGTGCCGTCGGTGGTGCCGCCGAAGTGGTGCATCACGCCCCAGACGGCGTTGAGCGCCGTCTGCACCGCGCCCTCGGCCCAGCCGGCCGTCCAGGAGATGTCGTCACCGGCGAGGAAGATGCCCCGCTTGTCCTCGGGCAGCCGGTCCTGCATGAAGTGGGTGAACAGGCGCCGCTGGTAGCGGTAGTGACCCGGCAGGTTCGCCTTGAACGCGCCCATGAAGTAGGGCTCGTTCTCCCAGGAGACGGTCACCGGGTTGCCGATGATGTGCTTCCGGATGTCGACCTTCGGGTAGATCTCGCCGAGCGACTTCAGCATGACCTCCATCCGCTCGTTCGCGGAGAGAGGCAGCCACTTCAGGCTGTCGTCGCACCAGGTGTACGAGAGACAGATCGTGGCCGGCTTGTCCGGGCCGTCGTCCAGGAGGTACGTGCCACGGGTCATCCGGTCGGTCAGCGTCATCGACATGACGTCCCGTCCGGTCTCCTCGTCCTTGTCCAGCCAGAACGGCCGGTCCACGGGCACGAAGAGCTTGGAGCTCTCCATGTAGTGGGTGCGCTCGATGGCGGTCCAGTGGTCGATCGGGAAGAGCGAGTCGTCACAGGCGATCTTGGAGAGCAGCATCCAGGACTGGGCGGTGAAGATCGCCGCCTGGTACGTGCGGATGTCGCCGGAGGCGTCGGTGACGGTGATCCGGTTGCCCGCGGTCCGGTTCAGCCGGGTCACGGCCGGCTTCGGGGCGCCCTCGTGCAGGGAGCTGAGCGAGGTGCCCTGCGCCCAGTGGACGATCTTCTCCGGCTCGCGCTCCCACAGGCGCAGCGGCAGCTGCTGCGAGCCGCCCACGATGCCGCGGTGGTGGTCGTCGGCCTCGGTGTAGACGACGCGGAGGATCTCCAGGATGGAGTTGGGGAAGTCGGTGTCCCAGCCGCCGGTGCCGAAGCCGACCTGGCCGAAGATCTCCCGGTGCCGGAAGGACTTGAAGGACTCCGACTCGCAGAGGAAGCCGTAGAAGGTCTGGTTGTCGAGCTTCTCGACGAGCTTCGACCAGATCTCGCGGATGCGCGGGACGTCACGCTCGCGCATGGCCTGGTTCATGTCGGAGAAGTCGGCGCCCTCGTCCAGGCAGGCGTTCCACGCGTTCATCACGTCGCGGTAGACCTGCGGGAGGTCGTCGACGGTGGTGGCGTAGTGGGACTCGCCCTTGAGGTCGACGACGGTCGACGGGGTCGACTCGGCCAGCGGGTTCGGGAAGGGCGTGGTCTCCAGGCCGACCAGGTCGATGTAGTGCTGGAGCGCGGTCGAGGAGGGCGGGAAGCGCATCGCGCCCATCTCGGCGGTGAGGCCTTCGGTGGCGGTGCCCTCGAAGCCGACGGTGCGCAGTCGGCCGCCGATCTGGTCGGCCTCGTAGACGACGGGCTTGAGGCCCATCTTCATCAGCTCGTACGCGGCGATGATCCCGGAGAGCCCGCCGCCGATGACGGCGACCTCGGTGCCGTGCTCGGTGGCCGGTATCTGGCCGAGCCCGGCCGGGTGGGCCAGGAAGTCGTCGTAGGCGTACGGGAAGTCCGGACCGAACATGGTGATCGGCGGCTGGCCGTCGCTGTGGGGGACGGCGGTCGTGGGCACCGTGGACGTCATGGGGTACGGACTCCTTGCACGGAAAAGGTGAGGCAGGTCGGGAAGGCGGGAGGGGCGGCTCAGACGAGGGAGCCGTAGAGCCCGGGGCGGCGGTCGGCGAGGTACGGGTTGCCCGCCCGCGAGGCCGCCAGGAAGGCGGGGTCGACGTCGCCGACCACGAGGTCCTCGCCGCGGCCGGCGCGGGCGCGGGCGGTGCCGTCGGGGCCGGCGAGGGTGGAGAGGCCGACGAACTCGAAGTCGCCCTCGGGACCGGTCCGGTTGGCGTACGCGATGTAGAGCTGGTTCTCGAAGGCGCGTACGGGCACGACGGACTCGGCGACGATCTCGGCGGGGTGCATGAGGGCGGTCGGTACGAGGAGGAGGTCCGTACCGGCCAGCGCCTGCGCCCGGACGTTCTCGGGGAACTCGACGTCGTAGCAGATCATCAGGCCGACGGTGAGCCCGCCGAGCTCCGCCTGCACGACGCTCTCCTCGCCCGGCGTGAACCACTGGGTCTCGAAGCCGCCGTAGAGGTGGGTCTTCCGGTACCGCGCGAGCACCTCGCCGTCGGCGCCGATGAGCTGGGCGGAGTTGTGGAGCACCCCGTGCCGCTCGGTGTTCCGCTCCGGGTAGCCGTAGCCGACGGCCAGGCCGTGGCGCACGGCGATGGCCGCGACGGCGCGGGCGGAGGGGCCGTCGGCCGGTTCGGCCAGGCGTGCCATGTCGGCGCCGATGGCGTACCCGGTGAGGAAGAGCTCGGGGGCGAGCAGCACGCCCGCGCCCGCGGCGGCCGCGCGGGCGGCGGCCTCGTCGAGGATCTTGAGGTTGGCGGCCACGTCACCGAGCTCGCCGGAGCTCTGGAGCAGGGCGACGCGCAGCGCGGGCATGAGTGATCCTCGGGGGTCGAAAGTACAAGGGGAAGACGTCAAAAACGGTACGGTTCCGCGCTCTGCCGGGACAAGCCGGGAGCGTTGCGGACCGACCGTCGAACCGTTGCGCGATCCGAGGATCACGCGGCGATTCGTTGCGTACGGCTCCGACCGGGGTCGTACGGGTGCCCCGCCGCGCGGCGGAGAGGGGAACCGTTCCCGGGCGCGACGTCCCGGCGCGGGCCGCGCGGAAGAGTGGTGGTCGTCGGGAAGACCTCAACGAGAAGGACCGGATCGCCATGAACCGTCGCACGAAGATCGCCGCCCTCGCCGCCGCCCTGCTGATCACGGCGGGGGCCGCGGGCTCCGCCGTCGCCTCGGGGGACGGGAAGGGCGCCCCCCGGGAGGCGGCGGCGCTGACCGGCTCGGCCGAGCTGTACCGGCCGGCCGGGGACGACATCACCTTCACGTTCGACGCGCATCTGGCGGCGAAGGATCGGAACGATCCGTTGAAGGCCACGGGCACGTTCCGCTACAGCCACTACAAGGACGGCAAGGGCGGCTCCGCCACCGTGGAGGTCGACTGCCTCGCGACGGGCGGGAAGGTGGCCACCGTGACGGGCGTCGTCGTCGAGACCGACGTACCCGGGCTCAAGGACAAGCGGGTCGGGGTGTCGGTGCACGACGACGGCAAGCACGATCGGCTCGGCTACAGCTGGCTCGCCTCCGACCCGACGAAGGACGAGGTGCCGCCGTGCAACAGCGCGGCGCCGTACGAGAGGGTCACGCCCGGCACCGGCGACTTCCACGTCCTGCCGTGGAGGTTCGACTACCCGACGGAGTGACCGCGGGGACGGCTCCGGCAGGGCTACGCCGGTAGGGCTACGCGGGCGAGCCGGAGGAGAAGCGCCGCAGCAGCGGCGAGAGCACCAGGACGGACTTGGTGCGCTCCACGAACGGCTCGCCCGCGATCCGCTCCAGGACCCGTTCGAAGTGCCGCATGTCCGAGGCGAAGACCTGGACGACGGCGTCCGCGTCGCCGGTGACGGTCGACGCGGACACCACCTCGGGGTACCGCTCCAGACCTCGCCGGATGTCGTTCGGCGAGGTGTTGTGGCGGCAGTAGATCTCGACGAAGCCCTCGGTCTCCCAGCCGAGCGCCGCCGGGTCCACCCGTACGGTGAAGCCGGTGATGGCGCCCTCGGCCCGGAGCCGGTCCACGCGCCGCTTCACGGCGGGCGCGGAGAGTCCGACGAGCGAGCCGATGTCGGCGTAGCTGCGGCGGGCGTCTTCCGCGAGGGCGTGGACGATGCGTTCGTCGAGGTCGTTGAGTCGCACTACGGGTGGATCACTTCTCTGCTGAGGTCCCTGCCACGACCGGCGCGGTGGCCAGTCGGGAGCGGCGCATGCCGTACAGGAAGTAGAACACGAGGCCCGCGGCCATCCAGCAACCGAAGACCGCCCAGGTGACCGCGTCCAGGTGGTACATGAGGTACGCGCAGGCCAGGAAGCCGAGGATCGGGAAGGTCCAGCCGAGCGACACGCGGAAGGTGCGGTCCATGGTCGGGCGGGTGCGGCGCAGCACGATCACCGCGACGTTGACCAGGGCGAAGGCGAAGAGGGTGCCGATGCTGGTGGCGTCGACGAGCTTGCCCAGCGGGATGACGGAGGCGAGGGCGCCACAGAACAGCGACACGATGACGGTGTTGACGCGGGGGGTGCCGGTCTTGGCGTTGACCTTGGCGAAGACCTTGGGGACGAGGCCGTCACGGGACATCGCGAAGAGCACGCGGGTCTGGCCGTAGAGGACGGTGAGCACCACGCTGGCGATCGAGATGACGGCGCCG
Organism: Streptomyces sp. NPDC093795; assembly: GCF_044764665.1. Classification (NCBI taxonomy): domain Bacteria; kingdom Bacillati; phylum Actinomycetota; class Actinomycetes; order Kitasatosporales; family Streptomycetaceae; genus Streptomyces; species Streptomyces sp. NPDC093795. Next base: position 85,972 of record NZ_JBIWIO010000007.1, read on the forward strand.
GCGGCGAGCAGGGTGCCCCAGAACTTCTGGCCGCTGACGTCGTTCATGATCGCGGCGAGAGTGGCCTCGGAGCCGTCGAAGTCCTTCCAGTTCCACGCGCCGACGGCGACGGCCGCGACCGCGACGTAGAGCACGGTGACGATGAGCAGCGACAGCATGATCGCGCGGGGCAGGTCGCGCTTGGGGTTCTTCGCCTCCTCACCGGCGGTGGAGGCGGCGTCGAAGCCGATGTACGAGAAGAAGAGGGTGGCCCCGGCGGCACCGACGCCGGCCATGCCGAGCGGCATGAAGTCGGCGTAGTTGCCGGACTTGAAGCCCATGAAGCCGATGGCGCAGAAGAGCACGAGCGCGGCGATCTTCACGAAGACCATGATCGTGTTGACCACGGCGGACTCACGGGCGCCGCCGAGCAGGAACACCATGGCGAGCAGCACCACGATGAGCCCGGGCAGGTTGATCACGCCGCCCTCGCCCGGAGCCGAGGAGAGCATCGCGGGGATGGTGACGCCGATGGTGCCGTCGAGCAGCTCGTTGAGGTACTCGCCCCAGCCGACGGCCACGGCGGCGACCGAGACTCCGTACTCCAGGACCAGGCACCAGCCGCAGACCCAGGCGACGAGTTCACCCATCGTTGCGTAAGCGTACGAGTAGGAGGAACCCGCCACCGGTATGGAGCCGGCCAGCTCGGCGTACGAGAGGGCCGAGAAGAGGGCCGCGAGGCCCGCGATGGCGAAGGCGAGGGTGACCGCGGGACCGGCCTCGGGGACGGCGTCGCCGAGGACGACGAAGATGCCGGTGCCGAGCGTGGCACCGATGCTGATCATGGTCAGCTGCCACATGGAGAGCGAGCGGCGGAGGTTGCCTCCCTCGCCCTGTCCACCCTCTGCGACCAGCTGTTCCACCGGCTTGCGACGGGTGAGCGCGCCGAGGGCGGAGGTCTTGGGGGTGGCCGTGTCGACGACCGGTGGGGCTGCGCCGTGGTCCAGCACTGCGGAGGCTCCTTATCGCTGCCTGTAGGCGGGGCGAGGACCGCGGCGGTGCGTGGACATGACGAGTCAGGCCCACGGGGGAAGGGGAACCGCCGAGCAGACGGTCGCCGCCACTCCTGGTACGAGGCACGAGCCTAAACGCCCGGGGTTCGCACTCGTAATGCAGGGTTGTTGCGCAGTACCGGATGATCATTGCGCACTTCGGGCCCGGACGGGGAAACATTGCGCGCCCCCGCATGAATCGACACATCCGGGTGTGAACCGGCCCCCGCGCGCGCAAGGACTCCTCATGACCGATGACCGACGCAGCAAGCCCCTGACCACCCCTCGGACGGAGGCCCCGGAGGGCTGGCACGACCCGGCACCCTTCCTGCGCGGTACGGCCTGGCTGGACGGCGGCCGGCCCGTGCGGGCGGATCCCGCCGACCTGGACCGGCTGCCGTGGGACATCGCCGAGCGGGCCGCGCTGCCCATCGGCGTACGGCTCGAGTTCACCGCCGAGCCCGGTACGCGCGCGGTGCGGCTGCGGTACCGGGCCACCGTCCCGGAGGCGGGCGACCCGCTCGCCGGGCTGCGCCACTGCTTCGCCCTGTGGAGCGGGACGCGGTTCGTCGGCGAGACCTGCGCCGCCCCGGCCGCCGAGGCCACCGTCACTCTCCCGCTGCCTCCGGGCGGCGGCGTCTTCACCCTCCACCTCCCGGAGGGGCAGGCCCCGGTGCCGCTCGCCCTGCGGGCCGTCGGCGGCGGCCTCTCCCCCGCCCCGGTCCGGCCCCGGTGGCTGGTCCACGGCGACTCGATCACCGAGGGCTGGTGGTCGACCCGGCCCGCCCACTCCTGGCCCGCGACGGCGGGACGGCTGCTCGGGCTCGACGCGGTGAACCTCGGGTACGCGGGCGGGGCGCGGGGCGAACTCCCGCTCGCCGAGCAGTTGGCGCGGCTGCCCGGCGAGGTGATCACGCTCGCGTTCGGCACGAACTGCTGGTCCCGGGTGCCCGCGACGGCCGACTGGCTGTACGCCACCGTCCGGGCGTTCGTCGGCCTCGTGCGCCAGGGGCACCCTGACGCCCCCCTGCTCATCGTCTCGCCCGTCCTGCGCCCGGAGGCCGAGCACACCCGTAACGCCCTGGGAGCCACCCTCACGGAGCTGCGCAGGGCCATGGAGCGGGCGGGCCGGGACCTGGCGGCGGAGGGCGACGGACGGCTCCTGGTGCTGCCGGGGCGGCCGCTGCTCGGCCCGGAGCACCTGGCGGACGGGCTGCACCCGGACGACCGGGGCCATGCGCGGATCGCGACGGCGGTGGCGGAGGCGCTACGCCCGTACGTGCCCGCCTCGTAGCCGGGAGGGCGCCGACCGGATACGGGAACGCCGTGGGCCCCCGGGAACGATGTCCCGGGGGCCCACGGCGTACGACGACGACGAGCGACTAGCTCCAGCTGGCGTGCAGCGGCTTGCCCTCGGCGTAGCCCGCGGCGGACTGGATACCGACCACGGACTTCTCCTCGAACTCGGCGAGCGAGCCGGCACCGGCGTAGGTGCAGGAGGAGCGGACGCCCGCGATGATCGAGTCGATCAGGTCCTCGACGCCCGGGCGGGCCGGGTCGAGGAACATGCGCGAGGTGGAGATGCCCTCCTCGAACAGCGCCTTGCGGGCACGGTCGTAGGAGGACTCCTCGGAGGTCCGGTTCCGGACCGCGCGCGCGGAGGCCATGCCGAAGGACTCCTTGTACGCGCGCCCCTTGGCGTCGTGCTGGAGGTCGCCGGGGGACTCGTACGTACCGGCGAACCAGGAGCCGATCATCACGTTGGACGCACCGGCGGCGAGCGCCATGGCGACGTCGCGCGGGTGCCGGACACCGCCGTCGGCCCAGACGTGCTTGCCGTGCTTCTTCGCCTCGGCGGCGCACTCCAGGACGGCCGAGAACTGCGGGCGGCCGACGCCGGTCATCATGCGGGTGGTGCACATGGCGCCGGGGCCGACGCCGACCTTGATGATGTCGGCGCCCGCCTCGATGAGGTCCTTGACGCCCTCGGCGGCGACGATGTTGCCCGCGACGATCGGGACGTGCGGGTCGAGCGCCCGTACGGTCCGGATGGCGGAGATCATCGACTCCTGGTGGCCGTGGGCGGTGTCGATGACCAGCGTGTCGACGCCGGCGTCGAGGAGCTGCTTGGCCTTGCCCGCCACGTCGCCGTTGATGCCGACGGCGGCGGCGATGCGCAGCTGCCCGTTCTTGTCGACGGCCGGGCTGTAGAGCGTCGCGCGCAGCGCGCCCTTGCGGGTGAGGATGCCGACGAGCCTGCCGTCCGCGTCGACGGCCGGGGCGTAGCGGCGGTTGGCCGCGTCGAGGGTGTTGAACGCCTCGCGCGGGTCGATGTCGGCGTCCAGGAGCAGCAGGTCCCTGGACATGACCTCGGAGAGCTGGGTGAAGCGGTCCACGCCGGAGAGGTCGGCGTCCGTGACGACACCCACCGGGCGGCGGTTCTCGTCGACGACGACACCGGCGTCGTGGGCGCGCTTGGGCAGCAGCGACAGCGCGTCGGCGACGGTCTGGTGCGGCTCGAGGACGATCGGGGTGTCGAGGACGTGGTGGCGGCTCTTGACCCAGGCGATGACGTCGGTGACGACCTCGATCGGGATGTCCTGCGGGATGACGACGATGCCGCCACGGCGGGCGACGGTCTCGGCCATCCGGCGGCCGGCGATGGCGGTCATGTTGGCGACGACCAGCGGGATCGTCGTCCCGCTTCCGTCGGGCGAGGAGAGGTCCACCGCCTGGCGGGAACCGACGGCCGAGCGGCTCGGCACCATGAACACATCGTCGTACGTCAGGTCGTAGGGCGGCTTGACGTCATTGAGGAAACGCACGTGCTGACATCCCAGTCGTTCGGATCGGCCCCTAGGCATTTCAGCCAGGGGAAAAAGCACGTAGTTCATTCTCCCACGCCGGTACGGATACCGACCCCGGGCTAATCGTCCGAGCCTCGCGGGGGCTCGCCTGTCGGATCCTCCAAGCCACCGAGCGAGAGGAGGACGGTGAGGCCTTCGACGCCGGCGCGGGCCGCCGCGGAGAAGACCTCCTCGGCGGTCGCCCACTCGTCGGGGCTGGCCTCGGCATAAGCCTGCCAGCCGGTGACCACGATCGCCATGGGGCGACCCATATCGGCGAGGCAGTCGGCGAGGGCGTCCCAGTTGTGCCCGAACCAGACCGGCAGCGGGAGGGCGCGCACGCAGCGGTTCATGAAGGTGGTCTTGTCGGTGACTCCGTGCAGGTCGAGCACGACGGGGCGGGACAGGTCGGGGGCCCCGTGGCCCGTGCGGTGGGTCGCGTTCATGCTCCGACCACCTCCCGGAAGCTCTGGTAGTGGTCGTCGGTGTAGTACGTCTCCCCGCTCAGGCCGGTGACGATGCGTCGGGCCCCGCGATCCCGTTCGCCGGGCGTCCTGACCGTGTACTCGTGGTAGTGGCCGCGCGGGCGCCGCGGCAGGATCCGCTCGAAGTTGCCGAACACGGCGCCGTCCTTGGCGTACGGGAAGGGCCCACCGCGCGCGATGAGCGCCAGCGCCTCCCGTGCCTCGGGTGGCAGATCCGCCGCCTGGACCACCGGCAGCGTGGAGGCCCTGCTCGGGGATGCGGAGACGCTGCGCGGGGCGGAGGCGGTCTCGCCGCCGCCCGAGCACCCGGTGAGGAGGAGCGAGAGGCCGGCGAACAGCGCGAGCGCGGCCCGTGCGCACCTGAGGGTCATGGCCCCGATGCTGCCACCGCGCCACCGGCCGCGGGGGGGGCGGACGCGCGGGGGGGCGGACGCGCGGGGTGGCGCGCGGGGCGGACGCGCCGCCTCAGCGGGCGCGGGTCCGCCGGCAGCGGCGGCTGCGGCTGCGGCTGCCGCTGCGGGCCCCGCCCGCGCGCCGTGCTGACGCGCCCGCCTCAGTCGGCGGGTCCGACCTCTGTCGAGGCCTCAGATGCCGTCCGGGTCCGTCCGGTCGAGTGCCGGGTGCGTGCCCGGGCTCGAGTCGGTGAGCAGGAAGTCCGCCGCGGCCCGGTCGGTCACCAGGCTGGTGACGAGGCCGGAGCGGAGCACCGCGCCGATCGCCGCCGCCTTGCGCTGCCCGCCCGCGATCGCCACGACCTCGGGGATGCGGCGCAGCCGGTCCGCCTCGACGGTGATGCAGCGCTCGCCCAGGTCACGGCCGACCCGGCGGCCCTCGGCGTCGAAGAGGTGCGCGGACATCTCGGCGGCGACGCCGAGCGAGGCGTAGTGGGCGCGCTCCTCGTCGGAGAGCATGTCGTGGACGGTGGAGATGCCCGGCTCCCAGGAGCCGATGGAGACGCAGGCGACGGTCACCTTGTCGAAGTACTCGAAGGCCCGCGCGATACCGGTCTGGCTGCGCAGGGCGGCCGCCGTCGCCGGGTCGGGCAGCAGCATCGGCGCGTAGATCGGGTGGGCCTCGCCGCCGGAGACCTGGGCGGCGCGGCGTACCGCCTCGACGGAGCCGCGCTCGGCGGTCCCGGCGTCGTACACCCCGGTGAGCTGGACGACCGTGCACGGCGGCAGCCGGTCGAGGGCCGCCGCCATGTGGATGGTGGAGCGGCCCCAGGCCAGGCCCAGGACGTCTCCCTCGGCGACCAGCTCGCCGAGCAGGTCGGCCGCGACCTCGCCGAGGTTCTCCGGGTCGGGCGACTCGTCCTCGCCCTCCGCCGGGGACTCGACGACGACGGCGTGACGGAGCCCGTACCGGGCGCGGAGCGCGTCGGAGCGCTCGGCGTCCAGCTCGGCCGGTACGCGGATCTCGATGCGCACGAGGTCGCGCTCGAGGGCGGTCTCCAGGACCCGGGCCACCTTGAAGCGGCTCACGCCGAACTCCTCGGCGATCTGGATCTTCGACTTGCCCTCGAGGTAGAAGCGGCGGGCCATGGCCGCCGCCTGCACCAGCTCCGCGGGGCCCATCCGCAGGGCTGACCGTCCCGCCGACATACCCGCCACCGCGATCTCCTCACTGCCGTTCACGTACCGCTGTTTACGTTCACACTCTGGACGCGCCGTTCCATCCTGTCAGATCCGGCGGGCCTTGATCAGTCCTGTCGGCAGCCCGACGGGCCGCGTTCATCCGCCGGAGGCTCAGTGGCCACACGCCCAGGGGGCGGTGGCCGTCACGGCGTCCGCGCGGGCCCTGAGGGAGGCGACGGCGGCGGCGGGGTCCGCCGCGCCGTAGACCGCGGAACCCGCGACGAAGACGTCGGCGCCGGCCTCGGCGCACCGCTCGATCGTGGACTCGGCGACCCCGCCGTCGACCTGGAGCCACAGCTCGAGACCGTGCTTGGAGATCAGCTCCCGGGTACGGCGGATCTTGGGCAGCATGATGTCGAGGAAGGCCTGACCGCCGAAGCCGGGCTCGACCGTCATGATCAGCAGCATGTCGAGCTCGGGGAGCAGGTCCTCGTACGGCTCGATGGGCGTGGCCGGCTTGAGTGCCATCGAGGCCCGCGCGCCCTTGGCCCGGATCTCGCGCGCGAGCCGGACGGGCGCGGCCGCGGCCTCGACGTGGAAGGTCACCGAGCCGGCGCCGGCCTCCACGTACTGGGGCGCCCAGCGGTCGGGGTCCTCGATCATCAGGTGGCAGTCGAGGGGCGTGTCGGTCGCGCGGGCGAGCGACTCCACGATCGGTACGCCCAGGGTGAGGTTGGGCACGAAGTGGTTGTCCATCACGTCGACGTGCAGCCAGTCCGCCCCGTCGACGGCCTTCGCCTCCTCGGCGAGCCGGGCGAAGTCCGCGGACAGGATGCTGGGGTTGATCTGCGCCATGTGCCAAGCCTCCCACGTTCTTGGGTACTTCTTTGCCGCCGAGCGGTTTCGGTACCGGTCCAGACCACTTTCGGTACGAAGTGACGAGCCGGTGACCCGTACAGACCGGGAGATTGCGGGCGGGGCGGTGGGCCTCGCCGCCCAAATGGTCAGGCGGTCCGGCGGTCAGCGGGTCAGGCGGTCCGGCGGATCAGCGCCAGATACATGGCGTCCGTGCCGTGCAGATGCGGCCAGAGCTGGAGGTCGGGTCCTTCGCCGAGCGCCGGTACGCCCGGCAGCAGCGGGCGGGCGTCGATCAGTTCGGCGCCGCCGACCTTCTTCAGGACGTCGTCGACGACCACCCGGGTCTCCGCCAGATGCGGCGAGCAGGTCGCGTACCCCACGACTCCGCCGACGCGCACGGCGCTCAGCGCCTCGGTGAGGAGCGCGCGCTGGAGCGGGGCGAAGCCGTCCAGGTCGTCGGGGCGGCGGCGCCAGCGGGCCTCGGGGCGGCGGCGCAGGGCGCCGAGGCCCGAGCACGGTACGTCCATGAGGACCCGGTCGAAGGAGCCGGGACGCCAGGGCGGGCGGGTGCCGTCGGCGGCGATCACCTGGTACGGGCCGGGGTTGCCCGCGAGCGCGCGCTCGACGAGGCGGGCGCGGTGCGGCTGCTTCTCGGAGGCGAGCAGGAAGGCGCCCCGCTCGGAGGCGAGGGCGGCGAGCAGCGCGGCCTTGCCGCCGGGACCCGCGCAGCCGTCGAGCCAGCGGGAGTCGGGGCCGTCGAGGGGCGCGTTCGCGAGGGCGATCGCGACGAGCTGGCTGCCCTCGTCCTGCACGCCGGCGCTGCCGTCCTTCACCGCCTCGATGGCGCCGGGCTCGCCGCCCTCGGCCATCCGCAGGGCGTACGGGGACCAGCGGCCCGGCAGGGTCTCGGTGGCCGCGGCGAGCTCCTCCGTGGTGGAGCGGCCGGGGCGGGCGACGAGGGTGACCTCGGGGCGCTCGTTGTCGGCCTCCAGGAGGTCCTCGATCCCGGCGCGGCCGCCGCCGAGGGAGTCCCAGAGCGCCGAGACGACCCAGCGGGGGTGCGAGTGGACGACGGCGAGGTGGTCCTCGGGGTCCTTGTCGTACGGCGGGGCGACCTGCGCCACCCAGGCGTCGAGGTCCTGCTGCGAGATCTTCCGCAGGACGGCGTTCACGAACTTGGCCCGCCCGTCGCCGAGCACCACCCGGGCCAGCTCGACGCTGGCGGAGACGGCGGCGTGGGTGGGGATCCGGGTCCCGAGCAGCTGGTGCGCGCCGAGCGCGAGCACGTCGAGCACGGGCGGGTCGACCTCGCGCAGGGGGCGGTCGATGCAGGCGGAGATGATCGCGTCGTACGTCCCCTGGCGGCGCAGCGTCCCGTACACGAGCTCGGTCGCGAGCGCCGCGTCCCGCGTGTCGAAGTCGCCCTGCTCCCGAGCCTTCTTCAGCAGCGGCGGCAGCACCAGGTTCGCGTAGGCGTCCCGCTCGTCCACCGCCCTCAACGCCTCGAAGGCGAGCATCCGGACGGGGTCCTTCTGGGGCCGCCGGTAGGGCTTGGGGGGACGGCGACGTGCCTGCTCGCTCAAAGGTGCTCCGCGTGAAGAAAAGAAGAGGTCCAACCCCCCAAGCCTACGTCCGCCGACGTCTACCGGGGAAAACGCCCCTGACGGATCGCCCAGTCCTCGGCCGCGATCAGGCACACGGCGGGCTCGGTGCCGCCGCCGTCCGCCTCGAAGGCGACGAGCACGGGCGGCTCGGCACCGACGAGACGGGCGACCTCCGCACGCTCCCCCGGCGTGGGCGCGCGGAATTCCGGGTCCATGAAGTGCGTCGGACACCGGACGTAGAGGGTGTCCGTGAAGACGACTTCGAGCCCGTGGTGGTACGAGAGGTCGTGGCCGGCGGCCAGGGTGAGTCGGCTGCCGTCGTAGGAGCGGACCTCCCAGTCCCACCAGGAGCCCTCGGGCAGGGGCAGCACCCCCGCTACGCGCCCAGCCGCTCACCAGGCGCGATCCGGACCCCGCGGGCCCAGTCGGCCGCCTTCATCGGCTTCTTGCCCTGGGGCTGGACCCAGAGGAGTTCGACGGCGTACGAGCCGGTGCCCGCGTGCACGTTGTTCTTGCCGGCCGCGAGCTCGCCCGGGGCGAGGTCGGTGCGGTCCGGCAGCGGGGTGACCTGGATCAGCTTGAGGCGCTCTCCGCGGAAGACGGTCCAAGCGCCGGGGGCCGGGGTGCAGCCGCGGACCACCCGGTCGACCCGGAGCGCGGGGGCGGCGAAGTCGACGTGCGCGTCCTCGACCTGGATCTTCGGGGCGAGGGTGACGCCCTCGGCGGGCTGCGGGACCGCCTGGAGCGCCCCGTCCTCGATGCCGTCCATGGTCGCGGCGAGCAGCCCGGCGCCCGCGAACGCGAGCCGGGTGAGCAGGTCGCCGCTCGTGTCGGTCGGACGGACGTCCTCGGTGACGACGCCGTACACCGGCCCCGAGTCGAGCCCCTCCTCGATCAGGAAGGTCGACGCGCCCGTCACCTGGTCACCCGCCATCAGCGAGTGCTGCACGGGCGCCGCGCCCCGCCACGCCGGCAGCAGCGAGAAGTGCAGGTTGACCCAGCCCCTGGCCGGGATGTCGAGGGCGACCTTCGGCAGCAGCGCGCCGTACGCGACGACCGGGCAGCAGTCCGGCGCGATCTCCCGCAGCCGGGCGAGGAACTCCTCGTCACGGGGCCTGGCCGGCTTGAGGACCTCGATCCCGGCCTCCTCCGCCCGCTGGGCCACCGGGCTGGCGACGAGCCGCCGGCCGCGCCCCGCCGGCGCGTCCGGCCGGGTGATCACGGCGGCGACCTCGTGCCGGCCGGAGGAGAGCAGGGCGTCCAGGGCGGGTACGGCGACCTCGGGGGTGCCTGCGAAGACGAGCTTCATGGGTGGCGACTGCCTGTCTGTCCGGGGGCTTTACGGGCAGCGCACCAGTCTAGGGGGGTCTTACGGAGGGGGCGTACGGGAGGACGAGCGCCCCGCGCATATGCGTGTACGCCCCCGCAGCGTGACCCAACTCCGGGTGGCGCGTTGGTCAAGAGAGATTGACCGAATCGGGTCGCCGTTCCCCTTGCGGCCCTTCCCCTTACATGCCGGTTCGAGAGGCTTTCACATGGCCGACCACGCAACCCACGACGCCCAGGCTCGGGCGAGTCTGCACCTGCTGGTGCGGGACATCGAGCGGGTCCGGCGGCAGGTGGACGCACTGCGCACGCTCACGGCCCAGCTGGGCAATGTCTACCGCCCTCGCCGCTCCGGCCCGTCCACGGGCTTCGTCGTCTACGGGCGGGCCCCCGCCCCGACCGTACGGCTCGCCCAGGAGCTGCGGGACAGCGTCGAGACGCTGGTGACCGCCGCGGTCGACTTCGACCGCTCGCTCGGCTTCTCCTGGGACGCGGTGGGCTCCGCGCTCGGAGTCACCAAGCAGGCCGTCCACCGCCGCTACGGTGCCCGCCGCGCGCCCCAGCCGGGCGCGGTCGTCGACCAGGAACCGATCGTCGAGCCGGGCGTGACCCGCACGCTCCCCTCGGTCCCCGCGGCCCGCTCGATGCCCCCGCAGCCCACCTCGGGCAGCGCCGCCCTCCGCGAGGACCCGCGCCCGCCGGCCTTCCCGGGCCCGCGCAACGGCTGACGACTCAGGCCCATCCGAACGGCCGCCCACCCCACCGGGGGCAGGCGGCCGTCCCGCGTGCCCGGGCGGTGTGCTCCCGCCCCCACCGCCCGGCTGGGGCGGGCGGCCGTCCCGCAGCCCCGGCCGGTACTCGGCGCCCCCACCGCCCGGTAGTGGCAGGCGGCCGTCCGCATGCCCGGCCGTGCCCGGCCCCCGTCGCCCGGCAGCGGCAGGCGGCCGTTCCCGCGTGCCCCGGCCCGTGCCCGCCATCCCCACCGCCTGGCTGGTGCGGGCGGCCGGCCCGTCCCCGCCGCCCCGCCGCCCGCGACCCTCAGCCGATGTCCGGCGGGTCGACCCGGATCCGCACCGGGTCCCCGCCGCCCCGGGCGAGCCGGCCCGCTCGTGCCTGCTTGAGCGCCGCCGCCAGGGCCGCGCCGCTGCCGGGTGGGACCCGGACCAGGGCGCGGTCCCACTGCTCGCCCGGCGGCGGGTCCCCGGGGCGGCGCGGGCCGCCTGGCCTGACCACGGGCAGCGGCACCGGGCCGAGCACCTCGGCGTCCGGGGGGAGCCCTGCCCCCGCCAGGAAGCTTTCGACGGCCTCCGGGGGGCCCGTCACCGCGGCCATCCGGGACACCGGCGGGAAGCCCAGCTCGGCCCGCTCGGCCAGCTCCCGCTGGGCGTGCCCGACCGGGTCCCAGCGGACCAGCGCCTGGACCGGCCGGAGCGTCGGCTCGGCGACCACGACCACGGTGCCGCCCTCGGCCTGGCCCCGTACGAGCGAGGCCGCGTCGATCCAGCGGCGCAGCGCCTCCTCGCCCGCCCGCAGGTCGGGCCGGCCGAGCATGGCCCAGCCGTCGAGGAGCAGCGCGGCCGCGTAGCCGCCTTCGGCGACGGGCTCGGCGCCGGGGGTGGACACGACGAGCGCGGGGCGCCCCGGCACGCTGTCCAGGACGTGGTCCCGCCCCGAGGTCCGGACCGGCACCGCCGGAAACGCCCGGCCGAGCTCCTCCGCCGTCCTCCGCGCGCCGACCACCTGGGCCCGCAGCCGCGTCGAGCCGCACGCCGGGCAGTGCCAGTCGGGGGCGCCGCGGCCGCACCAACCGCAGTGCAGCTCGCGCTGCTCGGGGGCCTCAAGGGGCCCCGCGCAGTGGCGGCAGCGGGCGGGCGTCCGGCACCGCTCGCAGGCCAGCCTCGGTACGTATCCGCGCCGGGGCACCTGGACGAGCACCGGCCCGGTCTTCAGCCCCTCCCGTACGGTCTGCCAGGCCAGCGAGGGCAGCCGGGCGGCGCGCGCGGCCTCGTCGCGGGCGAGTTCCCCGTCGCCGACGGTCCGGATCAGCGGGGCGGCCCTGCGGACCTGCTCCCGTCCGGCGTTCAGCGCCTTCGCCCATCCGGACTCGACGAGCTGGGCGGCCTCGACGGTGCAGCCGGTACTGCCGAGGAGGAAGGCGCACCGGTCGTGGGCGGCGCGGAGCAGCAGCACCTCGCGCGCGTGCGGCTGCGGGGCGTGCAGCTCACTGTGGCTGCCGTCGCCGTCGTCCCAGATGACGACGAGACCGAGGTCACGTACGGGGGCGAACATCGCCGCCCGGGTGCCGACGACCGCCCGCACCGCCCCGCGCCGCACCGCGAGCCACTGCTCGTACCGCTTCTCGGGGCCCGCCTCGGCGGTGAGCAGCGCGTGCCGCCCCTCCCCCAGGACCGTGGTGAGCGCCGCGTCGACGCGCCCCGCCGCCCGTCCGTCGGGTACGACGACGAGCGCTCCCCGGCCGGAGGCCAGGGTGGCGGCCACGGCGCGGGCGATCTCCTCGGCCCAGTACGGTCCCGGCAGCGCGTTCCACACGGCCCGGGGTGCCCCGCCGCTCGCGAGGGAGTCCAGGAAGGCGGGCCCTCGCTCGTACCGCGTCCAGCTCCCCGGCTCCGGCGCGGCCGGCGGCGGCAGCGGCTCGGGGGACGGGCGGCCCTCGGCGCGGGCGCTGCGCGGCGGCACGGCGAGGGTGAGCACGTCCGCCAGGCTTCCCGCGTACCGGTCGGCGACGGCACGGGCGAGCCCGAGCAGCTCGGGGCCGAGGACCGGCTCCGGTGAGACGACGTCGGCGAGCGCGGCAAGGGGTCCCGAGTAGTCGGAGGTGGCCCGCCGCTCGACGAGGAAGCCGTCGATGAGCCGTCCGCCCTCCCGCCGGCCGTTCTTGACCTGGTGGGCGCCCGCGCCGAAGCGCACCCGCACCCGCACGCCGGGCCGCGCCGTCTCGTCCAGCTCCTCGGGCACCGCGTAGTCGAAGAACTGGTCGAGGTGGAGCGACCCCTTGTCCACCACGACCCGGGCCACGGGCAGTTCCTTGGCGAGGGCGGCCCCCCGCCAGGTCCGCGGCTTGGCCCGCGGCACCTTGGCCTTCCGCACGGTCTCGCGGATGAGCGCGAGCTGCTCGGGCTCGGCGGGCTCCTCGGACCTCTCGTTCTCGCTGCTCACAGCCCCATACCTACCAGACGCCACCGACAGCGGGCAGAGCGAAGCCCGGCCGCCCCCAGGGGGCGCCGGGCTTCGGTCGCGTACAGCAGGGGCCTACAGGCCCGCGGCCTGCTTGAGGGCGTCCACGCGGTCCGTGCGCTCCCAGGTGAAGTCCGGCAGCTCGCGGCCGAAGTGGCCGTAGGCGGCGGTCTGGGAGTAGATCGGGCGGAGCAGGTCGAGGTCGCGGATGATCGCGGCCGGGCGGAGGTCGAAGACCTCGGCGATGGCGTTCTCGATCTTCTCGTTCTCGACGGTGTTGGTGCCGAAGGTCTCGACGAAGAGTCCGACGGGCTCGGCCTTGCCGATCGCGTAGGCGACCTGGACCTCGCAGCGCGCGGCGAGGCCGGCGGCGACGACGTTCTTGGCGACCCAGCGCATGGCGTAGGCGGCCGAGCGGTCGACCTTGGACGGGTCCTTGCCGGAGAAGGCGCCGCCACCGTGGCGGGCCATGCCGCCGTAGGTGTCGATGATGATCTTGCGGCCGGTGAGGCCGGCGTCGCCCATCGGGCCGCCGATCTCGAAGCGGCCGGTCGGGTTCACCAGGAGGCGGTAACCCTCGGTGTCGAGCTTGATGCCGTCCTCGACGAGCTGCGCGAGCACGTGCTCGACGACGAACTCGCGGATGTCGGGCGCGAGCAGCGACTCCAGGTCGATGTCGGAGGCGTGCTGCGAGGAGACGACGACCGTGTCGAGACGGACGGCCTTGTCGCCGTCGTACTCGATGGTGACCTGGGTCTTGCCGTCGGGGCGCAGGTACGGGATGGTGCCGTTCTTGCGGACCTCGGTCAGCCGGCGGGAAAGCCGGTGCGCGATGTGGATCGGCAGCGGCATCAGCTCGGGGGTCTCGTCCGACGCGTAGCCGAACATCAGGCCCTGGTCGCCCGCGCCCTGCTTGTCCAGCTCGTCCTCATCGCCCTCGACCCGCTTCTCGTACGCGGTGTCCACGCCCTGGGCGATGTCCGGGGACTGAGACCCGATGGACACCGACACGCCGCAGGAGGCGCCGTCGAAGCCCTTCTTCGAGGAGTCGTAACCGATCTCGAGGATCTTGTTCCGGACGAGGGTCGGGATGTCCGCCCACGCCTTGGTGGTCACCTCACCGGCGACGTGCACGAGGCCGGTGGTGATCAGCGTCTCGACGGCGACGCGCGAGGTGGGGTCCTCGCGCAGCAGCGCGTCGAGAATGGTGTCGCTGATCTGGTCAGCGATCTTGTCGGGGTGTCCCTCGGTGACGGACTCCGAGGTGAACAGACGACGGGACACAACGCTCCCTGGGGTTGCAGCGGCTGCTGGCTCTTCGTTGACGGACCGGCAGGGGGCTGCGCCCCAAGACGTTCCGTGGACAGTCTATCGGTCGTGGTCGGGCGATGGACCAGGTGTCTCGCCTGGCGAATGCCCTGGCCGGGTGAATCCGGCTCGTTCCGGTCTCTTCCGTCGTCAGGTCGTGGCGCGCAGTCGCGGCACGACCAGGTCCCAGACCGTCTCGGCGAGCGCTTCCTTCGGACCGTACGGTACGGGGGTCTCGGCGCCGTCCGAGGCGAGCACGACGGCCTCGTTCTCCTCGGAGCCGAAGGTCTTGCGCTCCCCCACCTCGTTGACGACGAGGAGGTCGCAGCCCTTGCGGCGGAGCTTCTCGCGTCCGTTGGCGAGGACGTCGTCGGTCTCGGCGGCGAAGCCGACGACGACCTGGCCCGGCAGGGCGCGGTCGGCGGCGAGCTCGGCCAGGATGTCGGGGTTGCGGACCAGCTCGACGGTGGGGGCGCCGCCGTCGTCCTTCTTCTTGATCTTCCCGGAGGCGTAGGCGGCCGGACGGAAGTCGGCGACGGCGGCCGCCATGACCACCGCGTCGGCGTCGGCGACGGCCTTGAGCACGGCCTCGCGGAGCTGGAGCGCGGTGCCGACGTGGACGACGTCGACGCCGGCCGGGTCGGGGATGCCGGTGTTGGCCTCGACGAGGGTGACCCGGGCCCCGCGGGCGGCGGCGGCCCGCGCGAGGGCGTAGCCCTGCTTCCCGGAGGAGCGGTTGCCCAGGTAGCGGACGGGGTCGAGGGGCTCGCGGGTGCCGCCCGCGCTGACCACGACATGACGTCCGGCGAGGTCGGGGGCGACGGTGCCGCGGCTGAGGATCCTCCGGCAGACCTCGAAGATCTCCGCCGGGTCGGGCAGTCGACCCTTGCCGGTGTCGACGCCGGTGAGGCGGCCCACGGCGGGTTCGATGACGACGGCGCCGCGGCGGCGCAGGGTCGCCACGTTCTCCTGGGTCGCCAGGTGCTCCCACATCTCGGTGTGCATGGCGGGGGCGAAGACGACGGGACAGCGCGCGGTCAGCAGCGTGTTGGTGAGCAGGTCGTCGGCGAGGCCGTGGGCGGCCTTGGCGAGCATGTCGGCGGTGGCGGGGGCGACGACGACGAGGTCGGCGCCCTGGCCGATCCGCACGTGCGGCACCTCGTGGACGGTCTCCCACACCTCGGTCGAGACCGGGTGGCCGGAGAGCGCGGACCAGGTGGCCTCGCCGACGAAGTGGAGGGCGGAGTCGGTGGGGACGACGCGCACGTCGTGACCCGACTCGGTCAGCCTCCGCAGCAGCTCGCACGCCTTGTAGGCGGCGATGCCGCCGCTGACGCCCAGAACGACCTTCGGCTTGGCCACGACTGTCACAGCTCCCCTGGGGAATCGGATGCGTACGACTTCATGAGACACCACAGGCCCGGCGGATGTTCCGCCGGGCCTGTGGTGACAAGCGTTACAAGTGCTACGTGCTTACTGAGCCGGGCCCTCGATGGCCTCGGACGTCAGCAGACCCGCGTTGATCTCGCGCAGGGCGATCGAGAGCGGCTTCTCGTGGACGTGGGTGTCGACCAGCGGACCCACGTACTCCAGCAGGCCCTCGCCGAGCTGGGAGTAGTACGCGTTGATCTGACGCGCGCGCTTGGCCGCGTAGATCACGAGGCTGTACTTCGAGTCCGTGGCCTCGAGCAGCTCGTCGATCGGCGGGTTGATGATGCCCTCGGGCGCGGTGATGGAAGAGGACACGCTCTACCTTCCGAAGATGGGAACCAGGGATCATTCCCCAGAAGTCAACAGCATCAACGTTAGCAGCTCACGTGCGACGTCCTCGACGGAGGTGTTGACAAGGGTGGTGTCGAACTCCGACTCGGCGGCCAGTTCGACCTTCGCGGCCGCCAGCCGGCGCTCGATCACCTCGGCCGACTCGGTGCCGCGCCCGGTGAGGCGGCGGACCAGCTCCTCCCAGCTCGGCGGGGCCAGGAAGACCAGCTGCGACTCGGACATCGAGTCCTTGACCTGGCGGGCGCCCTGGAGATCGATCTCCAGGAGCACGGGCTCGCCGGCGTCGAGGCGCTCGTGAACGGCGCCCCGCGGGGTGCCGTATCGGTTGCCCGCGAACTCGGCCCACTCGAGGAGCTCACCGTTGGCGATCAGCTTGTCGAACTCGTCGTCCGTCACGAAGAAGTAGTGGACGCCGTGCTTCTCGCCGGGGCGGGGCTTCCGTGTCGTCGCCGACACCGAGAGCCAGACCTCGGGGTGGACCTTGCGCATATGAGCGACGACCGTGCTCTTGCCGACCCCTGAGGGGCCGGAGAGCACGGTCAGCCGCGGACGTACCTCTGCTGCCATGCAGCGATTATTCCAGTGGTTCACCCCCGCTTGCGCAGGGAGGACGCCGCATGCCGGAAATGTCCCGGAAAGTCAGGCGCCGGTGCTGCCGAACTCGCGCTCCAGGGAGGCGATCTGGTTGGAGCCGAGACCGCGCACCCGGCGGCTCTCGGAGATGCCGAGGCGCTCCATGATCTGCTTGGCGCGGACCTTGCCCACGCCGGGGAGCGACTCGAGCAGCGCGGAGACCTTCATCTTGCCGATGACGTCGTTCTCCTGGCCGGTCTTGATGACCTCGTGAAGAGAGGCGCCGGAGTGCTTGAGTCGATTCTTGACCTCGGCCCGCTCCCGGCGAGCCGCGGCGGCCTTCTCGAGCGCGGCTGCGCGCTGTTCAGGGGTAAGGGGCGGAAGAGCCACGCCTACGTCACCTCGGATGTCGATCTGTCGGATACGGACCGGTGAGGAACCCAGTGCCCCACACCAGTGGAGCAACGAACAACGCAGGGGGCGTTGAACGCCTGCTCTGCCCCGGAGACTAGCGGCCGAGGCCGCTCCAGTCAGCGAGAACAGCGGAAAAGTCCTGGTCAGCATCGACCGACCGGGACTTTTCCGGCATAACGACCCGGTTTTGCGCCAAGTTTTCGTCAAGGAGTGAGACGGCCCGGTGAGACGGTTCGTCTCACCGGGCCGAAACAGCTCCGAAACGAGGGCGCTCCGGCTCCCACCTGCGGATTACCCGCGGAGCCCGTTACGCGCCGACGGCCGCGCGGATCTCGTCCGCGTACCGGAGAGCCGAGTCCCGCAGGGCGGTCGCGTCCGGACCGTGCCGCAGGACCCCGCGGCTGACGTTCGGGACGACGTTGCCGACCGCGGCGCCGAAGACGGCGGGGAGGTCGGCCGGGGTCGCGCCCTGGGCGCCGATGCCGGGGGCGAGGAGGGGGCCGTTGATGTCCAGGTCGAACGAGGACAGGTCGCCGAGGGTGGCGCCGACGACCGCGCCGAAGGAGCCCATCGGGGTCTCCCCCGCGTTCTCGGCGGCGAGGTGGGCCAGCATGGTCGCGCCGATCGTGCGGCCGGCCGGGTCGTCGGTGCGGACCGCCCGCTGGACCTCCGCGCCCTCCGGGTTGGAGGTGAGGGCCAGGACGAAGAGGCCGGCGCCGGACTCGCGGGCCAGGTCGACGGCCGGCTTCAGGGAGCCGTAGCCGAGGTACGGGGAGACCGTGAGCGCGTCGGAGAAGAGCGGGGAGCCCTCGCGCAGGAAGGTCTCGGCGTACGCGGCCATGGTGGAGCCGATGTCACCGCGCTTGGCGTCCATGACGACGAGGCCGCCCGCGGCGCGCAGATCGGCGACGGCGCGCTCCAGGACGGCGATGCCCCGCGAGCCGAAGCGCTCGAAGAAGGCGGACTGCGGCTTGAAGACGGCCACGGTGTCCGCGAGCGCCTCCACGACGGTGAAGGTGAAGCGTTCGAGACCGGCGATGTCGTCGGTCAGGCCCCAGGAGTCGAGGAGGGCGCCGTGCGGGTCGATGCCGACGCAGAGCGGGCCGCGCTCGTCCATGGCGGAGCGCAGCCGGGTACCGAAGGAGAGGGTCACTTGGCGGCCTTTCGGTTGTCGGCGCCGACGGCCTCGGCGAGGGTGGCGTACGGGGAGGCGGCGAGGCGCGCGGCGAGGCCCTTGTGGATCGCGCGGGCGTAGAACGGGCCCTCGTAGATGAAGGCGCTGTAGCCCTGGATCAGGGTGGCGCCGGCCAGGATGCGCTGCCAGGCGTCCTCGGCGTTCTCGATGCCGCCGACGCCCACGAGGACCAGGCGGTCGCCCACGCGCGCGTGGAGGCGGCGCAGGACGGCGAGGGAGCGCGCCTTGACGGGTGCGCCGGAGAGGCCGCCGGTCTCCTTGATCAGGGCCGGGTCGGACGCCAGGCCGAGGCCCTCGCGCGCGATGGTGGTGTTGGTGGCGATGATGCCGTCGAGACCGAGCTCGAGGGCGAGGTCGGCGACCGCGTCGACGTCCTCGTCGGCCAGGTCCGGGGCGATCTTGACCAGGAGCGGGACGCGGCGGTCGGTGACCGTGCGGTCGGCCGCTTCCCGTACGGCCGTGAGGAGCGGGCGCAGGGATTCGGTGGCCTGGAGGTTGCGCAGGCCGGGGG
This sequence comes from Streptomyces sp. NPDC093795, assembly GCF_044764665.1. Taxonomy (NCBI): domain Bacteria; kingdom Bacillati; phylum Actinomycetota; class Actinomycetes; order Kitasatosporales; family Streptomycetaceae; genus Streptomyces; species Streptomyces sp. NPDC093795. The sequence goes on from NZ_JBIWIO010000007.1 coordinate 104,674, forward strand.
TGTTCGGCGAGGAGACGTTCACGACCAGGTAGTCGGCGTGCGCGGCGAGGCGCTCGGTCGACTTCACGTAGTCGGCGGCGGCGTCGGCCTCGGGGACGACCTTGGTCTTGCCGATGTTGACGCCGACGACGGTCCTGAACACCGGTACGCGCGCGTGGAGGCGTTCGGCGACGGCGGCGGAGCCCTCGTTGTTGAAGCCCATGCGGTTGATCAGGGCGCGGTCCGGGACGAGCCGGAAGAGGCGCTTCTTGGGGTTGCCGGGCTGGGCCTCGCCGGTGACCGTGCCGATCTCGACGTGGTCGAAGCCGAGCATCGACATGCCGTCGATGGCGACGGCGTTCTTGTCGAAGCCGGCGGCGAGCCCGAAGGGGCCGTGCATCCGCAGGCCCAGGGCCTCGGTGCGCAGCTCCTTGTGGCGGGGCGCGAGGACGGCGGCGACGAAGGTCCGGAGCACGGGGACGCGGGCGGCGAGCCGGATCCAGCGGAAGGCCAGGTAGTGGGCCTTCTCGGGGTCCATCCGCTTGAAGACGAGGTCGAAGAAGAACTTGTACATGTGGGGAGTCCAGGTGTGCTCATGAAGAGGGGGACACCGCGGTACTGCCGGTGTCCCCCTCCTCCGTACGGGCTGCTAGTCGCGGGCAGCGGTCAGTTGCTCCGCGTGCTCCTGGAGCGAGCGGACGCCGACGTCGCCGCGGTTGAGCGCGTCGATGCCCTGGACGGCCGCGGCGAGCGCCTGGACCGTGGTGAGGCAGGGGACGCTGCGGGCCACGGCGGCCGTACGGATCTCGTAGCCGTCGAGGCGGCCGCCGGTGCCGTACGGGGTGTTGACGATCAGGTCGACCTGGCCGTCGTGGATGAGCTGGACGATCGTCTTCTCGCCGTCGGGGCCCTCGCCCTCGCTCAGCTTGCGCACGATCGTGGCGTTGATGCCGTTGCGCTTGAGGACCTCGGCGGTGCCGGAGGTGGCGAGCAGCTCGAAGCCGTGGGCGACGAGCTCGCGGGCCGGGAAGATCATCGAGCGCTTGTCGCGGTTGGCGACCGAGATGAACGCGCGGCCCTTGGTGGGCAGCGGGCCGTAGGCGCCGGCCTGCGACTTGGCGTATGCCGTGCCGAAGACCGCGTCGATGCCCATGACCTCGCCGGTGGAGCGCATCTCCGGGCCGAGGACGGTGTCGACGCCGCGGCCGTGCACGTCGCGGAAGCGCGACCACGGCATCACGGCCTCCTTGACGGAGATCGGCGCGTCGAGCGGCAGGGTGCCGCCGTCGCCGGTCTTCGGCAGCAGGCCCTCGGCGCGCAGCTCGGCGACGGTGGCGCCGAGCGAGATGCGGGCGGCGGCCTTGGCGAGCGGGACGGCGGTCGCCTTCGAGGTGAAGGGGACGGTCCGGGAGGCGCGCGGGTTGGCCTCCAGGACGTAGAGGATGTCGCCGGCCATCGCGAACTGGATGTTGATCAGACCGCGCACGCCGACGCCCTTGGCGATGGCCTCGGTGGAGGCGCGCAGGCGCTTGATGTCGAAGCCGCCGAGGGTGATCGGGGGCAGGGCGCAGGCCGAGTCGCCGGAGTGGATGCCGGCTTCCTCGATGTGCTCCATGACGCCGCCTAGGTAGAGCTCGTGGCCGTCGTAGAGCGCGTCGACGTCGATCTCGATGGCGTCGTCGAGGAAGCGGTCGACCAGGACCGGCCGGGTGGGGCTGATCTCGGTGGACTCCGCGATGTACGACTCGAGGCGGGCCTCGTCGTACACGATCTCCATGCCGCGGCCGCCGAGCACGTACGACGGGCGTACGAGGACGGGGTAGCCGATCTCGTCGGCGATGGCCTTGGCGCCGGCGAAGGTGGTCGCGGTGCCGTGCTTGGGGGCGGGGAGCCCGGCCTCGGCGAGGACCTGGCCGAAGGCGCCGCGGTCCTCGGCGGCGTGGATGGCCTCGGGGGAGGTGCCGACGACCGGCACGCCGTTGTCCTTGAGCGCCTGCGCCAGGCCCAGCGGGGTCTGGCCGCCGAGCTGGACGACGACACCGGCGACGGGTCCGGCGAGGGTCTCGGCGTGGACGATCTCCAGCACGTCTTCCAGCGTCAGCGGCTCGAAGTACAGACGGTCGGAGGTGTCGTAGTCCGTCGAGACGGTCTCCGGGTTGCAGTTGACCATCACGGTCTCGTAGCCGGCGTCGCTCAGGGCGAAGGAGGCGTGGACGCAGGAGTAGTCGAACTCGATGCCCTGGCCGATGCGGTTCGGGCCGGAGCCCAGGATGATCACCGCGGGCTTCTCGCGCGGGGCGACCTCGCTCTCCTCGTCGTACGAGGAGTAGAAGTACGGGGTCTTGGCGGCGAACTCGGCGGCGCAGGTGTCGACCGTCTTGTAGACCGGGCGGACACCGAGGGCGTGCCGGACCTCGCGGACGACGTCCTCGCGCAGGCCGCGGATCTCGGCGATCTGGGCGTCGGAGAAGCCGTGGCGCTTGGCCTCGGCGAGGATCTCCGGGTGGAGCTTCTCGGCGGCGGCCAGCTCGTCGGCGATCTCCTTGATCAGGAAGAGCTGGTCGACGAACCACGGGTCGATCTTCGTGGCGTCGAAGACCTCCTCGGGGGTGGCCCCGGCGCGAATGGCCTGCATGACGGTGTTGATGCGGCCGTCGGTCGGGCGGATCGACTCGCGGAGGAGTTCGGCCTTGTCGCCGGGCTCGCCGACGAAGGTGAACTGCGAGCCCTTCTTCTCCAGGGAGCGCAGGGCCTTCTGGAGCGCCTCGGTGAAGTTGCGGCCGATCGCCATGGCCTCGCCGACCGACTTCATGGTCGTGGTCAGCGTGGAGTCGGCGGAGGGGAACTTCTCGAACGCGAAGCGCGGGGCCTTGACGACGACGTAGTCGAGCGTGGGCTCGAAGGACGCCGGGGTCTTCTCCGTGATGTCGTTGGGGATCTCGTCCAGCGTGTAGCCGACGGCGAGACGGGCCGCGATCTTCGCGATCGGGAAGCCGGTCGCCTTGGAGGCGAGCGCCGAGGAGCGGGAGACACGCGGGTTCATCTCGATGACGATGATCCGGCCGTCGACCGGGTCGATCGCGAACTGGATGTTGCAGCCGCCGGTGTCGACGCCGACCTCGCGGATGATCGCGATGCCGATGTCGCGCAGCCGCTGGTACTCGCGGTCGGTGAGCGTCATCGCCGGGGCGACGGTGATCGAGTCACCGGTGTGGACGCCCATCGGGTCGAAGTTCTCGATGGAGCAGACGACCACGACGTTGTCGTTCTTGTCGCGCATCAGCTCCAGCTCGTACTCCTTCCAGCCGAGGATGGACTCCTCCAGGAGCACCTCGGTGGTCGGGGAGAGCGTGAGGCCCTGGCCGGCGATGCGGCGCAGCTCGTCCTCGTCGTGGGCGAAGCCGGAGCCGGCGCCGCCCATGGTGAAGGAGGGGCGGACGACGACGGGGTAGCCGCCGAGGGTGTCGACGCCCTTGATGACGTCGTCCATCGTGTGGCAGATGACCGAGCGGGCGGACTCGCCGTACCCGATCTTGGCCTTGACGGCCTCGACGACACCCTTGAAGAGGTCGCGGTCCTCGCCCTTGTTGATGGCCTCGACGTTGGCGCCGATGAGCTCGACGCCGTACTTCTCCAGGACGCCCTGCTCGTGCATGGAGATCGCGGTGTTGAGCGCGGTCTGGCCGCCGAGGGTGGGCAGGAGGGCGTCGGGGCGCTCCTTGGCGATGATCTTCTCGACGAACTCGGGGGTGATCGGCTCGACGTAGGTGGCGTCGGCGATCTCCGGGTCGGTCATGATCGTGGCCGGGTTGGAGTTGACCAGGATCACCCGCAGGCCCTCGGCCTTGAGGACGCGGCAGGCCTGGGTACCGGAGTAGTCGAACTCGGCGGCCTGACCGATGACGATCGGGCCGGAGCCGATGACCAGGACGGACTGGATATCGGTGCGCTTAGGCACGCTCGGCCTCCATCAGCGTTACGAAGCGGTCGAAGAGGTACGCGGCGTCGTGCGGGCCCGCGGCCGCCTCGGGGTGGTACTGGACGGAGAAGGCCGGCTGGTCGAGCAGCTGGAGGCCTTCCACGACGTTGTCGTTCAGGCAGACGTGGGAGACCTCGGCGCGCCCGTAGGGCGTGTCGGAGACCTTGTCGAGGGGCGCGTCGACGGCGAAGCCGTGGTTGTGCGCGGTGACCTCGACCTTGCCCGTGGTGCGGTCCTGGACGGGCTGGTTGATGCCCCGGTGGCCGTACTTCAGCTTGTAGGTGCCGAAGCCGAGGGCGCGGCCGAGGATCTGGTTGCCGAAGCAGATGCCGAAGAGCGGCGTCCTGCGCTCCAGGACGGCCCGCATGACGGCGACGGGGCCGTCGGCGGTGGCGGGGTCGCCGGGGCCGTTGGAGAAGAACACTCCGTCGGGCTGGACGGCGTAGATGTCCTCGACGGTGGCGGTGGCGGGGAGCACGTGCACCTCGATGCCGCGCTCGGCCATCCGGCGCGGGGTCATGCCCTTGATGCCGAGGTCGACGGCGGCGACGGTGAACTTCTTCTCACCGATCGCGGGGACGACGTACGGCTCCTTGGTGGCGACCTCGGCGGCGAGGTTCGCGCCCTTCATCTGGGGCTGGGCCTTGACCTTGGCGAGCAGGGCCTCCTCGCGGACGCCCGTCCAGGCGTCGCCGGAGAAGATGCCGACGCGCATGGCGCCGCGCTCGCGCAGGTGGCGGGTGAGGGCGCGGGTGTCGATGCCGGAGATGCCGACGACGCCCTGGCGCTCCAGCTCCTCGTCGAGGGTGCGGGTGGCGCGCCAGTTGGAGGAGACGCGGGCGGGGTCGCGGACGACGTAGCCGGAGACCCAGATGCGGCCGGACTCGGGGTCGTCGTCGTTGACGCCGGTGTTGCCGACGTGCGGGGCGGTCATGACCACGACCTGGCGGTGGTACGACGGGTCGGTGAGGGTCTCCTGGTAGCCGGACATGCCGGTGGAGAACACGGCCTCGCCGAAGGTCTCCCCCACGGCCCCGTAGGCGCGGCCGCTGAAGGTGCGGCCGTCCTCCAGGACGAGTACGGCGGGAACCTTCACGGCTCCCCTGGTGGAGGTCGTCATCGTGCGATGCCTTCCGTCGTGTTGATCATGGAGTTGATGGTCTCGACCCAGGCGGTGTGCTCGGCCGCCCGGTCGGACCGGAAGCCGGAGTCGAGCAGCTTGTCGCCGTGCGTCCAGGTGACGATCAGCAGACCGCCCTCGGCGAGGACCTTGCCGGCGATGCCCTTGTCGAGGCGGGCCTCGCGCAGGGCCTCGGCCGGGACGAAGAAGTCGTTCGCCCCGGGGCGTACGACCGCGAGTCCGGCGTCGGTGAGCGTGAGCTCGACGCGGCTGCGGGTGCCGAGGCCGTGGGCGACGATCCGGTCGAGCCACTGCCCGGCGGTGGTGGACCCGTGGTAGCGCCCGCTGAGAGTCAGTTTCGCCGGACCGGCCGGCCGGGGCGCGGTGGGAAGCTCGGGCAGGTCCGACTGGAGGCTGCCGCGCCACTTCCAGCCCTGGCGCATCAGCCAGTACACGAAGGCGATGAAGAGCAGCAGTCCGGCGACCCAGCCGAGCCGTCCGGCCCAGTCGGTCACCTCCGCCGACTTCTGTTCGGCGCCTGCGGCGATTGCGATGAGTGGTGTCACGCCAGCTTCCCGTCCACGACCGTTGCCCGGCCCCGCAGGATGGTGTGGGTGACGCGTCCCGGCAGCTCACGGCCCTCGTAGGGGGTGTTACGGCTGCGGGAGGCGAAGTCCGCGGGGTCCACGACTCCACGGTAAGCCGGATCGACCAGCGTCAGGTTCGCGGGCTCACCTGCCGAGACGGGTCGTCCGTGGCCCTTGGCCCGTCCGATGCGGGCGGGCGCGAAGGACATGCGGTCGGCGACGCCGGCCCAGTCGAGGAGTCCGGTCTCGACCATCGTCTGCTGCACGACGGAGAGCGCGGTCTCCAGGCCGACCATGCCCATGGCGGCCGCGGCCCACTCGCAGTCCTTGTCCTCGTGCGGGTGCGGGGCGTGGTCGGTGGCGACGATGTCGATCGTGCCGTCGGCGAGCGCCTCGCGGAGCGCGAGGACGTCCTTCTCGGTGCGCAGCGGCGGGTTGACCTTGTAGACCGGGTTGTACGAGCGGACCAGCTCGTCCGTGAGGAGGAGGTGGTGCGGGGTGACCTCGGCGGTGACGTCGATGCCGCGGGACTTGGCCCAGCGGACGATCTCGACGGAGCCGGCGGTCGAGAGGTGGCAGATGTGGACGCGGGAGCCGACGTGCTCGGCGAGGAGGACGTCGCGGGCGATGATCGACTCCTCGGCGACGGCCGGCCAACCGCCGAGGCCGAGCTCCGCGGAGACGATGCCCTCGTTCATCTGGGCGCCCTCGGTGAGGCGGGGCTCCTGGGCGTGCTGGGCGACGACGCCGCCGAAGGCCTTCACGTACTCCAGGGCGCGGCGCATGATGACGGCGTCGTCGACGCACTTGCCGTCGTCGGAGAAGACGGTGACGCCGGCGGCGGAGTCGTGCATGGCGCCGAGCTCGGCGAGCTTCTTGCCTTCGAGGCCGACGGTGACGGCGCCGATGGGCTGTACGTCGCAGTAGCCGTGCTCCTGGCCGAGCCGGTAGACCTGCTCGACGACTCCGGCGGTGTCGGCGACCGGGTGGGTGTTGGCCATGGCGAAGACGGCGGTGAAGCCGCCGGAGGCGGCGGCGCGGGTGCCGGTGAGGACGGTCTCGGAGTCCTCGCGGCCCGGCTCGCGCAGGTGGGTGTGGAGGTCGACGAGGCCGGGCAGCAGGATCTGGCCGTCGGCCTCGATCACGGTGGCGCCCTCGGCGGACAGGTCCGTACCGACCTCGGCGATGGTCTCGCCGTCGATCAGGACGTCCTGGACGGCGCCGCCCAGCACCTGCGCACCACGGATAAGGATCTTGCTCATGGTTACTTGTTCTCCTCGGTGCGGGTGTGGGTGACGGCGGAGTCGTTGCCGCCCAGAAGCAGGTAGAGGACCGCCATCCGGATGGAGACGCCGTTGGCGACCTGCTCGACGACCGTGCAGCGGTCGGAGTCGGCGACCTCGGCGGTGATCTCCATGCCGCGGACCATGGGGCCGGGGTGCATGACGATGGCGTGCTCGGGCATCTTCGCCATCCGCTCGCCGTCGAGCCCGTACCGCCGCGAGTACTCGCGCTCGGTCGGGAAGAAGGCGGCGTTCATCCGCTCTCGCTGCACACGCAGCATCATGACCGCGTCGGACTTCGGCAGCACGCGGTCGAGGTCGTACGAGACGTCGCAGGGCCAGGTCTCGACGCCGACGGGGACCAGGGTGGGCGGGGCCACCAGGGTGACCTCGGCGCCGAGGGTGTGCAGCAGGTCGACGTTGGAGCGGGCGACCCGGCTGTGCAGGACGTCGCCGACGAGCGTGATCCGCTTGCCCGCCAGGTCCTGGCCGAGTCCGGTGTCCCGGCCGACCAGGCGGCGGCGCATGGTGAAGGCGTCCAGGAGGGCCTGGGTGGGGTGCTGGTGGGTGCCGTCGCCGGCGTTGACGACGGGGGCGTCGATCCAGCCGGAGGTGGCGAGGCGGTACGGGGCGCCGGAGGCGCTGTGCCGGATGACGACCGCGTCGACGCCCATGGCCTCCAGGGTCTGCGCGGTGTCCTTGAGGGATTCGCCCTTGGAGACGCTGGAGCCCTTGGCCGCGAAGTTGATCACGTCGGCGGAGAGGCGCTTCTCGGCGGCCTCGAAGGAGATCCGGGTCCGGGTGGAGTCCTCGAAGAAGAGGTTGCAGATGGTCCGGCCGCGCAGGGTCGGCAGCTTCTTGATGGGCCGGTCGGCCACCCGGGCCATCTCCTCGGCGGTGTCGAGGATCTGGACGGCGTCGTCGCGGGTGAGGTCGGCGGCCGAGATGAGGTGACGCATCATCGGGGTGTCTCTCCGTGGTGGGGAGTGTGAGGGCGTGCGGGGGCGCAGGAAGGTGCCCGGGCCCCGCGGGGGAAGCCGGTCCGGTCAGGCGGAGGGCCTGGAACCGAGCAGGACGGTGTCGCGACCGTCCTCCTCGGCGAGCTGGACCTTGACCGTCTCCCGCAGCGACGTGGGGAGGTTCTTGCCGACGTAGTCGGCTCGGATCGGAAGCTCGCGGTGGCCCCGGTCGACGAGGACGGCGAGCTGGACGGCGCGCGGACGGCCGATGTCGCCGAGGGCGTCGAGGGCGGCGCGGATGGTGCGGCCGGAGAAGAGCACGTCGTCGACGAGGACGACCAGGCGGCCGTCGATGCCGTCACCGGGGATGTCGGTGCGGCCGATGGCGCGCGCCGGCTTCATCCGCAGGTCGTCCCGGTACATGGTGATGTCGAGGGACCCGACCGGGATCTTGGTGCCGGTGATCGATTCGAGCTTCTCGGCGAGCCGGCGGGCGAGGTAGACACCGCGGGTGGGAATGCCGAGGAGGACCACGTCGTCGGCGCCCTTGGCGCGCTCGACGATCTCGTGTGCGATGCGGGTGAGGACCCGCGCGATGTCGGGGGCCTCGAGAACGGGCCGCGCGTCATCGCCGTACTGCTGCTGGGTGTCCATGAAGAAACGGACCTCCTTCTCCGCCTCACGGGACGGCTCTTAAAGGACGTCGGATTTGCGCCGTCAACGATACCAGGGACGTACGGGCGCCTCGCCCGCACCCCGGTCGCCACTCCGCGCGCCGTCCCCCGGGAGGGGGCGGTACGGACCTTTCGGCTTGACGGGTAGGTGTAACGCTGCGTAACCTCACAGTGAGTTACCAGCCGCGCGGCGCAGCCGCATGTCGTCACAGCGTCCGGGAGCGTTATGTCCAGCGAATACGCAAAGCAGCTCGGGGCCAAACTCCGCGCCATCCGCACCCAGCAGGGTCTCTCCCTCCACGGGGTGGAGGAGAAGTCCCAGGGGCGCTGGAAGGCCGTCGTGGTCGGCTCGTACGAGCGCGGTGACCGCGCGGTGACCGTGCAGCGTCTTGCCGAGCTGGCCGACTTCTACGGGGTGCCGGTGCAGGAGCTCCTGCCGGGCACGACCCCGGGCGGGGCCGCCGAGCCGCCGCCGAAGCTGGTCCTGGACCTGGAGCGGCTCGCGCACGTCCCGCAGGAGAAGGCGGGCCCGCTCCAGCGCTACGCGGCGACGATCCAGTCGCAGCGCGGCGACTACAACGGCAAGGTGCTGTCGATCCGTCAGGACGACCTGCGCACCCTCGCCGTCATCTACGACCAGTCCCCCTCGGTCCTCACCGAGCAGCTGATCAGCTGGGGCGTCCTCGACGCGGACGCGCGCCGCGCGGTCGCCCACGAGGAGAACTGACCCCTTACGGGGGCACAGCAGAAACGTACCGCCGGGCCCCTGGACGTCATCCGACGTCCAGGGGCCCGGCGCTTTTCGCGGCACCACCCGGAGCCCGGCACCCGTCACGCCGAGGAAGCCGAAGGGGCCCGCAGCACGAGTGCTGCGGGCCCCTTCGGCCGCCGGTGACGTCCGACGTCTACGGACTCAGACGTCGGCGTCCCGGCGCAGACGCGGCTTCAAGTCCTTGAAGCGCGCCAGCAGACCGTTGACGAAGGTCGGGGACTCGTCCGTGGAGAACTCCTTGGCGAGCTGCACCGCCTCGTCGATCGCGACGGCGTCCGGCGTCCCGTCCTCCCAGATCAGCTCGTACGCGCCGAGGCGCACGATGTTCCGGTCGGCGACGGGCATCCGGTCGAGGTCCCAGTCCACCGCGTAGGTCGCGATGAGCTCGTCGATCCGCGCCACGTGGGCCGCGTACCCCTCGACCAGCTGCATGGTGAAGTCGCTCACCGGCGGCTGACGGTCGTCCGACCGCGCGTGCCGGACCTGGTCCGCGAGGACCTCCTGGACGGAGGCATCACGCTGGTCGGCCTCGAAGAGGATCTGGAAGGCGCGCTTGCGGGCCTTGCTCCGAGCGGCCACGGTTAGTCGTTCACCCGGCCGAGGTAGTCGCTGGTCCGCGTGTCGACCTTGACCTTCTCACCGGTGGTGATGAAGAGCGGGACCTGGATCTCGTGACCGGTCTCCAGCTTGGCGGGCTTGGTGCCGCCGGTGGAGCGGTCGCCCTGGACGCCCGGGTCGGTGTGCTCGATCGTCAGCACGACGGCGGCGGGGAGCTCGACGTAGAGCACCGAGCCCTCGTGCTGCGCGACGGAGGCGGTGAAGCCCTCGATCAGGAAGTTGGCGGCGTCGCCGACGGCCTTGCGCTCGACCATCAGCTGGTCGTAGGTCTCCATGTCCATGAAGACGAAGTAGTCGCCGTCCATGTAGGAGAACTGCATGTCGCGGCGGTCGATGGTGGCCGTCTCGACCTTCACACCGGCGTTGAAGGTCTTGTCGACGACCTTGCCGGACAGCACGTTCTTGAGCTTGGTGCGCACGAAGGCCGGGCCCTTGCCGGGCTTGACGTGCTGGAACTCGACGACGGACCAGAGCTGGCCGCCTTCGAGCTTGAGCACCATGCCGTTCTTGAGGTCGTTCGTGGAAGCCACGGTTGCGGAATCTCCTGGACTGACGTGGGACCGGGGAGGCGTACGCGCCCTACAGCGCGAGCAGCTCCTTGGTCGTGATGGTGAGTAGCTCGGGTCCGCCGTCCGCCTCCTGGCGTACGACGAGCGTGTCATCGATCCGGACACCGCCCCGGCCCGGGAGGTGGACCCCCGGTTCGACGGTGACCGGCACACAAGCGTCCAGTTTACCCATGGCCGAGGGTGAGAGCTGCGGGTCCTCGTCGATTTCGAGCCCCACCCCGTGCCCGGTGAGGGGTACGGCGGCCTCCGCGTGCCCCGCCGCGTCCAGGATCTGGCGGGCCGCCCGGTCCACGTCGCGGTATCCGGCGCCCGGTACGAGCGACTCCCGGCCGGCCCGCTGAGCGGCGAAGACGAGCTCGTACAGCTCGATCTGCCAGTCGGCGGGGGTCGTGCCGATGACGAAGGTACGGCCGATCTCGCAGCGGTAGCCCCGGTAGTCGGCGCCGAGGCAGACGGAGAGGAAATCCCCCTCCTCGACCCGGCGGTCGGTGGGCCGGTGGCCACGCCGTCCGGAGTGCGGGCCGGTCGCCACCGAGGTCGGGAAGGCGGCGCCGTCGGCGCCGTGGTCGACGAGCCGCCGCTCCAGCTCCAGGGCGAGGTGGCGTTCGGTCCGGCCCACCAGGATCGACTCCAGGAGCTCCCCGAGGGCCTGGTCGGCGATCTCGGCGGCGATCCGGAGACAGGCGATCTCGTCCTCGTCCTTGACGATCCTGAGCTGCTCGACGGCGCAGGCGAGGTCGGCGAGGCGCAGTCCCGGCGTGACGGCGCCCATGGCCCGGTGCCGGGCCACGGTCAGGTCGTGTTCCTCGACGGCGAGCGCGTCGGCGCCGGCCCGGCGGGCGTGGTCGACGGCGGCGACGGCCGGATCGCCGCCGCCCGTGGGCAGGACCTGCCGGCGGAGCAGTTCGTCGAGCCGTCCGTCGGCCGGCTCGACGCCGGGAGCGACGGGGCAGAGCAGGACGTCCGCGTCCGGCTCGGGACCGACGAGGAGGACGGCGCCGGGAGGCGAACCGCCCGCCAGGTAGCGGACGTTGGCGGGGCGGGAGACCAGGGCCGCCGGGCTGCCCGCGGCCGCGCACCGATCGCGCAGCCGTACACGGCGGTCCGCATACACCTCTGACATGCTCCGAGCGTACGAGGAGCGGGCCGCGGTGGCCTGTTCTGGACGGCCGACCGGGCACCGCCGGGGGTCACCAGGTGGGCGGGCTTGCGATCGCGCGGGCCAGGACGTCGTCGAGGACGCGGGCGGTGGTCTCGACGTCGTACGTGGAGTTGTCGATGATCGGCAGGCCCGAGCCGTACCAGCCGGCCATCCGGCCGTGGATGGCGGCGACCTCCTCGTCCGAGAGGCGCCGGTTGCCGCTGCGCTCGGCGTTGCGCTCCAGGACGACCTCAAGGCCGGGCAGGAGCACGACGGGGAGCAGGCCGGGGCCGACATGGCGCTTCCAGCCGCCGAGGCCGACGACGGGCCGGTCGGGGAAGACGGCGTCGTCGACGATGCAGGAGATGCCGTTGGCGAGGAAGTTGCGCGCGGCGAAGCCGCAGGTGCGGCGGGCGAGCCGGTACTGCGCCTCGGAGTGCTCGTTCCAGCCGGACTGGGGGTCGGCGAAGCCGGAGCAGACCCACTCGCGTACGTCGTCGAGGCTGATGTGCGCGGTGGGCACGCGGCGGCGCTGCGCCCAGTGGCGGGCGACGGTCGTCTTGCCGGCGCCTGCGGGCCCGATGAGCAGGACGGCGAGGGTCGCCCCGCCCGTACCGACGCCGTGCTCCCCGGGGGGCGCGAGCGGCGCGCTCACGGGCGGCAGCGGCACATGGCCGGTGAGGTCCGCGCGGTGGGGGCCTCCGCCGGGATGCGGTGAGCCGCCCGGGTACCGCGACCCGTCGGAGGGCGGCGGAACGGCTCCGGGGGCGCCCCAGCCGGGCGCTCCCGGCTGGGCGGGTGGCGCGGACTGCGGGGACGGCGCCCCGTGCGGAGGCCTGGGCCCGCCGGGCTGCACGGTCGGGTGCACCCCGAGCCGGGGCCCGGCCGACGGGCCCTGATGCGGGGCACCCGCCGGAGGCGGCGGCACGTGCGGACGCGCGCCCGGGGCGGAGGCCCCTGCCCCGGAGACGGGTGCTTGGCCAGGGCCTTGGCCGGGGCCGGGGCCCTGGCCGGGGCCTTGGCTGGGGCCGGGGCCCTGGCCGGGGCCTTGGCCGGGGCCTTGGCCGGGGCCTTGGCCGGGGCCGGGGCCCTGACCGAGCCCTATGCCCTGGCCGGGGCCGGGGCCTTGGCCGATCCCGATGCCGGGGCCGGGGCCCTGGCCGAGGCCGGAGCCCTGGGGTCCCTGACCCTGGCCCTGGCCCGACAGGGAACCCTGGCCGGGTGCCTGGCCCGGTTGTTCGGGCGGTGGCAGCGGACCCCCCACTGCGTGCTGCATCCGGTGCCACTCCGTCTCGTACGCCTGATGTATCCGGTGCGCCGGAACGTTACCGCCCCCGGCCCCCACAAGGGGAACGGCCGGGGACGCCCCCTGGTGCCCTGTCAGCCGGCCAGTTCCTCGGCGAGCGCCCGCAGGGCGAGCCGGTAGGAACCGATGCCGAACCCCGCGACCGTCCCGGTCGCCACGGCCGCGACGACCGAGGTGTGCCGGAACTCCTCCCGGGCGTACGGGTTCGAGATGTGGACCTCGATCAGCGGGGCGGTCCGCTGGGCGGCGGCGTCCCTCATCCCGTACGAGTAGTGCGTGAACGCCCCGGGGTTGATGACCACCGGGACCGAGCCGTCCGCCGCCTCGTGGAGCCAGCGGATCATCTCGCCCTCGTCGTTCGTCTCCCGTACCTCGACGTCGAAACCGAGTTCCGCGCCGAGGGTGCGGCAGGACTCGACGAGCCCCTTGTAGGAGGTGGCGCCGTAGATGTCGGGCTCGCGCGAGCCGAGCCGCCCCAGGTTGGGGCCGTTGAGCACCAGAACCGGACGGGGCTCGCTCACGCGGACACCTCGCCGTACGCAGCGATCAGGACCGCCGGGTCCGGGCCCTCCAGGACGGTCGGCTTGCCGATCCCGTCGAGGACGATGAAGCGCAGCAGGTCGCCGCGGGACTTCTTGTCGACCCGCATGGTCTCCAGGAGCTTGGGCCACTGGTCACCGCGGTAGGTGAGCGGCAGTCCGACGGACTCCAGGATCGCGCGGTGCCGGTCGGCGGTCGCGTCGTCGAGCCGCCCGGCGAGCCGGCCGAGCTCGGCGGCGAAGACCATGCCGACGGAGACGGCGGCGCCGTGGCGCCACTTGTACCGCTCGTTCTTCTCGATGGCGTGGGCGAGCGTGTGGCCGTAGTTGAGGATCTCGCGGCGGCCGGACTCCTTGAGATCGCCGGAGACGACCTCCGCCTTCACCTTGATCGAGCGGACGAGCAGCTCGGCGGTGTGGGGGCCGGCCGGGGTGCGGGCGGCCTGCGGGTCCTCCTCGATGAGGTCGAGGATGACCGGGTCGACGATGAAGCCGGCCTTGATGATCTCCGCGAGACCGCTGACGTAGTCGTGCACCGGCAGCGAGTCGAGCGCCGCCAGGTCGCAGAGGACGCCGGCCGGCGGGTGGAAGGAGCCGACGAGGTTCTTGCCCTCGGCGGTGTTGATGCCCGTCTTGCCGCCGACGGCGGCGTCGACCATCGCCAGGACCGTGGTGGGTACGGCGATCCAGCGCACACCCCGCAGCCAGGTCGCGGCCACGAAGCCGGCCAGGTCGGTGGTGGCGCCGCCGCCGACGCCCACGATGACGTCGCTGCGGGTGAAGCCGGTCTGGCCCAGCGCCTTCCAGCAGTAGGCGGCGACCTCGATGGTCTTGGCCTCCTCGGCGTTCGGCACCTGGATGGCGACCGTCTCGTAGCCCTGGTCGGCGAGGTCCGCGCGGAGCGCCTCACCCGTGTCGGCGAGCGCCTCCGGGTGGATCACGGCGACCCGCTTGGCCTGGGTGCCGATCAGCCCGGGGAGCTCACCGAGCAGCTGCCGGCCGACCAGCACCTCGTACGGATCCGTGCCCGCGCTGCCCGCGACCTGGATACGGGTCACTGCCTGGTCCGTCGTCATGCGTCCTTCTTCAGATCCAGTGCCGCGAGGACCGCGTCCGCGACCTCTTCGGGGGTGCGGTCGTCGGTGGTGACGACGGTCCGCGCGACTTCGGTGTACAGGTGGCGGCGTGCCTCCATCAGCTCGCGCCACTGGCGGCGCGGGTTGACGGCGAGCAGCGGCCGCGCGGTGTTGAGGCCGACGCGCCGGACCGCCTCGTCGACGTCCATCGAGAGGTACGCGACGGGCAGCCCGGCGAGCAGGGAGCGGGTCCCGGCGTCGAGGACCGCGCCGCCGCCGAGGGCGAGGACGCCCTCGTGTTCGGCGACGGCCGTGGCGACCGCGGCCCGTTCCAGGGCGCGGAAGTGGTCCTCGCCGTCCTCGACGAAGATGTCGGAGATCTCGCGTCCCTCGGCGGCGACGATGTCGGCGTCGGTGTCCCGGTAGGGCGCGCCGAGCCGTTCGGCCAGGAGCGCGCCCACCGTGGACTTGCCGGAGCCCATGGGCCCGACGAGGACGACCAGGGGGCCGGCGGTCACCGGATGCGCAGGTTCTCGAGGTACGACCGCACGTTGCGGCGGGTCTCGGGGACGCTGTCGCCGCCGAACTTCTCGACGACGGCGTCCGCGAGGACGAGCGCGACCATGGCCTCGGCGACGATGCCGGCGGCGGGGACGGCGCACACGTCGGAGCGCTGGTGGTGGGCCGCGGTGGCCTCGCCGGTGGCGACGTCGACGGTGGCGAGGGCGCGCGGGACGGTCGCGATCGGCTTCATCGCGGCGCGGACGCGCAGCAGCTCACCGGTGGTCAGACCGCCCTCGGTGCCGCCGGAGCGGCCGGAGGTGCGCCTGAGGCCTTCGTCGGTCTTCACGATCTCGTCGTGGGCCTGGGAGCCGGGCACGCGGGCGAGGTCGAAGCCGTCGCCGACCTCGACGCCCTTGATGGCCTGGATGCCCATGAGGGCGGCGGCGAGCCGGGCGTCGAGGCGCCGGTCCCAGTGGACGTGCGAGCCGAGGCCGACGGGCACGCCGTACGCGAGGACCTCGACGACGCCGCCGAGGGTGTCGCCGTCCTTGTGGGCCTGGTCGATCTCGGCGACCATCGCCTTCGACGCGTCGGCGTCGAGGCAGCGGACCGGGTCGGCGTCGAGCTTCTCGACGTCGGCGGGGGTCGGGTAGACGCCGTAGGGCGCCTTGGCGGCGGCCAGCTCGACGACGTGGGAGACGATCTCGATGCCGGCGGCCTCCTTGATGAAGGAGCGGGCGACGGCGCCGAGGGCGACGCGGGCGGCGGTCTCCCGGGCGCTGGCGCGCTCCAGGATCGGCCGGGCCTCGTCGAAGCCGTACTTCTGCATGCCGGCGAGGTCTGCGTGCCCGGGACGCGGCCGGGTCAGCGGCGCGTTACGGCCGGTCTCCTTGAGCTCGGAGGGGTCGACGGGGTCGGCCGACATGACCTTCTCCCACTTCGGCCACTCCGTGTTGCCCACCATGACGGCGATCGGGGAGCCGAGGGAGAGGCCGTGCCGGACGCCACCGAGGAAGGTGATCTCGTCCTGCTCGAACTTCATCCGGGCGCCGCGCCCATAGCCGAGACGCCGCCGCGCGAGGTGGTCCGCCACCAGCTCAGTGGTGACCGGGACGCCGGCGGGAAGACCCTCCAGCGTCGCGACCAGCGCGGGTCCGTGGGATTCCCCAGCGGTCAGCCAACGCAACCTGCTCAACGATGCTCCTCATGCTCGCGCCTGGGCACTGCGACGACGCGGCCGGGTGCGCGGCCCTGGCCCGCCACCCCCGATCCTCCCACGTCCGGGGCGTCCACCTGGTCGCCGGTCCAGCTATCGGACGCGGGTCTCGTCCTCCTGGACGGTCTCCTCGGCCTCCGGGGTGGCGGTGGAGCGTTTCCGCAGCCAGGAGAGGAAGCCGTACGCCACGGTCGAACCGAAGAGGGCGAGGACGGTGTACCGCACCCAGGCGGGCAGGTCGCTGAAGAACCCCACGTACAGAAAGCGCACCACGTCGAAGGCCGCGTCCCACTTGGACGCCAGCACCAGTTCCCCGCTCATGTCCCCCGTACTTCCCCCTGCGGCGCCGGTCGGTCCCCGGCGCCGGTCGCAGCCTACCGGGCGGCCAGCGCCCGCTCCCCCGCCGCCCGCATCGCGGCGAGCGGCGCCCGCGGTACGCCCGTCATCTGCTCGACCTGGAGGACGGCCTGGTGGACGAGGAGGTCGAGGCCGCCGACCACCTTCCCGCCGCGGTCGGACCAGGCCGCGGCGAGCGCGGTCGGCCAGGGGTCGTACAGGACGTCGAAGAGGGTGCCGACGGTGTCGGGGACGCCGGCCGCCAGGGCGTTCGTGGTGCCGGCCGGGGTGGTCGCGATGATCAGCGGGGCGGCGAAGGCCTCCGCCGCGTCGTCCCAGTCGGCGGTACGGACGTCCACGCCGAGCCGCTCGCCCCAGCCGCGCATCTCCTCGGCGCGCGCCTCGCTCCGTACGTACGCGGTGACGGGGCCCGCGCAGATCCGGGCGAGCGCGGCGAGCGCGGAGGAGGCGGTGGCGCCGGCGCCGAGGATCGCCGCCGACTCCACCTTCTCGACGTTCCGCTCGCGCAGGGCGGCGATCATGCCGGGGATGTCGGTGTTGTCGCCGACGCGCCGGCCGTCCTCACGGAGGACGACGGTGTTCACCGCCTCGACCGAGGCCGCCGTGTCGCTGATCTCGTCGAGCAACGGGATGATCGCCCGCTTGAGCGGCATGGTCAGCGAGAGCCCTGCCCAGCTGTCGTCCAGCTCGCCGACGAAGCCGGGCAGCCCGGCCTCGTCGACCTCGAAGCGGTCGTACGACCAGTCGTCGAGGCCCAGCTCGGCGTACGCGGCCCGGTGCAGGACCGGGGAGAGCGAGTGGGCGATCGGCGAACCGAGGACGGCCGCGCGGCGACCGGCCTCACTGGTTCGTGTTGGCATTGAACTTGTCCCTCAGCTTGTTGTGCTCCGTCAGCGTCTTGGCGAACTCGGTCTTGTTCATGCCGTCCGTGGCCACGAAGTAGATCCAGCCGTCGTTCGTGGGATTGAGCATGGCGGCGAGCGCCTCGTTGCCGGGGTTGCTGATCGGTCCCGGCGGCAGACCCTTGTACTTGTACGTGTTGTACGGGTCGGTGTTGGTCTGGGTCTCCTTCTCGGAGATCTTGATCTCGCTCTGACCCTTCAGGTAGTTGAGGGTCGAGTCGAACTGAAGCAGCTGGAACGTCTCCTGGTTGTCGGGCTGAAGGCGGTTGTAGACGACCTCCGCCATCTTGCGGAAGTCGTCGTGCGTCTTGCCCTCCGCCTGCACCAGGCTCGCGACCGTGACGAGGTCCCAGGGCCCCTTCAGGCCGTGCTCCTTCGCCTTCGCCTCCAGGTCGAGCTTCATGTACTCCTGGTTCGCGCGCGAGACCATCTTGCGGAGCGCGTCCTCGGGCTTGCTGTTCTTCGCCACGGGGTACCTGGCCGGGAAGAGGAATCCTTCCAGCGGGTCCTTGACGTCCTGGTGCCCCTTGGCCCAGTCGGGCAGGCCGAGCGAGTCCGCCTTCGTGCGGGCGATGTCCTTCGTGGTGCCCGGCTTGAGGCCGAGGCGCTTGTCGAGGGTGTCGTACACCCAGACGTTGCGCTTGCCCTCGGGGATGACGAGGTTGGCCTGGCTCACCGGGTTGAGCATCAGCGCGACCGCGCTCTCCGCCGACATCTCCTTCTTCAGCGTGAAGACGCCCTCCTGGATGGAGTTGCCCTTGGGGTTCTTCTGCTGAGCCGAGACGAAGGCGTCGACGCTCTTCACCACGCCGGCCTGCTTGAGGATGTTGCCGATCTGGGTCCCGAGGGCGCCCCTCGGGATCTCGACCTGGACCTCGCCGGTGCCGCCGCCCGCGAAGTCCGGGGCCTCACCGAACTGACCCTGCCAGAACTGGTAGCCGAAGTAGCCGACGCCGCCGACGCCGCCGGCCAGGACGAGCGCGACGACCAGGCAGGCGACGCCGTTCTTGCCTTTGCGTTTCTTCGCTTTGCTCCGGCGTTCGCGGTCGTCGCCGCGCGAGCCACGGCCGGAGGCCGGCTCGTCGTCGTACTCGTCGTCCGGGTCGTCCTCGCCGGTGAAGAAGGGGTGCTTCTCCTCCTCCGGCTCCGGGCGGGTCTCTTCCTCAGGCGCCCAGTCGATCACCGGCTCCGGCGGGTTCTGCCGGTGGCCGGGAGGCTGGGGCGGCGGGTACGCCTCGGGGGTGCCGTAGAGATCGGGGTTGTGGCCGCCGTACGGATCGGCCGGGGGCGTGCCGTAGGCCATCGCCGCCTGGCTCGTCTCCCAGCTGCCGTCGTACTGCTGTCCGAGGTGCCCGGGCGTGTCGTAACCGCCCGGGTACCCCGTCGCGTACTGCTGCTGTTCGTACGACTGCTGGTACTGGTGCGCCTGCTGCTGGTACTGCGGATCGGCGTATTCCTGCGGCTGCTGCTGCTCGTACTGCTGCGCGTGCTGCTGCTGGTACGGGTCGCCCTCGTACCCCTGGCCGCCTTGAGTTCCCTGGCCGTACGGGTCCTCGTAGCCCTGTCCGCCGTGCCCGTACTGGCTCGCCTGCTGCGGATCCGGGTAGTACTGCTGCTGGCCCTCCCACCCCTGGTCCCCGTAGAGCGGGTCCCCGGGGTGCCACGGTTCGGAGCCGGGGCTCCGGCCATACTCAGTCATCGATCCCCAAAACAGCCGCGAGGCTTCCGGACGATCCGCCTCTACGTAGTGCGGCAGCTGTTCGAACACCGCCGCATCGCGCGGAACGTTACCGTATCGCGATCAGATGACCACTTCGACGCCCTCACCGGGCGGATTACCTGATACCCGTTCGGACTCAAGAGCGTTCTGCAGGATGATCACAGCGGCGGCCTGGTCGATGACGGACCGGCCCTTCTTCGCCTTCACGCCCGAGGCGCGCAGGCCCTGCGTGGCCGTCACGGTCGTCATGCGCTCGTCGACCAGGCGGACGGGCACGGGGGCGATCCCGCGCGCCATCTCCACGGCGAAGGCACGGACCTTGGTCGCGGCCGGGCCCTCCCGCCCGCTGAGCGAGCGGGGCAGGCCCACGACGACCTCGATCGGCTCGTACTCCTCGACGATCTGGCGGAGCCGCCGGTGGGCGGCCCGGACGTCACGTCCCGGCACGGTCTCCACCGGCGTGGCGAGGACCCCGTCGGGGTCGCACGAGGCGACCCCGATCCGGGCGTCCCCGACGTCCACCGCGAGACGGCGGCCGCGGCGCATCGTCACGCCGTCTCCGTCACGAGGCGCTCGACGGCGGCGATGGCCTCGCCGACGGCCTCCGGGTTCTGGCCGCCGCCCTGGGCGACGTCCGGCTTGCCGCCGCCACCGCCACCGAGGGTCTTGGCGGCGGTGCGGACCAGCTCGCCGGCCTTGAGACCGCGCTCGCGGGCGGCCTCGTTGGTGGCGATGACCGTCAGCGGCTTGCCGTTGGCCGTGGTGAACAGGGCGACGACGGCCGGACGGCCGCCCGAGATGCGGCCCCGCACGTCGAGGACCAGCCTGCGCAGGTCGTCGGCGCCGGTGCCGTCCGGGACCTGGCCGGTGACGACGGCGACACCGCGGATGTCCTGGGCGGAGTCGACGAGACCGGCGGCGGCCTGGAGGACCTTCTCCGCACGGAACTTCTCGATCTCCTTCTCGGCGTCCTTCAGCTTGCCGAGCATGGCGGAGATCTTCTCCGGCAGCTCCTCCGGACGGCCCTTGACCAGCTCCTGGAGCTGGGCGACGACCGTGTGCTCCTTGGCGAGGAAGTTGTACGCGTCGACGCCGACGAGGGCCTCGATACGGCGCACGCCGGAGCCGATGGAGGACTCGCCGAGCAGCTTCACCAGGCCCAGCTGGGCGGTGTTGTGGACGTGCGTACCGCCGCACAGCTCCTTGGAGAAGTCGCCGATGGTGACGACGCGCACCTTCTCGCCGTACTTCTCGCCGAACTCGGCGATGGCGCCCTGGCGCTTGGCCTCGTCGATCGGCATGACCTCGGCGTGGACCTCCAGCTCGCGCGTGAGGACCTCGTTGATCTTCTGCTCGACGTCGGTGAGGACCGCGCCGGGGACGGCGTTCGGCGAACCGAAGTCGAAGCGGAAACGGCCCGGCTGGTTCTCGGAACCGGCCTGGGCGGCCGTCGGGCCGAGGGCGTCGCGCAGCGCCTGGTGGGTGAGGTGGGTGGCCGAGTGGGCGCGGGCGATGGCCCGGCGGCGGCGCACGTCGATGGCGGCGTAGGCCGTGGCGCCCACGGTCACCTCGCCGACCTGCACGGAACCCTTGTGCACGGAGACACCGGGGACCGGCTGCTGGACGTCGCGGATCTCGATGACCGCGCCGCTGTGCAGCTTGATCCGACCCTGGTCGGCGATCTGGCCGCCGCCCTCGGCGTAGAAGGGGGTGCGGTCGAGGACGACCTCGACCTCGTCGCCCTCGGAGGCCGCCGGCGAGGGGACGCCGTTGACGAGGAGTCCGACGACGGTGCTCTCGCCCTCGGTGTTGGTGTAGCCGGTGAACTCGGTGGCGCCGTTGCCGTCGGCGATCTCCCGGTACGCCGTCATGTCGGCGTGGCCGGTCTTCTTGGCCTTGGCGTCGGCCTTGGCGCGCTCCCGCTGCTCCTTCATCAGGCGGCGGAAGCCGTCCTCGTCCACCGAGAGGCCCTGCTCGGAGGCCATCTCCAGGGTGAGGTCGATCGGGAAGCCCCAGGTGTCGTGGAGCAGGAACGCCTTGTCGCCGGAGAGGACCGTGCCGCCGGAGGCCTTGGTCTCGGTGACGGCGGTGTCGAGGATGTTGGTGCCGCCCTTGAGGGCCTTGAGGAAGGCGGCCTCTTCGGCGAGGGCGACGGTCTCGACGCGCTTGCGGTCGGTGACGAGCTCCGGGTACTGCTCGCCCATCGTGTTGATCACGGTGTCCACGAGCTCCTGGACGACCGGGCCGGTGGCGCCGAGCAGACGCATGTTGCGGACGGCGCGGCGCATGATGCGGCGCAGCACGTAGCCGCGGCCCTCGTTGCCGGGGGTGACTCCGTCGCCGATGAGCATGACGGAGGTGCGCATGTGGTCGGCGACCACGCGCAGGGATACGTCGCTCTCCTGGGACGTGCCGTAGTCGACGCCGGTGAGCTCGGTGGCCTTGTCGATGACGACCTTGAGGGTGTCCGTCTCGTACATGTTCTGGACGCCCTGGAGGATCATCGCCAGGCGCTCCAGGCCGAGGCCCGTGTCGATGTTCTTCGACGGCAGCTCGCCGAGGATCGGGAAGTCGTCCTTGCCGGAGCCCTCACCGCGCTCGTACTGCATGAAGACCAGGTTCCAGATCTCCACGTACCGCTCGTCGTTGACGGCGGGGCCGCCCTCGACGCCGAAGTCGGGGCCACGGTCGTAGTTGATCTCGGAGCACGGGCCGCAGGGGCCGGGGACGCCCATCGACCAGTAGTTGTCCTTCTTGCCGAGGCGCTGGATGCGCTCGGCGGGGACACCGACGACGTCACGCCAGATCTGCTCGGCCTCGTCGTCCTCCTGGTAGACGGTGATCCAGAGCTTCTCCGGCTCGAGCCCGTAGCCGCCGTGCTCCACCGAGGAGGTCAGCAGCTCCCAGGCGAGCTTGATGGCGCCTTCCTTGAAGTAGTCGCCGAAGGAGAAGTTGCCGCACATCTGGAAGAACGTGCCGTGGCGGGTGGTCTTGCCGACCTCTTCGATGTCCGGCGTACGCACGCACTTCTGCACGCTGGAGGCGCGCGAGAACGGCGGCTTGACCTCGCCCAGGAAGTAGGGCTTGAAGGGCACCATGCCGGCGGGGACGAGCAGCAGAGTCGGGTCGTCCGCGATGAGCGACGCCGAAGGGACGACGGTGTGCCCGCGCTCCTCGAAGAAGCTCAGCCAGCGGCGGCGGATTTCAGCCGACTCCATCAGTGGTCCTCATTCCGGTTGTACGTGATCGTGGGGATTGAACGCGTCGTGGTCGGGCGCGCGGTGGGATCGAGCGCGGTCCTGCGGCGGGGCGGCGGAAGCCCGGGGTCCTGGTCGGCGGCCGCGTCCAGGCCGAGTGCCTCGCCCAGTTCGGCCTCCCGCTGGACCATGCCCGCCCTCACGTCGAGGGCGAAGTCCTTGAGGCGGTGGCCGGTCTCGATCGCCTTGTCCGCGGCCTGGGCCGCGAGGCTCTCGGGCGTCAGCTGCTTCAGCTTCCGGTTGACCTTGGTGGTGGCCCAGACGCCGGCGGCTGCGCCGGCCGTGAACCAGAACGTGCGGCGGAACATCGCGGCTCAGCCCTTCTGCTTCCGGCGTCGCGAGGACGGCACGGTACGGCCGACGAGCACGGTACGTCGCGAGGAGGCGCGCGGCACGTCCTCGCCGTCGCCGCCCCGGCCGAGCGCCTTGCGCACGCCGTACCCGAAGGCGGCCACCTTGACGAGCGGGCCGCCGAAGGCGGTGGCGACGGTGGAGGAGAGCGCGGAGGCGTTGGAGGTGACCTCCTGGACGTCCGAGGCGATGGCGTCGACCCGGTCGAGCTGGGTCTGTGCCGAGCGCACGGTCGCGGAGGCGTCCGCGAGGAGGGGGACGGCCTGCTCGGTCACGTCCGCCACCAGCTTGGTGGTCGCCCTGAGCGTCTGCGCCAGCCTCACCAGCACCACGGCGAGGAAGGAGACCAGGATCGCCCAGAAGACGGCCACCAGGATCCCGGCAACCTCTCCACCG
The DNA here is from genome assembly GCF_044764665.1 of Streptomyces sp. NPDC093795. Lineage (NCBI taxonomy): Bacteria > Bacillati > Actinomycetota > Actinomycetes > Kitasatosporales > Streptomycetaceae > Streptomyces > Streptomyces sp. NPDC093795. The sequence goes on from NZ_JBIWIO010000007.1 coordinate 127,979, forward strand.
GTCACTCTGCACCGCTCTCTGCTGTCGTCGGGCCCTTGCGAAAAGTCGTTCCTCGACCCTATCGCGCCCGGGCTGTCCTGCCGTACCGCATTACCGCCCGTGGGACGGGAGTTACCGGAACCGATTGTACGGAGAGCGCGCCGGTGAGTACGCTCCGTGTCCCATGCGACGCAGCAATCTCCCGGCGGAGCTGAACCGGTTCGTCGGCCGGACCGCCGAGCAGGCCGCACTGACGGCGCTCCTCGAAGGGTCCCGCCTGGTCACGGTCGTGGGCGTGGGCGGGGTCGGCAAGACCCGGCTCGCGCTGCGGGCTGCCACGGCGGTGCAGAAACGCTACGGCGACGGGGTGCGGCTCGCCGAGCTCGCGCCGCTGCGGGACCCGGATCTGATCGAGTACGCCCTGGTCGAGGCGCTCGGCCTGACCGACCACACCCCGAGGGCCCCGCGCGAGGTGCTCCTCGACCATCTCGCGGAGCGACGGCTGCTGCTCGTCGTGGACGGTTTCGAGCACCTCGTGGAGCACTGCGCGCCGCTGGTACGGGAGGCCCTCGCGCACGCTCCCGGGCTCACCGTCCTCGCGGTCGGCCGCCGGCCCCTGCGGGTGGCGGGCGAGACGGTGTTCCCGCTGGCGCCGCTGGGCGAGGCGGACGCGGTGACGCTCCTCGCGGAACGGGCGGCGGAGGCGGGCGCACCGCCGCTGTTCGTGGAACGGGCGGCGGAGGCGGCGGGCGGGCCCCCGCTGCTCGCGGGGCGGACGGCGGACGTGGGCGTGCCCCCGCTGCTCGCGGGGCGGGCGGCTGAGGCGGGCGTACGCGCTCTGCCGGCCGGTGCGGACGCCGCGTACGAACTGTGTCGGCGGCTCGACGGGATCCCGCTCGCCCTGGAACTGGCGGCCGGGCGGCTCCCGCTGCTCTCCGTCGAACAGATGCTGCTGCGGCTCGACGACCGTTTCCGGCTGCTCACCGACGGCGCGCGCGGGGAGCTCCCCCGCCACCAGACGCTGCGGACGGCCATCGGCTGGAGCCATGAGCTGTGCGCCCCGGAGGAGCGGCTCCTCTGGGCGCGGCTCTCGGTGTTCCCTGGGGCCTTCGACCTGGAGGCGGTGGAGTACGTGTGCGGGGGCCGGGAGCTGCCGCCGGAGCGGATCCTGGATCTGCTCGGCGGGCTGCTCGCGCAGTCGCTGCTCACCCGGGAGGACACCCCCTCCGGTCCCGCCTACCGGATGCTCGACACGGTCGCCGCGTACGGGGCGGAGTGGCTGGCGGCGCTCGGCGACACGGAGCGGATGCGGCGGCGGCACCGCGACTGGTACATGGGCCTGGCCACCTGGTGCGAGCTGGAGTGGTTCAGCCCGCGCCAGAGGGAGGTGGCGGCCCTCACGGAGGCGGCCCTGCCGCATCTGCGGGCGGCTCTGGAGCTGTGTCTCGAACTCCCGGAGGACGCGCATCTCGCCCAGCACCTGGCGGGCACGCTCTGGTTCGCGTGGGTGGGGTGCGGGCGGCTCTCTGAGGGCCGGCACTGGCTGGAGCGGGCGCTGGCGCTGGAGTCGGGGCACGAGGAGGCACGACTCAAGGCGCTGTGGGTGCTCGGGTACGTGGCGGTGCTCCAGGGGGACGGTACGGCGGCGGTGGCGGCGCTCCACGAGTGCGGTGAGCGGGCCCGGTCCTCGCGGAACCCGCTGGCGGAGGCGTACGCGACGCACCGGATGGGCTGTCTCGCGCTGCTCACGGACGACATGGTGCGGGCCGAGGAGCTGATCGGGCGGGCGCTCGACGCGTACCGGGAGCTCGGCGAGCTGAACAGCAACGTGCTGATGGGGCAGGTCGAGGTGGCGATGGCGCGGGCCTTCCGGGGCGACCTGGAGGGGGCGGTCGTCCTCTGCCGGGAGGTCCGGGAGATCTGTGAGGAGCGGGGCGAACTCTGGACCCGGGCGTACGCCCTCTACGTCCTGGGGTACTCGGCGTGGACGCGGGGCGCGTTCGGGGAGGCGCGGGAGCTGCTCACCGAGTGCGTCTCGATCAACCACGCCTTCCGTGACCTGGTCGGGCTCGTCCTGGCGATCGAGGTGCTGGCCCTGGTGACCGTGAGCGAGGGCGATCCGGTGGAGGCGGCGGTCCTCCAGGGGGCGACGGTGGCGGTGTGGGACACGGTGGGTGCCCGGCTCTTCGGCTCCGAGGCGTTCCACGGCCCGAGGTCGCTGTGCGCGCAGCGGGCGGAGGAGGCGCTGGGGGTGGAGGCGTACGGCGCCGCGTTCCGTGAGGGCCAGGCCCTTTCGGCGGCGGAGGCGGTGGAGCGCGCGCTCGCGGGCGGCCGGAATCCGGCCGTCGGCGGCGCGGCGGAGCCGTCCGCCCCGCGACCCTTCCGTACGGCGGGGTCCTCGGCGGTCCCGGGAACGCGGAAGCCCGCCGGCTCCCCCACCGGAAAGGGCGGGGAAGCGGCGGGCCGGGAACCGCGGTAATACGCCTGGATCAGCGGGCGTAGTACTCGACGACCAGCTGCTCGTCGCAGATGACCGGGATTTCCTTGCGGTTCGGGTCGCGGTCGAGGCGGAAGGCCAGGGCCTTCAGGTTGACCTGCAGGTAGCGCGGGGTCTCACCGTCGGCGGCGAAGCCACCCTCACGGGCGACCTCGAACAGCGGCTTGGTGCGGCTGCGCTCGCGGACCATCACGACGTCGTCGGGACGGACACGGAACGACGGCTTGTCGACCTTGCCACCGTTGACCTGGATGTGGCCGTGGACGACCATCTGGCGGGCCTGGTAGATGGTGCGGGCGATGCCCGAACGCAGGACCAGGGCGTCGAGGCGACGCTCGAGCTCGACGACCAGCGCCTCGCCCGTCTTGCCTTCGGCCTTCTTGGCGCGGTCGTAGGCGCGCGCCATCTGGCGCTCGCTGATGTCGTACTGGGCGCGCAGACGCTGCTTCTCGAGCAGACGGACCTTGTAGTCCGAGTTCTGCTTGCGGCCACGGCCGTGCTCGCCCGGCGGGTAGGGGCGGGCCTCGAAGTACTTGACAGCCTTCGGGGTCAGCGCGATGCCGAGGGCACGCGACTTCTTGACCTTGGGACGGGACTGGTTCGGCATGAACCAACCTCTCTAATGGTACGAAACGGCTTCACCAGGGTTAGGGGAGGTCGCATCCGCAGCCGGGAAACCCGTCGGGTCCGTACGGGACGGACCTGTTGGGCAGCCGCTCCCAGGTCTGGGCACATACGTGCAGCACGCGAACGACCCACCGCCGTTCCCGGGAACCGGGGGGTGGTGGGTGGCACGCGACACCTTCGAAGGTGCGCGACGCTCCTGGAAACCCCGCCCGAGGGCCGGGTCTCCGGCTGACTGTCCCGTTCTGGTGGTGCCGACCGGAGCCGGGCACGGGACGCAGCAATCCGGACCAGTGTACCGGGTCCGCGGGGCGCCCTCGCACGCCCACCGCGGGACGGCCCTACTCCTCGCCCTTGAGGCGGGCCCGCACGCGCTCCACCACATCCGCGTATCTCGCCTCGGCGCCGTAGCGGGTCGGTTCGTAGTAGTGCTTGCCGTGGATGGTGTCCGGCGCGTACTGCTGGGCGGCGATGCCGCCCGGGACGTCGTGCGGGTAGACATAGCCCTGGGCGTGACCGAGTTTGGCCGCGCCCTTGTAGTGGCCGTCGCGCAGGTGCGGCGGGACCGATCCCGCGTGGCCGTTCCGTACGTCCGCGAGGGCCGCGCCGATCGCGGTCGTCGCGGCGTTCGACTTGGGGGCCAGGGCCAGGGCGATGGTGGCGTGGCTCAGGGTGAGCGCCGCCTCCGGGAAACCGATCATGGCGACGGCCTGCGCGGCGGCGACGGCGATCGGCAGCGCGTTCGGGTCGGCGAGTCCGATGTCCTCGCTCGCGGAGATCATCAGCCGACGGGCGATGAACCGCGGGTCCTCCCCCGCCTCGATCATGCGCGCCAGGTAGTGCAGGGCCGCGTCCACGTCCGAGCCGCGGATCGACTTGATGAGCGCGCTGGCCACGTCGTAGTGCTGGTCGCCGTCCCGGTCGTACCTCACGGCCGCGCGGTCGACGGTCTCCTCGACCGTCTGGAGGGTGATCTCCGGCTCACCCTTGGCGAGGGCGGCTCCCGCCGCCGCCTCCAGGGCGGTCAGGGCGCGCCGTGCGTCGCCGCCGGCGATGCGGAGGAGATGGGCCTCGGCGTCCTCCGGCAGGGTCACGGCCCCGCCGAGGCCGCGCTCGCCGGTGAGGGCCCTCGCCATCAGACCGCGCAGGTCGTCGTCGGTCAGCGGCTCCAGGGTGAGCAGCAGCGAGCGGGAGAGGAGCGGGGAGATGATCGAGAAGTACGGGTTCTCGGTGGTGGCGGCGATCAGCGTCACCCAGCGGTTCTCCACGGCGGGCAGGAGCGAGTCCTGCTGTGCCTTGGAGAAGCGGTGGATCTCGTCGAGGAAGAGGACGGTCTCCTTGCCGTAGCCACCCACCGCGCGCCGGGCGCCGTCGATGACCGCACGGACCTCCTTGACGCCCGCGGTGATCGCCGAGAGCTCCACGAACCGCTTGTTCGTCGCCTTCGAGACGACGTACGCCAGGGTGGTCTTCCCGATGCCCGGCGGGCCCCAGAGGATCACCGAGGAGGCGCCGGCGGGGCCGCCGTCCCCCTCCCCCACCAGTCGGCGCAGCGGCGAGCCGGGCTTGAGCAGGTGCTTCTGGCCCACCACCTCGTCGAGGGTGCGCGGGCGCATCCGGACGGCCAGCGGGCTGCTGGCCGGGTCCTTCTCCTGGCGGTCTTCGGCTGCTGCCGTAAAGAGGTCGGGCTCCACGTCATGAAGCCTAGGTCACGGCACTGACAGCGCGGGTTTCCGTCAGCTGGTCCAGAAGTCCCACCAGCGGGTCAGGATGAGCATGCCGATGATCCCGATGTGCAGGACGGGCAGGATCCAGGTGAACTCGTCGAAGAAGGTCCTGAGGCCGCGGGGGGCGGGGAGGACGCCGTGGCGGACGTTGTGCGAGGTCACGTACCAGAACATGACGATGGTGGCGACCCAGGCCAGGCAGCACCACAGGCAGAGCGAGTTGATCTCGTACAGCGACTGGTACATCAGCCAGGTGCAGAAACCGACGCCGAACAGCGTCCCGGCGTTGAGGCCGAGCCAGTACCAGCGGCGGTGGCGGGCACCGGCGAGCAGCCCCAGACCGATCGCGATCACCATGGCGTACGTGACCAGGCCGAGCATGGGGTTCGGGAAGCCGAAGACCGATGCCTGGTCGCTCTTCATGATGTTGCCGCAGGAGACGATCGGATTGAGGCTGCACCCCGGGGTGAAGCCGGGGTCCTCGAGGAGCTTGAACTTGTCGATCGTGATGACCCAGGCGGCGAGCACACCGGCCGCTCCGGTGATCACGAGGAGCCAGGCGAAGGCCCTGCTCGCACCGATCGTGCCGCCGCCGTCCCGGCCGGACGCGGCCTCTTCCACCGCTGCCTTCGTCATGTCGCCTTGTCCCTCGATCGTCCGCCTTGTCGGGCACGGTCATTCTGCCGCACCGCGCCCCCCGTCCGCCGTTCGCCGGGGATAAGGAGAGAGGACGCGGAAGGGGCCCGGTCCACGCGCGTGCGTGGGCCGGGCCCCTTCCGTCCGTAGGGCCGTTCCGTCAGGCCAGCTTGGCCCGTACCGCGTCCAGGAGACCGTCCACGGCGATCGCCTGCTGCTCGCCGGACTCCATGTCCTTGAGCTGGACGACACCCTCGGCGAGGTCGCGCTCACCGGCGACGACGGCGAGGCGGGCGCCCGAGCGGTTGGCGTCCTTCATGGCGCCCTTGAGGCCCTTGCCGCCGAAGGAGAAGTCCGCGGAGACGCCCTCCCTGCGCAGCTCGGTGACCTTGCCGAAGAGGATCCGGCGCGCCTCCTCGCCGATGGCCACCGCGAAGACGCTGGTGACGGCGGGGAGGTCGAGCTCGATGCCCTCCGCCTCCAGGGCGAGGACCGTACGGTCCACCCCGAGCGCCCAGCCGACGGACGGCAGCGCGGGGCCGCCGATCATCTCGGAGAGGCCGTCGTAGCGACCGCCGCCGCCGACCGCCGACTGCGAGCCGAGACCGCCGTGGACGAACTCGAAGGTCGTGCGGGTGTAGTAGTCCAGGCCGCGCACCAGCTTGGCGTCGTCCTCGAAGACCACGCCGGCCGCGGTGACGAGGGCGCGCACCTCCTCGTGGTACGCCTTGCACGCGTCGCACAGGTAGTCGCGCAGGAGCGGCGCGCCGACGAGCTGCTTCTGCACGGACTCGCGCTTGTCGTCGAGGACGCGCAGCGGGTTGATCTCGGCGCGGCGCAGGGTCTCCTCGTCGAGGTCGAGCCCGCGCAGGAAGCCCTGGAGCGCCTCGCGGTAGACGGGACGGCACTCCTTGTCGCCCAGCGAGTTGAGCAGGATGCGGAAGTTCCGCAGGCCGAGGGAGCGGTACGCCTGGTCGGCCAGGATGATCAGCTCGGCGTCGAGTGCCGGGTCCTCGGAGCCGATCGCCTCGGCACCGACCTGGGAGAAGTGGCGGTAGCGGCCCGCCTGGGCCCGCTCGTAGCGGTAGTACGAGCCGGAGTACCAGAGCTTCACCGGCAGGTTGCCCTGCTTGTGCAGGTTGGCCTGGAGCGCCGCGCGCAGGACGGACGCGGTGCCCTCGGGACGGAGGGCGAGGTGGTCGTTGCCCTTCGTGGTGAGGGTGTACATCTCCTTGGTCACGATGTCGGTGGACTCACCGACACCGCGGGAGAACAGCTCGACGTTCTCGAAACCGGGGGTCTCGATGTAGCCGTAGCCGGAGTTCCTCAGCGGCGTGGAGATCGCGTCCCGGACCGCCAGGAACGTGGCGGAGCGGGGCGGGATCAGGTCGTACGTGCCCTTGGGGGCCTGAAAGGTGCTCACGAAAGTCTCGTCACATTCCTCGTCGGGGAGCGTCCGTGCTCCCGATGCCGGAGGCCACGTCCCGCAGATAGGGGTTGGTGGCGCGCTCCTGGCCGATGGTCGTCTGGGGACCGTGTCCCGACAGCACCACGGTCGAGTTGTCGAGCGGCAGGCACACACGTGCCAGCGAGGCGAGCATCTCGTCCATGTCACCGCCGGGAAGGTCGGTGCGTCCGATGGAGCCGGCGAACAGCAGGTCCCCGGAGAAGAACACGGACGGGATCTCCGTGGTCTCCGGCATCCTGAAGGTCACCGACCCCTTGGTATGACCGGGCGCGTGGGCGACGGAGAAGTCGAGACCGGCGAGCTTCAGCTCGGCGCCGTCGGTGAGTTCCCGCACGTCGTCGGGTTCTCCCACGGTCAGCTCGCCCATGAGGGGCATCCCGATGGAGCGGCCGAGGGCCTTCTCCGGGTCGCTCATCATGTAGCGGTCGGACGGGTGGATCCACGCGGGGACGTCATGGGCGCCGCAGACCGGCACGACGGAGGCGACGTGGTCGATGTGTCCATGGGTGAGGACGACGGCGACGGGCTTGAGCCGATGCTTCCTCAGCGTCTCCTCGACTCCCTGGGCGGCCTGGTGGCCCGGGTCGATGATCACGCACTCCTCGCCTGCGGCGGGGGCGACCAGATAGCAGTTGGTCCCCCAGGCCCCGGCGGGGAACCCGGCAATCAGCACGTCTTGTCCTTGCTTGTCGTCCGGCACGGGGGCGCGGAAATCTCGGGAATCACGGGATTCGGCAGATCAGAGCCTACCGGCGGTGCCGCTTCCACAGCCAACCCGTATACGGTACGGGCACATCCGGCCAGGACAGGAACAGACGAGCGACAGGAGCGGAACCGGTGGTCACCAGCGATCAGCGGCGGCGGCAGCTTGCCAGGGAGAAGTACGCGCGGCAGCAGCAGCGGCGGGAGGAGAACCGGCTCAAGACGAAGCGCCGCAACACCGTCGTCGCGGCCGCGCTCGCGGTCGTCCTCGCGGCCGGCGGCGCCGTCTACGCCTCCGTGGCGCTGACCGGCGACGACTCCCCGAAGGACTCGGACAACGCGGCGAGCGACGCGCCCACCACTCCGGCGCCCACGGGGAGCGAGTCGGCGAACGCGGAGCCGAAGATGGCCGTGGACCCGAAGGCCACGTACACCATGGCTCTGAAGACCAACGAGGGCGACGTCACGATCACCATGGACGCGGCGAAGACCCCGCGCACGGTGAACTCCTTCAAGAGCCTCGCCGACAAGAAGTACTTCGACGGGACGAAGTGCCACCGGCTCACCACCGACGGCATCTTCGTGCTCCAGTGCGGTGACCCCAAGGGCGACGGCACCGGCGGCCCCGGCTACAACATCCCGGACGAGAACCTGGGCGCCCTCGGCAAGGCGGGCGCGGACGGCAGGGTGACCTTCCCGGCCGGCACCGTGGCCATGGCCAACACCGGGAAGCCGGGGACGGGCGGCTCGCAGTACTTCCTCGTCTACAAGGACACCAAGCTGCCGCCGACCTACACCCCCTTCGGGAAGATCGACGCGGCCGGCCTGAAGGTGGTCGAGAAGGTGGCCGCGGCGGGTGTCACGGGCGGCGCCACGGACGGCGCCCCGAAGAAGGCCGTCACCATCGAGAAGGCGACCGTCGCGAAGAAGTGAGCCGGGCGTCCGCACCCGCGCGTGACCGTCGAATCTCGGTCGCGCTGAGTGCGGACAGCCGGGCCGCGGTTCGCCTAGATTGACGTTGTGCAGCGTTGGGCCGTCGGCCGCGCTGCGGATGGCGGGCGAGGCCCGCCGGGAAACTGTGGACGATGCCCGGGGGGTACGACCCCGCGACGGCATCATGGTGAGGAGGCGCTGTGAGCAGCGACCCGTGGGGCCGCGTCGACGAGACGGGCACCGTGTACGTGCGGACGGCCGAGGGTGAGAAGGTCGTCGGATCGTGGCAGGCCGGCACCCCTGAGGAGGCTCTGGCCTACTTCGAGCGCAAGTACGAGGGCTTGGTTGTCGAGATCGGCCTCCTCGAGAAGCGGGTGAGGACCACCGACCTCTCGGCGAAGGACGCCACCGCGGCGATCGAGCACATCCGGCAGCAGGTCGACGAGCACCACGCCGTCGGTGACCTGGCCGCGCTCGCGACCCGTCTCGACAAGCTCGTCGAGACGGTCGACTCGCGCCGCGAGGAGCGGAAGGTCCAGAAGGCCAAGCAGACCGACGAGGCCCGCGCCGCCAAGGAGAAGCTGGTCACGGAGGCCGAGGAGCTGGCCCAGAGCGAGCAGTGGCGCTCCGCGGGCGAGCGGCTGCGGGCCCTCGTGGACATCTGGAAGGGCCTCCCCCGGCTCGACCGCAAGTCCGACGACGAGCTGTGGCACCGCTTCTCGCACGCCCGCTCGGCGTTCTCCAAGCGCCGCAAGACCCACTTCGCCTCGCTGGACGCCCAGCGTGAGGACGCCCGCAAGGTCAAGGAGCGTCTGGTCACCGAGGCGGAGTCGCTGTCGAACTCCACCGACTGGGGCACCACGGCGGCCCGCTACCGCGACCTGATGGCGGAGTGGAAGGCGGCCGGCCGCGCCCAGCGCGAGCACGAGGACGATCTGTGGAACCGCTTCCGCGGCGCCCAGGACGTCTTCTTCGCGGCGCGCGGTGAGGTCTTCGCCGAGCGGGACGCGGAGCAGACCGAGAACCTCAAGCTGAAGGAGGAGCTCGCGACCGAGGCCGAGAAGCTGCTGCCGGTGGGGGATCTGAAGGCGGCGCGCGCTGCCTTCCGTTCCCTCAACGAGCGGTGGGAGGCCGTCGGCCACGTGCCGCGGGACGCCCGGCCCAAGGTCGAGGGCCGGATGCACACGGTGGAGCGGGCGATCCAGGAGGCCGAGGAGGCGGAGTGGCGCCGGACGAACCCGGAGGCACGCGCGCGTGCCGCGGGTCTGACCGGTCAGCTCCAGGACGCGGTCGAGAAGCTGCGCAAGCAGATCGACGCGGCCCGCGCCTCCGGCAACGACGCCAAGGCCGACAAGCTCTCGCGCGAGCTGGAGGGCCGCCAGGCCCTGCTCGACCAGGCCATGAAGGGCCTGGAGGAGTTCGGCGGCTGATACGCGAGCCGTGACCGTACGAGGAAGGCCCCCCGGCAGCGAGCCGGGGGGCCTTCCTCGTGATCCGGGTTACGGCATGGCCCTCGTCACGGCCTGCGGGCCGAGGTCACCCGGTAGACGTCGTAGACGCCCTCCACGCCCCGTACGGCCTTGAGGACGTGCCCCAGGTGCTTCGGGTCGCCCATCTCGAAGGTGAAGCGGGAGGTGGCCACCCGGTCGCGGGAGGTCTGGACGGCCGCCGAGAGGATGTTGACGTGCTGGTCCGAGAGGACCCGGGTCACGTCCGAGAGCAGTCGGGACCGGTCGAGCGCCTCGACCTGGATGGCGACGAGGAACACCGAGGACTGGGTGGGGGCCCACTCGACCTCGAGGATCCGCTCCGGCTCGCGGGACAGCGACTCCACGTTGACGCAGTCGCTGCGGTGAACCGATACGCCACTGCCGCGGGTGACGAAACCGATGATCGGGTCGCCGGGCACGGGGGTGCAGCAGCGGGCCAGCTTCACCCAGACGTCCTCGACGCCCTTGACGACGACGCCCGGGTCGGCGCTGGAGCGGCGCTTGGAGCGGCCGCGCGTCGGCATGGTGGCTTCGTCGACGTCCTCGGTGGCGGCCTCCTCGCCGCCGAGCGCCTGGACCAGCTTCTGCACGATGGACTGGGCGGTGACATGGCCCTCGCCGATCGCCGCGTACAGCGAGGAGATGTCGGTGTAGCGCAGCTCGTGGGCGAGGGTGACGAGGGAGTCGCCGGTGAGGATCCGCTGGATCGGCAGGTTCTGCTTGCGCATGGCCCGCGCGATGGCGTCCTTGCCCTGCTCGATGGCCTCGTCCCGGCGCTCCTTGGAGAACCAGGCGCGGATCTTGTTGCGGGCGCGCGGGGACTTGACGAAGCCCAGCCAGTCGCGGGACGGCCCGGCGCCGGCCGCCTTGGAGGTGAAGACCTCGACCAGGTCGCCGTTGTCGAGGGTCGATTCGAGCGGCACGAGCCGCCCGTTGACCCGCGCGCCTATGGTGCGGTGACCGACCTCGGTGTGGACGGCGTAGGAGAAGTCGACGGGGGTGGCGCCCGCGGGCAGCGCGATGACGTCGCCCTTGGGCGTGAAGACGAAGACCTCGTTGCGGGAGAGGTCGAAGCGCAGGGACTCCAGGAACTCGCTGGGGTCCTCGGTCTCCTTCTGCCAGTCGAGGAGCTGCCGCAGCCACGCCATGTCGTTGAGGTGGTCGTCCTTGCCGGTCCTCTTCGGCACGTCGGCGCGCACCTTGGAGGCGCCGGCGACGGCCTCCTGCTTGTACTTCCAGTGCGCGGCGATGCCGTACTCGGCGCGCCGGTGCATGTCGAAGGTGCGGATCTGCAGTTCGACGGGCTTGCCGTTGGGTCCGATGACCGTCGTGTGCAGCGACTGGTACATGTTGAACTTCGGCATCGCGATGTAGTCCTTGAACCGGCCGGGGACCGGGTTCCATCGCGCGTGGACGGTGCCGAGGGCCGCGTAGCAGTCGCGGACGGTGTCCACGAGGACGCGGATGCCGACCAGGTCGTAGATCTCCGCGAAGTCACGGCCGCGGACGATCATCTTCTGGTAGACGCTGTAGTAGTGCTTGGGCCGGCCGGTGACGGTGGCCTTGATACGGGCCGCGCGGAGGTCCGTCTGGACCTCGTCGGTCACTATGGCGAGGTATTCGTCCCGCTTGGGGGCGCGCTCGGCGACGAGCCGGACGATCTCGTCGTACATCTTGGGGTAGAGGATCGCGAAGGCGAGGTCCTCCAGTTCCCACTTGATGGTGTTCATGCCCAGGCGGTGGGCCAGGGGCGCGTAGATCTCGAGCGTCTCGCGGGCCTTCTTCTCCTGCTTCTCCCGCTTGAGGTAGCGCATGGTGCGCATGTTGTGCAGGCGGTCGGCGAGCTTGATGACCAGGACGCGCGGGTCCTTGGCCATGGCCACGACCATCTTGCGCACGGTCTCGGCCTGGGCGGCCTCGCCGAACTTGACCTTGTCGAGCTTGGTGACGCCGTCGACGAGGAGCGCGACCTGGTCGCCGAAGTCCCGGCGGAGGGTGTCGAGGCCGTACTCGGTGTCCTCGACGGTGTCGTGGAGGAGCCCGGCCATCAACGTCGCCGGGTCCATGCCGAGCTCGGCGAGGATGGTGGTGACGGCGAGCGGGTGCGTGATGTACGGGTCGCCGCTCTTGCGCTTCTGGCCCCGGTGCCAGCGCTCCGCGACCTGGTAGGCCCGCTCGACCTGGCGGAGCGTGGCCGTCTCGATCTTGGGGTCGTTGGAGCGGACGATCCGCAGCAGCGGTTCGAGGACCGGGTTGTACGGGGAGGAGCGCTGGACGCCGAGCCGGGCGAGGCGGGCGCGGACCCGGTTGGAGGAGCCGCCCGAGCGGGCGGGCGCGGCCGGGGCGGGCCGCGCGGGGGCGGGGGCCTCGGGGGCGGGCGGCGCGGGCGCGGCAGGCGTGGGCCCGGTCTCCGCGGGCTTGTTCTGGGGCGTGCCGGTCCCCGGCGCGGCCTGGTCGGCCTTCGGGTCGGGCTGCGCGGCGGAGAGTGGCTGGGCCTCGTCTGGCAAGAGCGCTCCTCGTGCGTGGCCGGGTCCCCCGGACAGGCCCGGAAAGCCCATGGTATCGAGCCGGGAGTGCCGATGCGCACGCGGTGGTCCTCACCTGCGGCGGGCTCCGCGCGGTGAGGGGGCGGCGCAACCGCGTGGCCCCCTCACCGGCCGGTTCGTCAGTTCCAGCGGAGCAGGGAGGGCCCGCCCTTCACCTGGATCTCCTTGGTGGCGGCGACGTTGCCCCAGTGGACCTTGAGGGAGCCGCTCTTCCCGCACAGCGGGCTGGACCAGAACTCCTTGCGCCGGGCGTCGTAGCCCTTGGCGCGGACGCAGATGCTGCCGCCCTTGTAGACCTTCCAGGCGTAGCCCATCTTCATGCCGTTGGCGCCGAAGTGGCCGCAGCCGTCGCCTGCCTTGGTCCACTTCAGCGGCACGCTTCCGGCGTTCTTCCAGCCGGTGCACACGCTCGCCGTGGCGCCGGGGGCCGCCTCGGGGGCCTGGGCGGGCCGGCCCGCGCTCGCGGGGTTCGCGGTGGTTCCGAGGGCGGCGAGCGCGATCAGGGAGACGACTCCCGCGACGGTCTTCCGCGACATGTTCATACGACTTCCTCCTGGCGGCGCGTAACGGTCGGGAACGACGACGGGCGCCCGGGAGGTCCCGGGCGCCCGCTGCCGTATCCCTCGACCGTTATCGGGCGGGAGATCGTCGGACTTGAACGATCACACTCGGATGAGTGCGGTGAGCGGCGCCCCGTCCAGGGCGGGCTCCAGCCGGGCGCGGCCCGGGAGGAAGCCGAGCTCCATCAGGACCGCGACGCCCGCCACCTCGGCGCCCGCGCGGCGGATGAGCTCGATCGAGGCCTCGGCCGTACCGCCGGTGGCGAGGACGTCGTCGATGACCATGACGCGGTCGCCCGCTGCCAGGTCCTCGGCGTGCACCTCGATCTCGGCGGTGCCGTACTCCAGCTCGTACGCCTGGCGAAGCGTGGCCCCGGGGAGCTTGCCGGCCTTGCGGACCGGAATGAAGCCCAGTCCGGCGCGGACGGCCACCGGGGCGGCCAGGATGAAGCCGCGCGCCTCGAGTCCGACGATCTTCGTCGCGCCGTGCGCGGAGCACAGCGCGGCGAGGGCGTCGGTGAGCGCCGTGAACGCCTCGGGGTCCGCGAGCAGCGGCGTGATGTCCTTGAACAGTACGCCCGGCTTCGGGTAGTCGGGGACGTCACGGATGCGGCTGAGCAGGAGTGCGGTGACGTCCTGGGCCTCGGCGGTCATCCTCGGCGCTCCTGCGCGCGGCCACGACGGCTCGCGCGCGGACCCACGACGGCGGCCTCCGCCTCGTCGGCGTACGACCCGTCCTCCGCCTCGCCCTTGGCGGCGGCGCCGGCCCGCTTGACGGCGATGCGCTTCGTGAGGGCCTTGATCGCCGGCTCGCGTTCCTTGAGGTCGGCGACGAGCGGGGTGGCGATGAAGATCGAGGAGTACGCACCGGCGGCGAGACCCACGAACAGCGACAGCGAGATGTCGTTGAGCATGCCGGCGCCGAGGACGCCACCACCGATGAAGAGCAGGCCGGCGACCGGCAGCAGCGCGACGACGGTGGTGTTGATCGAACGGACCAGGGTGCCGTTGATCGAACGGTTCGCCATCTCGCTGTACGTGAAGCGGGTCTGCTTCGTGATGTCCTTCGTCTGTTCCTTGAGGGAGTCGAAGACGACGACCGTGTCGTACAGCGAATAACCGAGAATGGTCAGCAGACCGATCACCGTACCGACCGTGACCTCGAAGCCGACCAGCGAGTAGATGCCCACCGTGATCGTGAGGTCGTGGATGAGGGCGATGAGTGCCGCGACCGCCATTCTCCACTCGAAGGCGATGGCCAGGTAGATCACCACGAGGATCATGAAGATCCCCAGACCGGTCCAGGCCTTGTTGGCGATCTGCTCACCCCAGCTGGGGCCGACGAGCTCCGCCGCGATCTTGTCCTCGGGGACCTTCAGGTCCTTGGCGAGCTCCGAGCGGACCTGGTCGGACTGCGCGGTGTCGAGGCCGCCGACCTGGATGCGCAGGGAGCCGTTGCCGAGCTGCTGGACGATCGCGTCGTGGCCGGAGGCCTCTTCCGCGTACTCCTGCGCCTGGCTGACGGAGACGTCCGACTTCGGGGTGGTGAAGACCGCGCCGCCCTGGAACTCGATGCCCATGTTGAGGCCGCGGACGGCGAGGGCGACGATGGCGGTGATGGTGATCAGGATGGACAGGCCATACCAGATCTTGCGGTTGCCGATGAAGTCGTAGCCGACCTCACCGCGGTGGAGCCGGGCTCCGAGATCGCCGAGCTTCGACATCTCACGCCTCCTTCGGGTCGACAGGGCCAGCGGCAGAGGCGGTGGCACGGCGGGAGCTGCGCAGCGGCGGCTTGGCGCCGAGTCGCTTCGGGTCGAGGCCGGACCAGGCGTGGCCCTCACCGAAGAACTTGGTCCGCGCGAGGAGCGTCATGAGCGGCTTGGTGAAGAGGAACACCACGACGACGTCGAGCAGGGTGGTCAGGCCGAGCGTGAACGCGAAGCCCTGGACCTTGCCGACGGTGACGATGAAGAGCACGGCCGCGGCCAGGAACGACACGAAGTCGGAGACCATGATCGTGCGGCGGGCGCGCGGCCAGGCGCGCTCGACGGCCGGGCGGAGCGTGCGGCCCTCGCGGAGCTCGTCGCGGATGCGCTCGAAGTAGACGATGAACGAGTCCGCGGTGATACCGATGGCGACGATGGCTCCACAGACGGCCGGCAGGTTCAGCGCGAAGCCGATGGCCGGGCCGAGCAGGGCCATGATCACGTAGGTGAGGAGCGCGGAGACGCCGAGGCTGAGGATGGCCACCAGCGACAGGCCGCGGTAGTACGCGACCAGGTAGATGATGACCAGTGCGAGACCGATGGCGCCGGCGATCAGACCGGCTTCCAGCTGGTCACCACCGAGGGCGGCGGTGACGGTGTCGACGCTCTGCGTCTCGAAGGTGAGCGGCAGGGCGCCGTAGGACAGGATGTTGCCGAGGTCCTGGGCCGACTGCTGGTTGAAGCTGCCGGAGATCTGGGCGCTGGCGCTCAGCGTGGTCTGGACGCGGGGCGCGGAGACGACCTCGCCGTCCAGGACGATCGCGAACTGGTTCTGCGGCTCGGTCTGCTGCGAGAGCTTGCTGGTGATCGACTGGAACTTCTTCGAGCCGGCGGACGTGAACTCCATGTCCACGATCCACTGGCCGGTCCGCTGGTCGATCGCGGCCTGGGCGTCGTCGACGTCCTTGCCGTCGACCTCGGCCGGGCCGAGGAGGTACTTCTCCCACTGGTCGATCGCGTTCTTGCCACAGGCCACGGTCGGCTCGGTGGGCAGGACGCCCTGGCCGACGGTCGTCCGCTGCTTCGGGTCGAGGCAGTTCAGGGTGCTGAACTTCTTCTCGAGCGCCGCGCTGGAGGCGTCGGGCGTCTGGGTCGCCGGCGGGGTCTCCGGGGCCTTGGGGGTCGCGGAGGGCGAAGAGGGCGACGACGCGCTGCCCGTGGGCGTGGGGCTCGGGGCCTTGAGGGCCTCGGTCAGCGCACGGCCCTGCGTGGACGCGGTGGCCGTCGGGGTCGCCGACTTCTCGCCCACCGTCGCGCCGGAGGCGGAGGCGGACGGCTTCGGCGGGGCCGAAGGGGAGCCGGTGGTGCCGGCGCTGGGCACCGGCTGCGGCGCGGCGGCCGCGACGGCGAGCACGGGCCGGAAGTAGAGCTGGGCGGTGGTACCGACCTGCTTCCGGGCCTGCTTCTCGTCCGTCCCGCGAGGGATGTTGACGATGATGTTCTCGCGGCCCTGCGTCTGGACCTCGGCCTCGGAGACACCGAGGCCGTTGACACGGCGCTCGATGATCCCGACGGCGGTGTTCATGTTGGTCTCGTTGACCGCCGACTCCTGGCCCGGATCAGCCTTGGCCTTGAGCGTGATCGACGTACCGCCGGCGAGGTCGATGCCCAGACGCGGGGTGGTGTGCCCCGACCAGAACATGCCGCCGGTGAGCGCGACCATGGCGATCAGGATGAGTGCCAGGGCGCGGCCCGGCCGGCTCTGTCCCCCCGCCGGCCTTCGGCCCTTCTTCGGTGCTGCCACCTGTCGTATCTCCCTGTCCAACCGTCTTCCGCCGGGTATGCGTGAGACGGCCACGAAGTGTGTGTGGGGACCTTCCCCCGCAGACGTGGAACCGTTTCGGGGACCGCGCGCGCCGGTGGGCGCGCGCGGTGTCCCCGGCCGCGACTACTTCGCGTCGGTCTCGCCGTCGGCCTTGCCGTCCTTCTGGCCTTCGGTGGCGGCCTCGGCCGTGTCCGACTTCTTCGTCAGGTCGGCCTTGGGCTCCGCGTCCTCGGCGGTCTCCGTGCCCTCGGTGGCCTCGGTGGTCCCGGTGAGCGACGAGGCGTCGTCCGGGACGACGGTGTCGGTGTCCGACTCGTCGTCGTCGCCGTGGACGATGCGGTTGTACTCGGAGTCCGGGAGGACCGCGCCGATGGCGTTCTTCGCGTAGACGGCGTGCACGCCGGGCGCGACCTCGAGGAGGACGGTCTCGTCGCCGATCTCCTTGACGGTGGCGTACATCCCCCCGATCGTGCGTACGCCGGTGCCGGGCTGCATCTCGTCACGCATCTGAGCCGCCGCCTGCTGCTTCTTCTTGGCAGAGCGGGTCATGAGGAACATGGCCCCGATGAGGACGATGAAGGGGAGGAGAGTCAGGATGCTCACGGGACGGGTTTCCTTCGCACGGTCGCGGAGAACCCGCGGCCTGATCTTCGGGGGTGGGCGCGCCGACCAGAAAGGTCGGCATCGGCGGAGTCTAGGCGAGTCCACATCGATGGAACAACGTCCAGCATCGCACCCCGGTTCCGGTCCGGGCGAGTGTCAGCACCGTCACGCCCCGAAGAGCCCCGGTTGTCCGCTTCCTGGCACCGCCGGGCCCGCTGCCTGCGGTGGAACGAGCCCGAGGTGCGCCCAGGCCGCGGGAGTGGCGACCCGGCCACGGGGTGTGCGCGCGAGCAGGCCTTCGCGTACGAGGAAGGGTTCGGCGACCTCCTCGACGGTCTCGCGCTCCTCCCCCACCGCGACCGCGAGGGTGGAGAGCCCGACCGGTCCGCCGCCGAAGAGCTTCAGGAGGGCTTCGAGGACGGCGCGGTCGAGCCGGTCGAGGCCGCGGCCGTCGACCTCGTACACCTTGAGGGCCGCCTCCGCGATCTCGCGGGTGATGACGCCGTCGGCCCTGACCTGCGCGTAGTCCCGGACGCGGCGCAGCAGGCGGTTGGCGATGCGAGGGGTGCCACGGGAGCGCCCGGCGATCTCGGCGGCGCCGGCCGCGTCGATCTCGACGTCGAGGAGCCCGGCGGAGCGGTGGATCACGCGCTGGAGCTCGGCGGGGTCGTAGAACTCCATGTGGCCGGTGAAGCCGAAGCGGTCGCGCAGCGGGGGCGGCAGGAGTCCGGCCCGGGTGGTGGCGCCGACCAGGGTGAAGGGCGGGAGTTCGAGGGGGATGGCGGTGGCGCCGGGGCCCTTGCCGACGATGACGTCGACGCGGAAGTCCTCCATCGCCATGTAGAGCATCTCCTCGGCGGGCCGGGACATGCGGTGGATCTCGTCGAGGAAGAGGATCTCTCCCTCCTGGAGGGAGGAGAGGATCGCGGCGAGGTCTCCCGCGTGCTGGATGGCGGGGCCGGAGGTGATGCGGATCGGCGCGTTCATCTCGGCGGCGATGATCATCGACAGGGTGGTCTTGCCGAGGCCGGGGGCGCCGGAGAGCAGCACGTGGTCGGCGGTGGCGCCGCGCTGCCGGGCGGCCTTGAGGACCAGGTCGAGCTGCTGGCGGACCTTCTCCTGGCCGACGAACTCGCTGAGGTCCTTGGGCCGCAGGGCCGCTTCGACGGCCTGGTCGTCGCCCTCGGCGGAGGCGCCGACGATACGCGCCTCGGCGTCGGGGGCCTCGGCGGCGGTGTCGTCGTCCCAGTTCACGGTGGATGCCTTCTCGTTCGTACGTGGTGGCCCGCGGGTCAGCGGGCGCGGTTGAGGGTCTGCAGGGCGGCGCGGAGCAGCTGCGGTACTGGGGCGGTGCCGGTCTCGGCGATGGCGGCCTCGGCCTGGGGGGCGACCGCGCCGACGGCCTCCTCCGCCTCGCGGCTCGCGTAGCCGAGGCCGATCAGGGCGGCGGTCAGCTGCTCGGTCCAGGGGGCGGGGCCGGATGCGGCGGCGCGCTGGGCGCCGACCAGGCCGCTGCTGCCGAGGGGGGAGCCGAGCTTGTCCTTCAGTTCGAGGAGTAGTTTCTGCGCGCCCTTCTTGCCGATGCCGGGGACGGCCATGAGGGCCTTCTCGTCTCCGGTGGACACGGCGAGGCGCAGCGCGTCGGGGCTGTGGACCCCGAGCATGGCCTGCGCGAGACGGGGGCCGACGCCGCTGGCGGTCTGGAGGAGTTCGAAGACCTGCCGCTCGTCGTCGTCGGCGAAGCCGTACAGGGTGAGGGAGTCCTCGCGGACGACGAGGGAGGTGGCGAGCCGGGCGTCCTGCCCGATCCGCAGTCCCGCCAGGGTGCCCGGGGTGCACTGGACGGCCATGCCCACGCCGCCGACCTCGATGACGGCCGTGGTGGGGGCGAGGGCGGCGACCGGGCCGCTGACGAAGGCGATCATCGGGTTCGGCCTTTCACTGCGGACGCCTGCTGGGCGACCGCCTGCTGGAGACGGTTCTGGGCGACGGCCTGCTGGAGGCGGTTCTGGGCGGGGGCCCGCCAGATGTGGCAGATGGCGAGGGCGAGGGCGTCGGCGGCGTCGGCCGGCTTGGGCGGGGCGGCGAGCCGGAGCAGCCGGGTCACCATGGCGCCGACCTGGGCCTTGTCGGCGCGGCCGCTGCCGGTGACGGCGGCCTTGACCTCGCTGGGGGTGTGCAGGGCGACGGGGATGCCGCGGCGTGAGGCGCAGAGCATGGCGACGGCGCTGGCCTGGGCCGTGCCCATCACCGTACGCACGTTGTGCTGGCTGAACACCCGCTCCACGGCGACGAGTTCGGGCGAGAAGCGGTCGAGCCACTCCTCTATGCCGCGCTCGATGCCGACAAGGCGTACACCGATGTCGTCGTCCGCCGCGGTCCGCACCACGCCGACGCCGAGCATGGTCAGGGGCCGTCCTGCGACGCCTTCGACGACGCCGACGCCGCACCGGGTCAGGCCGGGGTCCACCCCGAGAACGCGCACTGTGCCCCTCCCTGGACCGCTGTCGCTCAACTGTTTGTGCAGGCTATCCGCTGGCACTGACAACACCGCACGAACGACAGCGGGCCGACGGGGGTGTGTCCCCGTCGGCCCGCTGCGGAACGGCCGCGATCAGGCGTCGACCTTCGCCATGACCTCGTCGCTGACGTCGAAGTTGGCGAAGACGTTCTGCACGTCGTCGCTGTCCTCGAGCGCGTCGATCAGCTTGAACATCTTGCGCGCGCCCTCTTCGTCGAGTTCGACCTGCATGGTCGGGACGAAGCTGGACTCGGCGGAGTCGTAGTCGATACCGGCCTCCTGGAGGGCGGTGCGGACCGCGACCAGGTCGGTGGCCTCGCTGATGATCTCGAACGACTCACCGAGGTCGTTGACCTCCTCGGCACCCGCTTCGAGCACCGTCTCCAGGATGTCGTCCTCGGACAGCTCGCCCTTGGGGAGCACGACGACGCCCTTGCGGTTGAACAGGTACGAGACCGAGCCCGGGTCGGCCATGGAGCCGCCGTTGCGGGTCATGGCCACGCGCACGTCGGAGGCGGCGCGGTTGCGGTTGTCGGTGAGGCACTCGATGAGCACCGCGACACCGTTCGGGCCGTAGCCCTCGTACATGATCGTGGCGTAGTCGGCGCCGCCGGCCTCAAGACCCGCACCGCGCTTGAGCGCGGAGTCGATGTTCTTGTTGGGGACCGACTGCTTCTTCGCCTTCTGGACGGCGTCGAACAGCGTCGGGTTACCGTCCAGGTCGGCGCCGCCCGTGCGGGCCGCGACCTCGATGTTCTTGATCAGCTTCGCGAAGAGCTTGCCGCGCTTGGCATCGATCACGGCCTTCTTGTGCTTCGTCGTAGCCCATTTAGAGTGGCCGGACATCTGCCTGTCTCCTTCGCGTAACCCAGTACTGCACGAACCCGAGAGATCCTACCGGGATCGGATCAGCGTGCCGCGCGCACCATGTCGACGAACAGGGCGTGGATGCGGTGGTCCCCGGTGAGTTCGGGGTGGAACGAGGTCGCGAGCGCGCGGCCCTGCCGTACGGCGACGACATGGCCCTCGTGCTCGGCGAGGATCTCGACCTCGGCGCCGACGGACTCCACCCAGGGGGCCCGGATGAAGACGCCCTCGACGGGTCCGTCCTCGATGCCCGTGACGGTGACGCCGGCCTCGAAGGACTCGTTCTGCCGCCCGAAGGCGTTGCGGCGGACGATCATGTCGATGCCGCCGAAGGTCTCCTGACCCGAGCGCGGGTCGAGGATCTTGTCCGCGAGCATGATCAGACCGGCGCAGGTGCCGTAGACCGGCAGGCCGGCCGCGATGCGCTCGCGGAGCGGCTCCGCCATGCCGAACAGGTCGGCCAGCTTGGAGATGGTGGTGGACTCACCACCGGGGATGACCAGGCCGTCGATCTCGGCGAGTTCCTCGGGGCGCCTCACCGGCCTGGCCACGGCGTCCGCCGCGGCCAGGGCGATCAGGTGCTCCCGTACGTCGCCCTGAAGGGCCAGGACACCAATCACGGGAGAGGGGTTCATCGGTTCTTACCAGCCACGGTTGGCGTAGCGCTCGGACTCGGGGAGGGTGTCGCAGTTGATGCCGACCATGGCCTCGCCCAGGTTGCGGGAGGCGTCCGCGATGATCTTCGGGTCGTCGTAGAAGGTGGTGGCCTTCACGATGGCGGCGGCGCGCTTGGCCGGGTCGCCCGACTTGAAGATGCCGGAGCCGACGAAGACGCCCTCGGCGCCGAGCTGACGCATGAGCGCGGCGTCGGCCGGGGTGGCGACGCCACCGGCGGAGAACAGCACGACCGGGAGCTTGCCGAGCTCGGCGACCTCCTTGACGAGCTCGTACGGGGCGCGCAGGTCCTTGGCGGCGGCGAACAGCTCGTTGTTGTCGAAGCCGCGCAGGCGGGCGATCTCGTTCTTGATCTGGCGCAGGTGACGGACGGCCTCGACGACGTTGCCGGTGCCGGCCTCGCCCTTGGAGCGGATCATGGCCGCGCCCTCGGCGATACGGCGCAGGGCCTCGCCCAGGTTGGTGGCGCCACAGACGAAGGGGGTCGTGAAGGCCCACTTGTCGGAGTGGTTGACCTCGTCGGCCGGGGTGAGGACCTCGGACTCGTCGATGTAGTCGACGCCGAGGGACTGCAGGACCTGGGCCTCGACGAAGTGGCCGATGCGGGACTTGGCCATGACCGGGATGGACACCGCGCCGATGATCTCTTCGATCATGTTCGGGTCGGACATACGGGCCACGCCGCCGTCCTTGCGGATGTCCGCGGGGACCCGCTCCAGGGCCATGACGGCCACGGCGCCGGCGTCCTCGGCGATCTTCGCCTGCTCGGCGTTGACCACGTCCATGATCACGCCGCCCTTGAGCTGCTCGGCCATGCCGCGCTTCACACGGGCGGTGCCGGTCTCGGGGGACTGGGGGGAAACGGAAGGCGTGGTGGACACGGGGTACCTCACTCGTGACAACAGGGGTTGACGACTAGGACGAGGAAACAGTCCACCTGGGGTCCACAGCAAGGGCCAATGTGGACCCGGTGGATCGTTTTCGCAGGTTACGGGTGTCAGGCCGGGCGATCGGCAAGGGCCACCGGCGGCTCGTCGTCCATTTCGAAGGCCAGCGGGAAGGGCGCGTGGCCCGCGAGCCGGAACCAGCGGACCTTGCGGTGGCGGCGCAGGGCGCGGGCGGCGCGCACGGCGTCGTTGTGGAAACGGCGGGCCATCGGCACCCGGCGGACGGCCTGGGCGAGTTCGCCCGCGGCCTCCTCGCCGCCGGAGGCCTGCCGGACGACCTCCACCTGCTCGGGCTCGCCGAACACGGCCCGCAGAGCCTGGCTGAGCTCGCTCTCGGCGACCTCTCGTTGGTCCTCCTCGGCCTGCCGGGCGGCGTGCGCGGCCTCGTACAGCACCATCGAGGCGGCCGGATCGAGAACGCCGGAGGTGGCCAGCTCCTGGGTGACCGAGGCCCGGCGCAGCAACTGCGCGTCCAGGGCCGCGCGGGCCGCGTCGATACGGGAGTGCAGCCGGTCGAGGCGTCCGGCGGTCCAGCTGAGATAGACGCCGATGAGGATCAGCGCGACGACGGTCCAGATCAGGGTTTCGGTCACGGGCGCACAGGCTACCGGGGCGGTGGGAGCACCCGGCGAACCCGCCCTGTGGTGGGCGTTCGTTCCCGCTGGGGCGGAACGGGTGGGCGCCCGCTCGTGTGGCCTCCCGCCCCCCGTTGTGGGCATTCGTTCCGCTGGGGCTTGGGGGTCCCCCCGGACGGAGTCTGGGGGAGGGTGGGCACAACGGACGGCGCCGCTTGCCGGGCCTAGGCTTCCGCGCCTGAAACCCGCACCCCGTGTGCGCCGCGCCTGGTGGCGCGGGTCCGGGCACCAGGGGCGGAGGCGCCGCCGAGGGCGCCGTCCCGTGTGCCCACCCGTCCCGCCCTGCGGGACGATTGCCCACACGGCGGTGGGCTGGGGTGCGGGCGGTTGCCCGCGCGGGGGCGCTCTCACGGGGGAGGCGCCTTCACCGGGGGCGGAGCCCATACGGGGGCGCCCCGCACGGGGGCCCGTACGGGGGCCGCACGGCCGCGCCGCGGGCTGGCAGCGCCTTGGCGCCGGACAGGTTCGTCGTGGGTGGGGGCTACAGGCCCAGGCGGGTTCGGAGGCTTACGCGTTCGTCTGTGTCCACTGCCGCCGCGCCGTCCGTCACCGTCTCGTACACCGAGAGGATGTCCGCGCCGACCGTCGTCCAGTCGAAGCGGCGTACATGGGCCGAGCCCCGGACGCTCAGCCCCGCACGGCGCTTCTCGTCGCCCAGGAGCCGGATCGCCGCGGTCGCGAGGGCGTCCGCGTCCTCGTTGGTGAAGAGGTCGCCCGCCGCGCCCTGGTCGAGGACCTGGGCGAAGGCGTCGAGGTCGGAGGCGAGGACCGGCGCGCCTGCCGACAGGGCCTCGACGAGGATGATCCCGAAGCTCTCCCCGCCGGTGTTGGGCGCCACGTACACGTCGACACTGCGCAGCAGCCGCGCCTTGTCCTCGTCGCTGACCATGCCGAGGAACTCCACCCGGGACCGCAGCTCGCGCGGCAGCGAGGCCACCGCCTCCTCCTCGTCCCCGCGCCCGGCGACGAGGAGCCGCGCGCCGGGCCGCTCGGTGAGGATCCTGGGCAGGGCCCGCATGAGGACCGGCAGGCCCTTCCGCGGCTCGTCGATGCGTCCGATGAAGCCGAGGGTCTCGCCCTGCCACTCCTTCTTCGGTTCGGCGCGGGCGAAGAAGTCGACATCGACCCCGTTGGGGATGACGACGGCGTCACCGCCGAGGTGCTCGACGAGCGTCCGCCGCGCGTACTCGCTCACCGCGATGCGGGCGCTGATCTTCTCCAGGGCGGGCTGGAGGATCGGATACGCCGCGATCATCGCCCGCGAGCGCGGGTTCGACGTGTGGAAGGTGGCCACGATCGGCCCCTGCGCCGCCCAGCAGGTGAGCAGCCCGAGCGAGGGCGAGGTCGGCTCGTGGATGTGGACGACGTCGAAGGTGCCGTCGTGCAGCCAGCGCCGCACCCGCGCGGCGGACAGGAAGCCGAAGCTGAGCCGTGCCACCGAGCCGTTGTACGACACGGGGACGGCCCGGCCGGCCGAGACCACGTACGGCGGCAGCGGGGTCTCGTCGTCGGCGGGGGCGAGGACGGAGACCTCGTGACCGAGCCGGATCAGGTGCTCGGCGAGGTCGCGGATGTGGAACTGGACGCCGCCCGGCACGTCCCAGGAGTACGGGCAGACGATGCCGATCCTCACGCCGTCCCGCCCTCCCGCTCCGGACGTTCTTCCAGGTCCGCGAGCCACAGTCGTTGCAGCATGTGCCAGTCCTCCGGGTGCTCCGCGATGCCGGCGGCGAAGACGTCGGCCACCGCCTGGGTCATCACGGACGTCTTCTCGGCCCGCGTGCCCGTGTCGGGGACCTCGACGGGCGGGTGGATCCGCCCCTTCATGACCGGCCCGTCGTACCAGAGCGTCGCCGGCAGCAGCAGCGCGCCCGTCTGCTGGGCGAGCATCGCGGGCCCCGCCGGCATCCGCGCGGTGGCGCCGAAGAAGGTGACCTCGGTGCCGGCGGCCGACAGGTCGCGGTCGGCGACCAGGCAGACCAGGCCGCCCGCCCGCAGGCGCCGCGCGAGCGTGCCGAAGGCGGAGCCCCCGGTGTGCGGGAGGACCTCCATGCCGAGGGACTCGCGGTAGGCGACGAACCGGTCGAAGAGCGTCTCCGGCTTCAGCCGCTCCGCGACGGTCGTGAAGGGCACGCCGAGCGCACGGGTCGCCCACGCGCCGGCCAGGTCCCAGTTCGCCAGGTGCGGCAGGGCGACGACGACCCCGCGCCCGGCGGCGAGGCCTTCCTCCAGATGGTGGGCGCCCTTCATGTCGACCCCGCGTTCGACCCGCTCCTTGCTCCAGACCGGCAGCCGGAAGGACTCCATCCAGTACCGCATGTACGAGCGCATGCCGGCCTTCGACAGCTCGGCGAGGCGCTCGGGGGTGGCGTCGGGCACCACGCGCGCGAGGTTGGCCTCAAGCCGCAGGACGCTCTTTCCACGCCGCTTCCACGCGAGGTCGGCGATCCGCCGGCCGAGGCCCGCGGCCACCGGCTCGGGCAGTTTCTTGACGGTCGCCCAGCCGGCGCCGTACAGCCCGTCGCTCAGTCGGTCCTTCAGCGCGCTCACGACGCCGCCCCGCTCCCACCGGCCGCGGCGGCGTCCGCCTCGGCCGATTCCCGCCGTACGGTCACGACCCGCTGGCCCAGGGTCACGGCGCTGCCGACGGCCACGATCCACAGGGCGATCGGGAGCAGGACCTCGACGCCGGGCACGCCGAACGTGCTCAGTCCTGCGAGGCCCGCGGCGACCAGGGAGATCACCAGGCGTTCGGCGCGCTCGATCAGGCCGTTGACGGCGACGGGCAGGCCGATCGATTCGCCGCGCGCCTTGGTGTACGAGACGACCTGGCCGCTCGCCAGGCAGAAGATCGCCACGGCGCACAGCACGTTGTCGTCGCCCTTGCCCGCGTACCACAGCGCGAAGCCGCCGAAGATCGCGCCGTCGGCGACCCGGTCGAGCGTCGAGTCGAGGAAGGCTCCCCAGCGGCTGGAGATCCCCGCCTGCCGGGCCATGTTGCCGTCGACGAGGTCGGAGAAGACGAAGAGGGTGATGACGATGGTGCCCCAGAAGAACTCTCCGCGGGGGAAGAAGACCAGCGCACCGGCCATCACTCCCGCCGTGCCGATGAGCGTGACCGCGTCGGGACTGACGCCCCGGCGGAGCAGAAACGCGGCGAACGGTGTGAGGACACGCGTAAAAAATGCACGCGCGTACTTGTTCAGCATGGCCTTCCCGACGTTCGGTGGGCCGCGCGGCCCCTACGACCACCGGCTCACCCATCGTAGCCACGCGCGCCCCGGCGTACGGGCGGGCACCCGCCCCCGCCGCGTCGGCGTCCCCCGTGGGGCTCTCCCGGGGACGACGTACGGGCGCGGACCTGGCGCCGGCGGTGCGTCGTACGGGCGCGATGTCCTGGCGCCGGCGCGACGTATGGACGCCTCCTGGCGTCGGTGCAAAGCTCGAAGGACCACCGCGGGCACCGCAGGAGCCGTACCGCGTCACACCACTCCCCCGCGCCCGCATCCCGCCGCACGTGCGAGCAGTCGGGAGGAACACATCATGGGTGACAAGGCGAACACCGCCGCCGGGGCCGCCGGCAGGGCTCCGACGGCCGACCGGCCCACGGCCGTGCGGAACGTGGTGCTGGTCGGCCACAGCGGATCCGGCAAGACGACCCTGGTGGAGGCGCTCGCGCAGGCCGCGGGGGCGCTCAACCGGGCCGGCCGGGTCGAGGACGGCGCCACCGTCTCCGACTACGACGAGATCGAGCACCGCCAGCACCGTTCCGTACAGCTCTCCCTCGTCCCGATCGGCTGGGACGGGTACAAGATCAACCTCCTCGACACCCCCGGGTACGCCGACTTCGTCGGGGAGCTGAGGGCCGGTCTGCGCGCCGCGGACGCGGCCCTCTTCGTCGTCTCGGCCGCCCAGGAGGCCGACGCCGTCGCCGCCTCCACCCGGATGATCTGGGAGGAGTGCGCCGCCGTCGGCATGCCCCGCGCCATCGTCGTCACCCACCTCGACACCGCCCGCACCGGCTTCGACGAGCTCACCGCCGTCTGCGGCTCCCTCTTCGGCCGCGACGACCCGGACGCCGTCCTCCCCCTCTACCTTCCGGTGCTCGGCGACGAGGGACCCGACGGGCACGCGCCCGCGACCGGCCTGATCGGCCTGCTCTCGGAGCGGCTCCACGACTACTCCACGGGGGTACGGCGGGAGAGCCCGCCCGACGAGGGCCGACGGGAGGTCGTCGCGGAGGCCCGCGCCCGGCTGATCGAGGGAATCATCGCCGAGAGCGAGGACGAGACCCTCATGGACCGCTACCTCGGCGGGGAACAGATCGACGTGCAGACCCTCGTCGACGACCTGGAGAAGGCCGTCGCCCGGGGCGCCTTCCACCCGGTGCTCGCGGCCGCCCCCGCCGCCGACGGCGGCACACAGGGCCTGGGCACCCTCGAACTCCTCGAGCTGATCACCGGCGGCTTCCCCTCCCCCGTCGAGCACGAGCCGCCCGCCGTCACCACCCCCGACGGCCGCCCCCGGCCCCCGATCGCCTGCGACCCCGAGGGCCCCCTGGTCGCCGAGGTCGTCAAGACGGCCGCCGACCCGTACGTCGGCCGGGTCTCCCTCGTCCGGGTCTTCTCCGGCACCCTGCGCCCCGACGAGACCGTCCACATCTCCGGTCACGGCCTGGCCGACCGGGGCCACGAGGGGCGGGAGCCGCACGAGGCGGAGGAGCGGATCGGCGGGCTCACCTCGCCCTTCGGGAAGCAGCAGCGGCCCATGGCGGAGTGCGTCGCCGGGGACCTGGCCTGTGTGGCCCGGCTCGGCCGGGCCGAGACCGGCGACACGATCTCCGCGAAGGACGATCCGCTCCTGATGGAGCCCTGGAGCATGCCGGAGCCCCTGCTGCCGCTCGCCGTCGAGGCCCACAGCAAGGCCGACGAGGACCGTCTTTCGCAGGGCCTCGCCCGTCTTGTCGCCGAGGACCCGACCCTGCGCCTCGAACAGAACCAGGACACCCGGCAGGTGGTGCTGTGGTGCCTGGGCGAGGCCCACCAGGACGTCGCCCTCGAACGCCTCAGGGGCCGCTTCGGGGTGCGGGTCGACGCCGTGCCGTACAAGGTGGCGCTGCGCGAGACCTTCGGCGGCGCCGCCGCGGGCCGGGGCCGGCACGTCAAACAGTCCGGCGGCCACGGCCAGTACGCGATCTGCGAGATCGAGGTGGAGCCGCTCCCGCCGGGCAGCGGCATCGAGTTCGTCGACAAGGTGGTCGGCGGGGCGGTGCCGCGCCAGTTCATCCCCTCCGTCGAGAAGGGGGTACGGGCCCAGGCCGCGCGGGGCGTCGCCGCCGGCCATCCGCTCGTCGACATCCGGGTCACCCTGCGGGACGGCAAGGCGCACTCGGTGGACTCCTCCGACGCCGCGTTCCAGACGGCCGGGGCGCTCGCGCTGCGCGAGGCGGCCGCCGAGGTCGCCGTCCAGCTCCTGGAGCCGGTCGCCGAGGTCCAGGTCCTCGTGCCGGACGAGTACGTCGGCCCCGTGATGAGCGACCTGTCGGGGCGGCGCGGCCGGGTCGTCGGCACCGACCAGGCGGGGCCCGGGCGGACGGTGGTCCGCGCCGAGGTGCCGGAGATCGAGATCGGGCGGTACGCGATCGACCTGCGGTCCGTGTCGCACGGCACCGGCCGGTTCGACCGTGCGTACGTCCGGCACGAGCCGATGCCGCCGCACCTCGCGGAGAAGGTACGCGAACGGGCCGGGAAGGGCGCCTGACTGACGGTGTGACAGCCGGGGCCGCCCGTGTCCGACCCGTGGAGCGGGCGGCATTCGGCCGAGCCGTCCTACTCCGGTGACGCATCAGGCGGTACCCGGTTACGCTGGGGTGCCCAGCTCAGAAGGTGTGCGGGGCGCGGCAGTTGGGAACAGCCCGCACAGGGACTCGCGCGCGATGGGGGCGGCAGTGGCGATGGACGGTTTCGGACCCGGGGCACAGATCCCCCTCCAGGGCTCCGGCGGCGGTACGGGGGCGACGAACGCCCTGGCGTCCGCCGCGTACCGGGACAGTCCGCTGGACACGATCAAGGAAGCCGACAACGACCTCTACAAGTCGACGGTCAAGGAGGGGAAGTGGCACAAGCTCTTCCGCCCCGACCTCGGCGAGGCGTTCTCGCGTGCCGTCCAGGTCCGTATGCTCGGCGGCGCCCGCAAGGCCCTCATCCAGTCGTTCGGTGCCGAACCGCAGCCGGTCGTCGAGCACTGTCTCGCCGCCTCCCGCCTGCGTAGGCAGCGTGACATCAAGCTGAGCCTGGTCACCCTGGTCTGCGGGGTGCTCTTCCTGCCCGGCCTGCTGCTCTGGCTCGGCGTCATCCAGCTCCGCCGGATGGCCGCGGGTTCGGACAAGAAGCGCACCAGCGCCATCGGCACGGCCCTCCTCGTCGCGGCCGGGTTCCTCGCCCTGCTCGTCCTGCTCAAGCTGCCCTTCGACGGGATCCTGTCGGCCTATCTGCGCGCCATGCTCGTGGCTCCGGTCGTGGGCTGGTTCCTCGCCCGCCGGATCTGCGAGAGGACCGCCGTCGATCTGCGGGAGCGCTGGACGGCCCTGCTCAGCGGTGGCGGCATCGGTGCCAAGATCCCCGAGGCGGCTCCCCGTGACCCGAGCGAGAAGGCCGCCGAGGAACTGCGGCAGAACCTGGAGAAGCTCTCCGCGGAGCAGCAGTCCAACATCGTGTTCTACGCGGGCGCGAAGGGCGTCCTCGGCCTCGGCACGCGCTGGGGCAGCTGGACGCTCGCAGAGGAGCTGATCCCGCAGCCCGGCCGCGAGATCCACGACTTCCGTGCCTGGGACGTCGTCCGCAAGATCCACGACCAGCTCACGCTGCTGGAGCGCGGCTCCCTCAAGACCGGCTTCCCCAAGCCGACCGTCAAGCACTGGATCGTCTCCCCGGTGGGCGAGGGCGCCGACGAGGTCGCCCGCCCCGAGGGCGACAGCATCGTCCACTACCAGGTCAAGCCGCACGAGATACAGCGTGTCTGCAACGACCAGCAGTTCGGCGCCGGCAACCGCCACTACCTCGGCGTGCAGTTCACGCTCTGGGACGGGAACCTGGTGCTCACCATGATGGTCACGGTGACGTCGCTGCTCCACACCCTGCGGATCGAGGTCACCGGACACGCCCTCGGTCCCGTCCACGGCCTGTTCACCACGAAGCCGAAGGCGAAGACCAAGGAGGTCTCCAAGACCGTCCGCTTCTGGGAGACCAAGGAGATCCAGCAGCCGCTGATGACGACCGACGAGGTCGTCCGGCTCGCGGTCCGCGCCCCGCTCACCTGGTACCCGCCGGTCCTTGACTACCTCGGCGGCAAGCTCGTGCTGCCCGAGCCCTTCGGGCTGCGGCACATCTGGGCCGGCCCGCCCTGGAAGAACCGGTTCATGGCCGACGACGCCATCCGCATGGCGACGCCGGTGCTGCGGGCGGTCCACGCCGCGACCATCAAGATGCTCGACGAACACGGCGTGGACACGGAGCGCTTCACCAACCGCTCGCTCATCCTCGGCGGCGGCGTCCAGGACCCCGGCCCGAAGAAGGCCGACGTCTACGACGCGTGAGGGCCGCCCGTACGGATCGACGCGTGGGGGCCGCCCGTACGGACCGGATGGCGGGCCCCGAACGGATCAGATGGTGGCCGGCCAGGCGTCGGCCAGCATCTTCCGGGTGTCGGCGAGCAGCTGCGGCAGCACCTTGGTGTGACCGACGACCGGCATGAAGTTCGTGTCGCCGCCCCAGCGCGGCACCACGTGCTGGTGCAGATGGGCGGCGATGCCCGCGCCCGCGACGGCGCCCTGGTTCATGCCGATGTTGAAGCCGTGCGCCCCGGACGCCGCCCGCAGCGCGACCATCGCGCGCTTGGTGAAGTCGGCGAGCTCCGCCGTCTCCGCGACGTCCAGATCCGTGTAGTCGGCGACATGACGGTAGGGGACGACCATGAGGTGCCCGCCGTTGTACGGATACAGGTTGAGGACCGCGTACACGCTCGCGCCGCGCGCGATGACCAGGCCGTCCTCGTCCGACTTCGCCGGGATCGAGCAGAACGGGCAGCCGTCCTCGGCCCCCGGCCCGGTCGGCTTGTTCTCGCCCTGGATGTACGCCATCCGGTGAGGCGTCCACAGGCGCTGGAACGCGTCCCGCGTCCCCACTCCGATCTGCTGTTCCGGCTCAGTCGTCATGCTGTGCAGCATATTGCGTCGCCCGTTCGGAACGTGTCGCCGGGGCGGAGGATCCATGGGGCGGCCATGCTGTTCCGATGAGCGACAGGCCCCCGAAACCGCCACGCCAGGAACGCTGGGACCGCCGCATGGAGATCCCGCTCGCCGTGGCCTCCCTCGCCTTCCTGACCGGCTACGCGGTCCGCGTCCTCGCCCGCCACCACCTCCCCCAGGCCTGGCTCGACGCCTGCCTCGCCGTCATGGTCGCCGCCTGGGCCATGTTCGTCGTGGACTACGCGGTACGGCTCCGCCTGAGCGGCACGGGGCCGCTCCGCTTCGTCCGCACCCACGTCCTCGACACGGTGGTCCTGCTGCTGCCGCTGCTGCGGCCGGTGCGCATGGTGAGCCTCTACGACCGGGTCCAGCGCCGCCACGGCACACCACGCCTCAGCCTCTACGTGCGCGTGATGGTCTACGCCGGCCTGAGCACGGCCCTGCTCGGCTTCGCGGGCGCGCTCACGGTCTACCGCCACGAGGTGGACGCTCCCGGCGCCACGATCCGTACCTTCGGCGACGCGGTGTGGTGGACCTGCGCCACGCTCGCGACCGTCGGGTACGGGGACGTGGCGCCGGTGACACCGATCGGCAGGCTGACGGCGGTGGGCGTGATGGCCTGCGGTCTGGCGCTCCTGGGCGCGGTGACGGGTTCGTTCTCCTCCTGGCTGATCCAGGCGTTCACCCGGGAGGACGAGAAGAGGCCCCCGGGGGATTCCCCGGGGGCCTCCTGAACCGCTCAGGTCATCACACCTGGACGCGGTCCTCGACGACCTTGGCGAGCTTGGCGATGGCCTCGTCGACGGGGATGCCGTTCTCCTGCGAACCGTCGCGGTAGCGGAAGGAGACGGCGCCGGCGGCCATGTCCTCGTCACCCGCGATGACCATGAACGGGACCTTCTGCTTCTGCGCGTTCCGGATCTTCTTCTGCATCCGGTCCGACGAGGAGTCGACCTCCACCCGCAGACCCTGCTTCTTCGCCTTGGCGGCGAACTCGTGCAGGTAGTCGACGTGCGCGTCACCGATCGGGATGCCGGTCGCCTGGACGGGCGCCAGCCACGGCGGCATCGCGCCCGCGTAGTGCTCGAGGAGCACCGCGAAGAAGCGCTCGATGGAGCCGAACAGCGCGCGGTGGATCATGACCGGGCGCTGCTTGGTGCCGTCCGGGGAGGTGTACTCCAGGTCGAAGCGCTCCGGCAGGTTGAAGTCGAGCTGCACGGTCGACATCTGCCAGGTGCGGCCGATGGCGTCGCGCGCCTGCACGGAGATCTTCGGGCCGTAGAACGCGGCGCCGCCCGGGTCGGGGGTCAGCGGGAGGCCCTGCTTCTCGGCGACCTGCTGGAGGACCGCGGTGGCCTCCTCCCACACCTCGTCGGAGCCGACGAACTTCTCCGGGTCCTTGGTGGACAGCTCCAGGTAGAAGTCGGTCAGACCGTAGTCGCGGAGCAGGTTGAGGACGAAGGTGAGGGTCTTGTCGAGCTCCTCCGCCATCTGCTCCTTGGTGCAGTAGATGTGCGCGTCGTCCTGGGTGAAGCCGCGGGCCCTGGTCAGTCCGTGCACGACGCCGGACTTCTCGTACCGGTACACGGTGCCGAACTCGAAGAGGCGCAGCGGCAGTTCACGGTACGAACGGCCGCGCGCGTCGAAGATCAGGTTGTGCATCGGGCAGTTCATGGGCTTGAGGTAGTAGTCCACGCCCTCGTCGAGCTGCATGGGGGGGTACATGCCCTCGGCGTACCAGTCGAGGTGGCCCGACTTCTCGAACAGCTTGCCCTTGGTGGCGTGCGGCGAGTAGACGAACTCGTAGCCCTCCTCCTCGTGCCGCTTGCGCGAGTAGTCCTCCATGACCCGGCGGATGATGCCGCCCTTGGGGTGGAAGACGGCGAGGCCGGAGCCGATCTCGTCGGGGACGGAGAAGAGGTCGAGCTCGTTGCCCAGCTTGCGGTGGTCGCGCTTCTCCGCCTCGGCGAGGAAGTCGAGGTGGGCCTTCAGCTCCTCCTTCGACGGCCAGGCGGTGCCGTAGATGCGCTGGAGCATCGGGTTCTTCTCGCTGCCGCGCCAGTAGGCGGCGGCGTTGCGCATCAGCTTGAACGCGGGGATGTTCCGGGTGGTCGGCAGGTGCGGACCGCGGCAGAGGTCCTTCCAGCACAGGTCGCCGGTCTTGGCGTCGAGGTTGTCGTAGATGGTCAGCTCGCCGCCGCCCACCTCGACGTTCGCCCCGTCGTCGGTCGAAGCGGAACCCTTGATGCCGATGAGTTCCAGCTTGTACGGCTCGTCCGCCAGCTCGGCGCGGGCGTCCTCGTCGGTCACCACGCGGCGGGCGAACCGCTGGCCGCGCTTCTGGATCTCCTGCATCTTCTTCTCGATGACCTTGAGGTCCTCGGGAGTGAAGGGCTTCTCGACGTCGAAGTCGTAGTAGAAGCCGTCCCGGACCGGCGGGCCGATGCCCAGCTTGGCCTCGGGGAAGAGCTCCTGCACGGCCTGCGCCATGACGTGCGCGGTCGAGTGACGCAGGATGTCGAGACCGTCGGGGGAGGAGATCTCGACGCCCTCGACGACATCGCCGTCGGAGAGCTCGTACGACAGGTCCTTCAGCTCGCCGCCGACGCGGGCGGCGATGATGGTGCGGTCGTCGGCGAACAGGGCGCCGGCGGTGGTGCCCGCGCTCACCGCCCTCTCCTCTGCTTCCGAGGCGGACTGGACGGTCACACGGACATCAGACACGGGTACTCCATACATAGGGGCGCGGGCAGACACGAGGTGCCTGCGCCGTCGGTACGCGACAGGTACGAGGTGCCGCGCCGCCACCGATCCTACCGAGGTGGCCCCCACCGCCGCGAAACGGATTCCCCCGCCCCTGACCCGTCCCTCACCCCTCGTCCGGGCCGCACGCCTCCTCGAAGAAGTCGAGGTTCTCCTGGAGGGCCTTCATCAGCCGGTCCCGTTCCGTCTCGTCCACCTGCACGGGGACGACCCCGGACGCGTCGGTGAGGCGACGGAAGCCGCCCCGGCTCTCCAGGCGGCCCACCACCCGGATCGGGAGCCCGACGAGATGCGCGTGGCCGGCCGTGCGGTACGACTCCTCGTCGAGGGTGACGCGGACGTGCGGGACCTCCGCCCCGGCGAGCACCCGGAGGCGTACGGTGCCGTCGCCGCGCGGCCCGGAGCGGCGCATGCGGACGACGGCGCCGGTGAGCCGGACCGGCACGGACGGCTCGTCGGTGAGGTAGCGGGCGCTCGCCTCCCGCAGGGCGGGCAGGTCGCCCGGGGAGAACTCGACCGGTTCGGGCCGGGGGGCGCAGCCCTCGGGCGCCCCGGCGGACGGGGCCCACGCCAGGGCGATACGGGCGCCCTCGGTGCCGCGGACGAGGGCGACGAGGGCCTCGGTGAGTTCGCGGCTGACGCCCGCGCCGACGGCGGCGTCGAAGGCTTCCATGCCGCCGGTGGCCCGCTGGTAGTCGGTGGCCTCGCGGGCCGCGTGGAGCGCGTGGTAGAGCCGGACGGCGACGGGGCGGCCCGGTTCCACCGGCAGGAAGGCGGTGAGGCCGCGGCCGCCGGGCGCCGCGCCGACGACGACGGTCTCGAGGGAGGCCTGGGCCTGGCGCCGATGCCGGGCCCCGTAGTAGCCGGCCCGGCCGCGCACGGCGAGGGCACCGGCCAGGAGCAGCTGGCGGGCGGCGGACCTGAGCTGCTCCTGCACGGTCCAGGGGACGGTGCCGGCGGGGCCCGGGGGCACGTCGCGCCACCAGCGGATCTCGTCGCTGGGCACGGCGAGGCCGGTGAGGACCTCGCGGGCGGAGGGCGTGGCGCTGCGAGCGAGGGCGGTGAGCGCCTCGCCGAGCAGGTCCTCGCAGTCCGGGAAGGCCCGGCTCTCGGGGACGAGGAGGCTGGTGCCGGTGCCGGTGCCCGGCGGGGTCCAGCGGCTGTAGCGGCCGGGCGCGCCGCCGCGCCGCCGCCAGCCGTGGCGGGCCAGGAGGGCGCCGAGGACGCGCGGGTCGACCCTGCCGGGGTCGGGTGCGCCGTGGCCTTCGGCCCAGGGGCCTGCGGGCGGGGCCGGGACGCCGGTCCAGGAGCCGGGGGCGTCGCCGGGCGCGGGGTGGGGCCGGTAGGGCGGGGGAAGGGAGACGGGGCCGCCTCCGGCCCCGTCTCCGTTCCCGGACCGTCCGTCGCCGGCCCCTTCGTCCCCGAACCCTTCGTCCCCGAACCTCGGTTCGTCGATCGGTCGGTGCATCAAGGTCTCCCTCCCACGCCGACCCGGGTCATGATCTCGCAGAGCGCCCGGTCGTCGAAGATCCGCGCCGTCGGAATGCGCACGGTGGTCCTGCGCCGTCCCGTGACCGGGTGTCCGGCCAGGTTGATCCAGTAGCAGCAGTGCCGCAGGTCGAGCCGGTCGTGGCTCGCTCTCAGCCAGTCCTCCTGTGACCTCGGGACGAGCATCACGACGAGGATCTTGTGCACGGACACCGGGGTTCTGGCGAGCTTCACCAGGTGGTCGTTGTCGAGAGTGAACGAGAACGTCGTGGACGTGCCCCCGGGCAGGTGCGGCGGTATCTGGTAGGTGCACTTGAGCTGCACCTTGATGGTCACCTCGTCGTCGACGGTGTGGTCCGGGGAGCCGTGGCTCACGTGCCAGTCGATGCCGTTGTCCGGAAAGGGCTGGGACAGCGAGCAGCCGGCCGCGGCGGCGACGGCGTGCAGGTATCCCACCTGAAGGGTCTCCATGCAGGCGGTGGTGGCGAGTGAGCCGCGCGTCGGTGCCAGCCGCTGGGGCGGCAGCCCTCCCGACTCGGGCTGGGCGAGCGCCATGTCGATTTCCTTCCCCGTCCCTTGTGTTGTGACCGGTCCGCGTACGGCGCAAACAGTCCGGGTATCACCGTTTCGGGGCAGGGGGTTGGCCATCTGCCGCACGTGTGCAGGGAGTTCAGGGATGACGATGCACTGGTACGAAGGGCCCCTGGCCGCTTTCGACACGGAGACCACAGGAGTCGACGTCGAGGGCGACCGGATCGTGTCGGCGGCTCTGGTCGTGCAGGACACCGCGGGGGCACGTCCGCGGGTGACGCGCTGGCTGGTCAATCCGGGCATACCGGTGCCCGAAGGGGCGACCGCCGTGCACGGACTGACGGACGATCACCTCCAGCGGTACGGCCGCTGGCCGGCCCCGGTGATGGAGGAGCTGGGGCGGGCGCTGGCCGATCAGGTCGCGGCGGGGCGTCCGCTGGTCGTGATGAACGCGCCGTTCGATCTGACGATCCTCGACCGCGAGCTGCGCAGGCACCAGGCGTCCACGCTCGGCGACTACCTGCCGGGCACCCCGCTGTGCGTGCTCGACCCGCGGGTCCTCGACAAGCACCTGGACCGCTACCGCAAGGGCCGCCGGACGCTCACGGACCTCTGCGCGCACTACGAGGTGGAGCTGACGGGTGCGCACGACGCGGCGGCGGACGCGACGGCGGCGCTCGATGTCGTACGGGCGGTGGCGCGGCGCTTCTCGTCCCGGCTCGAACGGCTGACGCCGGCGGAGCTGCACACGCTGCAGTCGGTGTGGCACGCGGCGCAGGCGCGGGGCCTCCAGGCGTGGTTCACCCGGCAGGGCACGCCGGAGACCGTGGACCCGGCGTGGCCGCTGCGGCCGGAACTGCGCACGGCGGCGTGACACATGACAGAGGCCGGTCCGTCTTTCGACGGACCGGCCTCTACCCGGTGGGCGATACTGGGATCGAACCAGTGACCCCTTCGGTGTGAACGAAGTGCTCTCCCGCTGAGCTAATCGCCCGGGAACGGGTTGAACCATACAGGCCCTCGCGCCCTGGGTTCAAACCGATAGGAGGCGGGCCGCGAGTCCCCGGCGTCCCCCGCGCATCATCAGGGCGTGGTTGACGCGGAAGACGGGCCGCCCGGGGACGGCGAGGGCCCGCAGGAGGCGGGCGCGGACCTCGACCTCCTGCTCGTACACGGCGCGCGTGCCGGACCCTTCCGCGGTGACGGTCCAGCGGACCCAGCCCTCCAGGTCGCCGCTCAGGTCGGCCTCCAGGACCCGGGCGGCCGGGTCCTGGCGCTGGGCGCGGACGGTGACGACGAGCTCGTACGGGAGGAGGGACCGGAAGCGGGCGGTGCCGGTCGTGTCGTCGACGGAGGCGACCTCGCGGACCTGGGGCCACCAGCGGGGGTACTCCTCGGCGCGTTCGAGGACGGCGTAGACGGCGTCGGGCGGGGCGGCAAGCCGCCAGACGCTGCGGAATCGGTACCGGCACCAGTCCATGCCCCCCAGTGTGCCGGTACTCAGGTGGGGGGCCGGAAGATGAGTACGGGGACGTATTCCCGCCAGGTGTGGCCGGGGCCACACTCCGGATATGGACAACTCACTGCCGCCCGCCGACGAGCTGGTGCTCGTCGACCGCGAGCTGGCGCAACTCGACGCACGCCGGTCCCAGTTGCTGGCCCGGCGGGCCTGGCTGCTCCAGGTGTTGTACGCGCCGGCGGCGCCGCGGCCCCGGCCGCCGGTGGCGGACGCGACCCCCCGCAGCGCGCAGAACGTTCTGCTGACGCTCGGCGGCACCCTGCTGACGGTCGCGGCGGTCGCCTTCACGCTAGTGAGCTGGGGCTCGATGGGCATCGGCGGCCGCGCCGCGGTCCTGTCCGTGGTGACCTCGGCGGCTCTGGTGGTGCCGGTGGCGCTGCTGCGCAGGAGCCTGGTGTCGACGGCCGAGTCGGTGGCGGCGCTCGGCCTGGTCCTGATGGTGCTCGATGCGTACGCGCTGCATCGGGTGGCGCTGCCGGAGACGGACGGCCTCGGGTACACGGCGGTGGCCGCGGCGGTCCTCGCGGGCGCGTGGACCGCGTACGGATCGGCGCTGTCCCGGCTGCGGATCCCGCTGCCGGTGGCCGTGGTCGCGGCCCAGCTGCCGCTGCCTCTGGGCGTGCTCGCGGTCGGCGGCGGGTCGACGGCCTTCGCGTGGGCGGCCCTGGTGACGGCCGCGGCGGACGGGGCGGTGGTGCTGTGGGCACGGCCGGCGTCGGTCCGGATCACGGCGGTCACCGGTGCGGTGCTGCTCGGCGGGTGGGCGCTCCTGACGGGCGGCTGGCTGTCGCTCACCACGCCGTGGAGCGGCGCGGCCCTGCTCCTTGCGGGCGCCGCGGTGACGCTGTACGTGTCCTGGCGCACGCCCGCCCTCGCGGTGGCGGCCTCGACGGTCACGGGCCTGGCGACGGTGGCGGCCCTGGGCGGTCTGCTGCGCACCGCGCTCCCGGCGGACTGGGCGGTGCCGGGGTACGTGCTGTGCGGGCTCGCCCTGGCGTCGGCGTGGCGCGTCGCGGGCACGGTGACGGTCACCGGAGCAGGAACCGGATCGACGGCGGCCCCGGAGACCGGCGTGACGCCGGGCAGGGGCCCGGGCCAGGCCGACGCGGCGGCGCCCGGAGCCGGGGCGTTCGCGGCCTCGGCACACGGCGTGTCCCAAGGCACGGGCCGCGCCGGGGTGCCCGGCCGTGGGTGGTCCGGCGCGGGCCGCGGGACGGCGGCCGGTGGGTTCCGGCTGCCGCGTGGCGTCCGGCTCGGGCTGGCCGGGGCCGGGGCCGGTGTGGCGGGGCTCGGGGTCGCGTGGGCGCTGCCGCCGGTGATGGCCGGGCTCCTCGGGCCGATGGCCCGGACGACGGCCGTGTGGTCCGGTGAGCACGCCGGGCGCGCCCTGACGTCGTACCCGGCGACGGCGGCCCTGGTCCTGGCGGTGGCCGTCGCGGCTCTCGCGGCGGTCCCCCGGCTGTGGGCCCGGTGCGGGGCCCTCGCCCTGGCCTGGGCGCTGCTCACCGCCCTGCCGGTCTCCCTCGGCCTGCCGTACGCGGCGACGCTCGCCCTCCAGCTCCTGACGACCGCGGCGGCCCTGTGGATCGTCGTCCGCCCGGACCCGCTGGCCCACGGCCTGCGGGCGGCCGACGGCCCGGGGCGCGGCCCGGGCGCGGCCGGGGACCCGGCTCACGACCCGCGCGCGGCCGGAGACCCC
Organism: Streptomyces sp. NPDC093795; assembly: GCF_044764665.1. Lineage (NCBI taxonomy): Bacteria > Bacillati > Actinomycetota > Actinomycetes > Kitasatosporales > Streptomycetaceae > Streptomyces > Streptomyces sp. NPDC093795. Next base: position 167,168 of record NZ_JBIWIO010000007.1, read on the forward strand.
GCTCACGACCCGCGCGCGGCCGGGGGCCCGGCTCACGACCCGCGCGCGGCCGGGCACCCCGCTCACGGCCCGCGCGCGGCCGACGGGCCCGCGGCGGAGGCGTCGGCCGGGCCGGCGGCACCGTGGGCCTCCTGGGCGCCCCAGCGGCCCGGGACACGGTCCCCCCTCCTGGAGCCCGGGACCGTCCTCGGCTGGTTCGCCTATGCCGCCGGACTCGCGTCCGCCGTGAGCGCCCTCGCCCTGGCCCTGGACGTGCGGGGAGCGACGTTCGCCGTGCTCGGGGTGGTGCTGGGTCTCCTCACGGGCGTGGCGGTGCTCGGTACGGACGCGCGCCGCGTGGTCGCGGCCATCGGCGCGGTCCTCACCGCGACCGGCCTGGTGTGCGCGGTGGCGGCCGCCGGCGGGTTCGAGGACCACTGGACGGCTCTCGCCCTGCTGCTCGTCCCGGCGGCCACCGCGGCCGTGGGGGCCAGGACGCGCCCGCGTGCGGTGGCCCTGGCGGTGGAGATCACCGGCGCGGCCGTGGCGCTTCCCGCGTTCGGCCTCGCCGTGTCCCGGCCGGCGTTCCTGGCACTGGCCCTGGCCCTCGGCGGGGTGATCGCGGCGGCGACGGCGGTAAGGCCGGAGCGGCGACGGTTCGCCTCCTGGACGGCGGCGGTGCTGTTCCTGCTGGCCACCTGGGTACGGCTCGCGGACTGGGAGGTGACGACCCCGGAGGCGTACACGCTCCCGGTGACCGTGCCCGCGCTCGTCTTCGGGTTCCTGCGGCGGCGCCGGGACCCCGAGGCCTCGTCCTGGACGGCGTACGGCCCCGGTCTCGCGGCGACGCTGCTGCCGAGCCTCCTCGCGGCCTGGACGGACCCGGAGTGGGTCCGCCCACTGGCCCTGGGGGTCGCGGCCCTGGCGGTGACGCTGATCGGCGCGCGGTTCCGGCTCCAGGCCCTGCTGGTCCTCGGTGGTGCGGTGCTCGCCCTGGACGGGCTTCACGAGCTGGCCCCGTACGTGGTCCAGGTGGTGGGCGCGCTGCCGCGCTGGCTGCCGCCGGCCCTCGCCGGGCTGCTGCTGCTCGCGGTGGGCGCCACGTACGAGCAGCGGCTGCGGGACGCCAGGAGGCTCCGGGACCGGGTCGCGCGGATGCGGTGAACGCCGAAGGCCCGAAGACGGTGTTCCGTCTTCGGGCCTTCGGGCCGGGTGGTGGGCGATACTGGGTTCGAACCAGTGACCCCTTCGGTGTGAACGAAGTGCTCTCCCACTGAGCTAATCGCCCCGGTGCACCGCAAACATTACCGCATGTCAGCGGGGCTCCCGAACCATCCGACGGTCACTGTTCGATCTTCCACGGCATGACGAAGCCGAACTTCCACAGGTAGATGCCGAGCAGGACGGCGATGATCACCAGGCCGACGGTGGTGAGGATGATGTTCCTGCGGCGGACCTTGGGGTCGAGCGCCCGCTGGGCGGCCTCGGTGACCTTGCGCTTGGTCCAGCGGAGCACGAGCTGCGCCCAGACGAACTCGGTCGCCCAGATCGCCATGCCGCCGAAGATGACCAGCCAGCCGGGTCCGGGCAGCGGCAGCATCACCACTCCGGCGCCGACCACGGCGAGTCCCACGATGAAGACGCCGACCTGCCAGCTCAGATGCAGGCCTCGGCGGGACTTGATGAACTCCGGCGCACGGGATCCCAGTTCGGCGTCCTGGCCGTCTGCGGACTCCCCGGCGCGCTCGTCACTCTCCGCATTCATGGTCCCCAACTTACCGGACGGGGAGCCGTCGCCGGAATGGCGGTATTACCGCAGGTCACAGGCGCCCATACGAGCTACCTGAACACTCACAAAACCGACAGAGGGGTTTACAACGGCACCGGAGGTGGCATGTCGATTTCGCCGACGTGCGAATCCCCGAGCGCACACTGAGCGAAAGGCCCTGGCGCTTATGAACACCACGGTCAGCTGCGAGCTGCACCTGCGCCTCGTTGTGTCGAGCGAGTCCTCACTGCCTGTACCCGCGGGCCTGCGGTATGACACGGCCGATCCCTATGCCGTGCACGCCACCTTCCACACCGGAGCCGAGGAGACGGTCGAGTGGGTCTTCGCCCGCGACCTTCTCGCCGAGGGGCTGCACCGGCCCACCGGCACGGGCGACGTCCGCGTCTGGCCGTCGCGTAGTCACGGTCAGGGAGTCGTCTGCATCGCGTTGAGCTCCCCCGAGGGAGAAGCCCTGCTCGAGGCCCCGGCGAGGGCCCTGGAGTCGTTCCTGAAGAGGACCGACGCCGCCGTGCCACCTGGCACCGAGCACCGGCACTTCGACCTGGATACGGAGCTCTCCCACATCCTGGCCGACAGCTGAGCCAGGCCGAGAGCCGCACGGCGCCGTCCGACTCGGGGCGACGGCGCCGCGCGGGCAGTCACATAGGCACGACATCCGGCGCCCACCACCGCGCAGCCGGCGCGGTGGTGGGCGCCGCTGTCCTTTTCCCTGTCGCGCTAAAGTCAGCGCCATTCCGCGGGCACCCGCCCGCGGCCGGCCAGGGAGCGAATCGTGCTGATCCCCCACGACACCCGGATCGCCCTCGACACCGTCGTCGATCTGATGAACACCGCGCCCCAGGGCGAGCGGGCCGACGAGCTCGCGGACATCCCCGGGCTGCGGGCCTTCGTGCGCGCGCACAAGATCAGCGGCGTGGGTGAGCTCGGCGGCGACGACCTGCGGGCCGTCCGCGAGGTCCGCGAGAAGTTCGCCGCCGTCTTCTCCGCGCCCGAGGCGCGGATCGCGGCCCCCCTGATCAACCAGCTGGTGGCGGGTGCGGGCACCACCCCCCAGCTCACCGACCACGACGGCTACGACTGGCACGTGCACTACTTCGCGCCGGGCGCGTCGGTGGCGGACCACCTCGCGGCCGACTGCGGCATGGCGCTCGCGTTCATCGTGGTGGCGGGCGAGCAGGAGCGGCTGAGGCGCTGCGAGGCGCCGGACTGCGGCCGGGCCTTCGTCGACCTCTCACGCAACCGCTCGCGCCGCTACTGCGACAGCCGCACCTGCGGCAACCGTCTGCACGTGGCCGCGTACCGGGCGCGCCGCAAGGAAGCGGCGGGCTGAGCCCGGAGCCCTCACGGCGTGACCTGCCACAGCGCGGCCCGTCACGGCGCGGCCGTCGCAGTGCGGTCCCGCACCGCGCGATCCGTCACAGCACGAAGAGATCGTGCACGGCGGCCATCAGCAGCAGACAGCCGATCACCCCGAGGAAGATCATCAGTGGAGGCTGGGAGAGCGCGAACAGGCAGCCGCGCGGCTCTTCGGCAGGGGCGTCGGGGGCGGCGGGGAGGGTCTCCCGCGAGGTATCCGGCATCTCCGACGGATGATGGCGCACCCGGGGCCCGGGATCCCGCAACACGCCCCACCGCAGGGGCCGTTCACCCCTTCCCGTGGATCATGGGAACGGGAATCGCCAGAAGCGATCAGATTCCGTGCTTCTTCAGAATCGCCTCGATGTCGCTGAAGTCGTCCCCGGCGGCCTGGCCTGCCTGCCCTGCCTGGCCTCCCCGCGGCTTCGCCGTCACGGCGCGCGAGGGCGCGGACGCCCCCGGGGCCACCGCTCTCGTCCCGGCGCCGCCGGCGGCCTCCTCACGGCCACCCCTGCGCCGCTCGACGGCCCGGGTGGACAGGAAGAGCAGCCATGCGACGCCCAGCACGCCGAACCCGGCCCAGGCGACCGGGCTGAACGCCGTGCCCGCGATCCACTCGACGGCGCCCGTCATCACCAGCCCCAGCGGCACGAGTGCGTAGGCCGCCATCCGGGCGGCGGTCAGGAAGCGCTTCCGGTACGCCGCGATCGCGGCGATGCCCAGGCCCGCCGCGGACACCGCGGAACAGATGGTCTCGGCCAGCATGCGGTCCTCCAGGTCCCGGGTGATACGTCCCTTCCATCCTGCACCGGCCCGACCGTCCGGGGCCATGCCCGGCGGCCGGTCTCAGGGAGATCTCCGGGTCGACCCCGCCGGATCTCCTCCCCAGGTCCCGGTGAGGGAGACTGCTGTCATGAGTGACTCCACCACCGCGCCCGTCTCCCCCGTCGTCCTCGAGGCGTGGTTCGACCTCCAGTGCCCCGACTGCCTCCAGGCCCTCGACGACGTCCGCGCGCTCCGCGAGAAGTACGGCGACCGGCTCGACGTACAGCTGCGTCACTTCCCCCTGGCGAAGCACAAGCACGCGTACGCCGCCGCGCAGGCCGCCGAGGAGGCCGTCGAGCAGGGCAAGGGCTGGCCCTACGCGGAGGCACTGCTCGCCAGGACCGCCGAGCTCGGCGAGCGGGGCGAGCAGGTACTGATGGAGGTCGCGACCGAACTGGGCCTGGACGCCGAGGAGTTCGACACCGCACTGATCGACGGCCGGCATCTGCTGACCGTCGACGCGGACGAGGCCGAGGGCAAGGCCATCAAGGTCACCGGCACGCCGACCTATGTGATCGGCGGCGAGCGCCTGGACGGCGGCCAGAGCCAGGACGGCCTCCGCGAGCGCATCGAGGAGATCGCCGACCGCCTTCTCGAGGGCTGAGAAACCCCTCCCCTACCGCAGATCCTTGGCGCTGTTGACGTACGTCGTGCGAAAGCCCAGCGACTCGTAGAGCCGGATCGCCGGGGTGTTGCCCGCGAAGACGTGCAGTCCGAGCAGGGTCTCCCCGGCCTCCCGGGCGACCCGCTCGGCGAGCAGCATGAGCGCCCGCCCGTAGCCGTGGCCGCGCTGCTCCTCGTCGACCTCGATGTCGTAGACGAAGGCCGCCCACCGACCCGGTTCCAGCTCGATCCGGCCGGTCCACAGATGACCGGCGGGCCGGCCGTCCCGTACGACCACGTGGATCGCGGTGCCGGGCGTGGCCAGGCCGTCCGGGAGCAGGGTCCGATGGCTGCTCTCGGCCTTGGCGCGGGCCTGCTCCTCGGGGACGCCCCGGTCGATCCAGCTCTGCGCGAAGCCCTCCTTGGCGCGCGTCTGCCAGCCGGCGTACTCGGCCTCGGTCATCGGCCGGATCTCGACGCCCTCCGGCAGCGCCGGAGGCTCGGCGGGCAGCTCCTTGAGCATGTTCCGGCTGCGCTCGGTGTAGCCGAGGGAGCCGGCCATCCGCTGCGCGGCCACGGCGTCTGCGGGCACCGATATCTGCACCTGGACACAGCCCCAGCCCCGCAGCACCTCCTCGGAGGCGAGCGCGGCAACCATGCCCCTGCCCCGGCCGCGGTCGGGCTCGTCGACCGCGAGGCGGCTGATCACGCCTGCCCCGGCTCCGAAGCCGGGAGCGGTGGAGAGGTGCACGGAGCCGACGCGGCGGCTGTTCACACACACGTCGTAGGTACGCGAACGGCCGCCGTCGGGCGTCTGCTGAAGCGGCTCGGCCGGCCGCAGGGTGGTGGTCATCAGAGGTGTTCTACCCACCCCGGGGCCGTCCGTCATCAGGTTTTACCCGAGGCGCGGGTCCCGGTCCCCGGCGGCCCGCTCGTCGAAGATCCGCATCGCCTTCGCGGTGACCGGGCCGGGCGCCGGCGACAGCTCGCGGCCGTCGACCCGGTGCACGGCCTGCACGTCACGGAGGGTCGAGGTCAGGAAGATCTCCTCGGCGCTCTCCAGGACGTCCAGCGGCAGGTCGGTCTCCCGCGCTCCGGTCCACTCGACCGCCAGGGCGCGGGTGATGCCCGCGAGGCAGCCGGAGGAGACGGGCGGGGTGAGGATCCGGCCGTCGACCACGACGAAGACGTTGGATCCTGTGCCCTCGCAGAGCTGCCCCACGGTGTTGGCGAAGAGCGCCTCGGTCGCCCCCCGCTCGCGAGCCCTGGCGAGGGCGACGACGTTCTCGGCGTACGAGGTGGTCTTGAGGCCGGTGAGGGCGCCGCGCTCGTTGCGGGTCCAGGGCACGGTGATCACGGCGGTGGAGTCGGCGCGGCGGCCGGTCTCCCCGAGGGCGACGACGAGGCCGGCCCCGGCGTCGCCGCGCTCCGAGCCGAGCGGGGAGATACCGCCGGTGTACGTGATGCGGAGCCGGCCCAGCTCCATCGGGTTCGCTTCGAGGACGGCGGCGCAGGCGCGACGGACCTCGTCGAGGTCCGGGTCGGGCAGCCCGAGGCCACGGGCGGAGCGGGCGAGCCGCTCCAGGTGGAGCGTCAGAGCAAACGTTTCTCCACGCTCGGCCTTGACCGTCTCGAAGACGCCGTCGCCGACGGTCAGTCCGTGGTCCAGTACGGAGACCAGGGCGGTCTCCGGTTCGTGCAGCCCGCCGTTGACCCAGAGTTTCATCGAGAAATGGCCTTTCCGCTCGCCTCAAGGGCGCCTGACTCGTAGGCGCCCGACGCTATCGCGACGAGCCGGGCGGCCTTGAGTTCGGTCTCCTCCCACTCCCGCTCCGGGTCGGAGCCCCAGGTGATCCCGGCGCCGGTGCCGAAGCGGAGCACGCCCTCGGGGCGGTCGATCCAGAAGGTGCGTATGCCGACGGCCAGCTCGGCGGTGCCCGCGTCGGCGTCGACCCAGCCGACACCCCCGCAGTAGGGGCCGCGCGGGGCGGTCTCCAGGGCCTCGATGATCCGCAGGGCGCTGGACTTGGGGGCGCCGGTGACGGAGCCGGGCGGGAAGGTGGCGGCGAGGAGCTCGGGCCAGCCGGCGTCCTCCCGCAGCAGGCCGGTGACGGTGGAGACGAGGTGGACGAGGCCGGGGTGCTCCTCGGTCGCGCAGAGGGCGGGGACGGCGACGGAGCCGGTCTCGCTGACGCGCCCCAGGTCGTTGCGGACCAGGTCGACGATCATCACGTTCTCCGCGTGGTCCTTGGGGAGGAGGTCGGCGGCGGTGCGGCCGGTCCCCTTGATGGGGCCGGAGGTGATCAGGGCCCCTTCCCTGCGGAGGTACAGCTCGGGAGAGGCGGTGGCGACCTCCACGCCGTGGGCGGGCAGGCGGATCGTTCCGGCGTAAGGAGCGGGGTTCCCCTCGGCGAGCAGTGCGGTGAGCGCGTCGACGTCGGCGGCGGCCGGGTCCGGCAGCGGCGCGGTCAGCACCCGGCAGAGGTTCGCCTGGTAGACCTCACCGCGCGCGATGTGCTCCCGCACGCGCCGGACGCCCGCGATGTACGCGGCGCGGTCGAGGGACGACGTCCAGTCACCGGCGGCGGGACCGCGCCAGGCGCCAGGGACGGGCGCGGGAACGCGGTCGGGCCGTACATCTCCGAAGCGGGCGCAGGTCAGACGCCCCTCGAAGTCGGCACAGACGGCCCAGAAGCCGGTGGAGTCCAGGGCTTCGGGGTCGTGGGTGACATCACGGAGGTCGGTCGCGACGAGGCCGCCGAAGCGGGCCAGAGAAGCAAGGTCGTACACGCATCGAGTCTAGGTCGGCCGACGGAGGGACACCGGACCGCGGGAGGTGGCGTCTCCCTGCCACCCGGGAAACACGGCGAGTGAACGCGTCGGGAACCCTCCGGGACGCCCGGCCCGGCGCCCGGGTCGGCCCGCAGGTCAGCACGCTGCGGAAACGCGTTTTTGTGCTGGCCCAGGAATCCGCTAGAGTTCAACACGTCGCCGGGACGCGCAAGCGAAACGGAAACGACAAGCGGACGTGGCTCAGTTGGTAGAGCATCACCTTGCCAAGGTGAGGGTCGCGAGTTCGAATCTCGTCGTCCGCTCGATGTGGGGGATCTTCCCGACCCCTGTATTCACTCCTGGTGGAGTGGCCGAGAGGCGAGGCAACGGCCTGCAAAGCCGTCTACACGGGTTCAAATCCCGTCTCCACCTCCAAGCGCGATTAGCTCAGCGGGAGAGCGCTTCCCTGACACGGAAGAGGTCACTGGTTCAATCCCAGTATCGCGCACGCAGAACAACCGAAGATCCGGTCCGTACGGACCGTCCCGCGCGATTAGCTCAGCGGGAGAGCGCTTCCCTGACACGGAAGAGGTCACTGGTTCAATCCCAGTATCGCGCACGCAGTACGCAGTTCCTTCGGGTACGACGTGTGCAACCCGCGCGATTAGCTCAGCGGGAGAGCGCTTCCCTGACACGGAAGAGGTCACTGGTTCAATCCCAGTATCGCGCACCACCAAGAAGCCCCCGGCCGCATCTCGCGGCCGGGGGCTTCTTCGTACTCCGGTCAGGAGGAGAAGAGCATCCGGCCGAAACCGCGCTGACGGTAGTGGCCGCCACCGTGGTGACCGCCGTGGTGCGGGGCACCCCAGGCCGGAGCGGCGGGGGCGGGCTGCGCCGGGTACGCCTGCGGGGCCGGAGGGGCGGGCGGGGCCTGCTGGACCCACTGGGACTCCAGGCGGGTCAGGGACTCCAGCTCGCCGTAGTCCAGGAATATGCCGCGGCAGCCGCTGCACTGCTCGATCTGGACACCGTTGCGGTTGTACGTGTGCATCGCCGCGTGGCACTTGGGGCACTGCATGGTCGGCTCAACTCCCTGACGTCGCCGTTCGTATGGTGGCTTCACTTTACGTGGACGCCCGAGGGGCCTCGTCGGTTCGGTGCCCGGCGATCCGGGCGCAGGTGTCGATCATCACGTCCTCGACCTCGTCGAGCGGTCTGCGCTCGGCCGTCGACTTGGCCAGGGCCAGAGCGGCGGTCTGGACGGTCAGGGCGCGGGCGGGCACGTCGAGTTGGACCCACGGATCGGCGCCCACGGCGGGGCCCTCCGCCTCCTGGTAGGCGCCGAGGAAGCGGGCCCAGATCTCCGGGGGCAGGATGCCGGCGGCGAACCAGGCGGCGGGGCGGGCCAGATCCCAGGCCGGGTCGCCGAGGCCGAGGTCGTCGATGTCGATGAGCCGCCAGGCCGGGGCGGGCTCCGCCCCGGTGTCGCGGACCAGTTGGCCGAGGTGGAAGTCGCCGTGGCAGAGACGGCGGGGGCCGTGGGCGGTGGGCTCGGAGGCGGCGGGGGCGGGCATCGTCCGCCAGGCGGCGAGGACCGTCGCGGTGGCCGGGTGGGCCGGTGCCTCCCGGCGCATCCGGTCCACGGCGAGGGCCGCCTTGACGGGCGCGCGCATCGCCGGAAGCCGGCCCGCCGGCCCTGGCGGGGGCGGGGTGCGGTGGAGCAGGGCGAGCAGCCGCGCCGCCTCCTCCCAGGGGGCGGCATCGGGGTCCGCCGGGTCGACGGGCGGGCCGTAGGGCCAGACGGTGACGGGGCGGCCGTCGAGTTCGTCCGGCGCGGGCGCGGGCATCGGGAGGGGCGGGAGGAGGACGCCGGCGACATCCGGGTGCGCGGCCAGCGCGACCCGCGCGCGGTGCGCCTCGGGGTCGGTGCCGGGGGCGTGCGCCTTGGCGACGAGCCGCCCGTGCCGTACGACGGTCCCGTCGTCCCGGTCGGCGAGCACCCCGACGAGACCACTCGCACACCGGCAGGGCGCACCGGGACGGTGGGCGGCGGCGTACGCGAGGTCGGCGAGCCGGTCGAGAGGAGGCCGGTCGAGCGGAAGCCGGTGGAGGGGAGGCCGGTCGGTGGAGTCCACGGTGGGAGCGTACGGGGAGGGTTGTACGGGTGGGGTGCACGGGTGGGGTGCGCCGGGCGGGGGCGGGCCCTTTCGCCTGCGCCGGTCGCCGGGCGGGCCGGGGCGGCCCGTACGGGGCGAGCCGTGGCGGTTCCCTCGACCTGCGCCGGTCGCCGGGCGGGCCGGGGCTGCCCGTGCGGGGCGGGGCGGTTCCCTCGGCCTGCGGCAGTCGCCGGGGGCAAGCCCGTAACTGGGCAGGGCCGGGGGGCCTCGGGCCCTCGTCGGGCGGGGCGGCCTCCGTCGGCGGGTGGAATGCGCGAGGGCCGGTCAGCTCCCCAGCTGACCGGCCCCACGCTGCCGTCCGCCGCACCCCCGTCCCCACGGGGTTGATGGCCGGATGTCCCGACCCGGGCCGCTCTCCCGGGTCCGGGGCGCTGTTCAGCGCCCCAGCATCACGCCCACGGACGACGCCTGTGTGACCACTGCCTCCCAGCCGCCGAAGACGACCACGAGCAGGGCCGCGAGAGGGAGGACCATGGCCGTGGCCACCAGGGGGTGGCGCTGGCCCGAAGGCCGGGTGCTCGTCCTCGGTGCCGTGAAAGCCATGGGACCTCTCCTGTCGTGTCTGGCGCGGCGGGTGCGTGACCTCGGGGGACGAGTGCTGCACCCGCCGCTTGACCTCAACATTAGGGAGCGGGAAGCGCCGGGACGTCATGCCCTCGTACCGACTTGCGGGCCTCCCGGAGGATGAGGGCCGCCCGCGCGGCGTACTCCCCTGGGTGGAGACGGAGGCTCCGATCCCGGGGTCTTCCCGGAGGGGGCCCGGGGGCGTGACATGGCTCACTTCGTGGGACGTCCCGCGAACGCCCTGGTCCGAGGCCCCTCGTCGGCGCCTTCGGGGGCCCTCGCGGGAATCCCGACCCTGCGTCAAGTGTGGCGTCCGGCAGGGGGGTTGGGGGCGGCGAGTGGGCGCGTACCTCCGCGTCTTCTCCCCCTCAGCACTGACAATCGATCCCGCTGCGAGGGCGCGGCCTATGAGCACGCGCGGGCGCCACTACGTAAGCTGTGCCACGTCGAACGGACGAGGGGACGGACATGGCGATGATGCGGCTCCGGCGCGAGGATCCGCGGATCGTCGGGTCGTTCCGGCTCCACCGCAGGCTGGGGGCCGGCGGGATGGGCGTCGTGTACCTGGGGTCCGACCGGCGCGGCCAGCGGGTGGCACTGAAGGTGATCCGGCCGGATCTCGCCGAGGACCAGGAGTTCCGGTCGCGGTTCGCCCGCGAGGTGTCGGCCGCCCGGCGGATCCGCGGCGGCTGCACGGCCCGGCTCGTCGCCGCCGATCTGGAGGCCGAGCGCCCCTGGTTCGCCACCCAGTACGTACCCGGCCCCTCGCTGCACGACCGCGTCGCCGAGGAGGGCGCGCTGCGCGCCGCCGACGTCGCCACGATCGGGGCGGCCCTCTCGGAGGGCCTCGTCGCCGTCCACGAGGCCGGCGTGGTGCACCGGGACCTCAAGCCCTCGAACATCCTGCTCTCCCCCAAGGGCCCCCGCATCATCGACTTCGGCATCGCCTGGGCCACCGGCGCCAGCACCCTGACCCACGTGGGCACGGCCGTCGGCTCGCCCGGTTTCCTCGCGCCCGAGCAGGTGCGCGGAGCGGCCGTCACCCCCGCCACCGACGTGTTCTCGCTCGGTGCGACCCTGGCGTACGCGGCGATGGCCGACTCCCCCTTCGGGCACGGCAGTTCCGAGGTCATGCTCTACCGGGTGGTGCACGAGGAGCCGCAGCTGCACGGAGTGCCCGACGCGCTCGCGCCGCTGATCCGGGCCTGTCTCGCGAAGGACCCCGAGGACCGCCCCAGCACGCTCCAGCTGTCGATGCGGCTCAAGGAGATCGCGGCGCGCGAGGCGCAGGGGCTGCCGGCCTCCCGGCCGCCCGTGCAGCGGGAGCGGGCCGAGGAGCGGCACGCCGTACGGCCGACCGAGCGGTACACCGATCGGGACCTGCCCGGTCGAGGATCGGAGCGGGGTGCGGAGCGGGGTTCTGAGCGGTCGTCGGATCGTGGTCCGGAGCGTGGTGCCGACCGTGGCCAGGGGCGTGGGCCAGGGCCGTCGTCCCGGCCGTCCGCCGGGCCGCGGACCGGAGGGCGTCCCGCGACGCGGCCGGGCAGCCGTACGACGTCGACGGGGCGCCGCCCCGCCAACCCCCGGCTGCTGCGTCAGCGGCTCTTCGTCTTCGTCGTCGTGACCCTGGTGGTGGCCCTGGGCATCGCCGCCGCCCAGGCCCTTCAGGGATAGGGCCCGGGTTCCGGCGCCGTCAGGATTCCGGGCGGCCCGTCGCCACCGCGTAGAAGGCGACCGCCGCCGCCGCGCCCACGTTCAGCGAGTCGACGCCATGGGCCATCGGGATGCGGACCCACTCGTCCGCGGCCCGCAGGGCCTGCGTCGACAGGCCGTCGCCCTCCGCCCCCAGCATGAGGGCCACCCGCTCAAGGCGGTGCGGGGCGGCCTCGTCGATCGCGGTCGCCTTCTCCGCCGGGGTGAGCGCCAGAAGCTTGAAGCCCGCCTCCCGTACGGCCTCCAGGCCGCGCGGCCAGGTGTCGAGCCGTGCGTACGGCACCGAGAACACCGCGCCCATGGACACCTTCACGGAACGCCGGTACAGCGGGTCCGCGCAGTCCGGCGAGAGCAGCACCGCGTCCATGCCCAGGGCCGCCGCGCTGCGGAAGATCGCACCGATGTTGGTGTGGTCGTTGACCGACTCCATGACGACCACCCGGCGGGCGTCCACCAGTAGTTCGGCCGCGTCCGGGAGCGGCTTGCGCTGCATGGAGGCGAGGGCGCCCCGGTGCACGTGATAGCCGGTGACGCGCTCCGCGAGGTCCGGCTGGATCGCGTACACCGGCGCCGGGACCTCGTCGATGACGTCCCGCATGACATCGACCCACTTGGCGGACAGCAGCATCGACCGCATCTCGTACCCGGCCTGCCTGGCCCGGCGGATGACCTTCTCGCCCTCCGCGATGAACAGGCCCTCGGCCGGCTCCCGTCTGCGGCGCAGCTCCACATCGGTCAGGCCGGTGTAGTCGCTCAGGCGCGGGTCGTCGGGGTCGTCGATCGTGATGAGTTCGGCCACGAGGTGATACTGCCTTGTCCGGGGTGTGGTGCCAATGTGTGGGACGGGGGGGCGCGGGGGCGGTCGCCCTCGGTCGCCCCCCGTCAGCGGGCCTGGGGCCCGGCCGGTTACTTCGCCCGGCGGTCGGGGCCCTCGGCCACCACGTCGCCGATGACGATGACGGCGGGCGGGCGGACCTCCTCGGCCCTGACGGTCTCCGCGACCGTCGCGAGGGTGGCGTCCACCCGGCGCTGGGACGCGGTCGTGCCTTCCTGGACCAGGGCCAGCGGCGTCTCCGGGTTCTTGCCGTGGGCGATGAGCGCCTCGGCGATCTTCCCGATCTTGTCGACGCCCATGAGGATGACGAGGGTGCCCGTGAGCTTCGCGAGCGACGCCCAGTCGACGAGGGAACGCGGGTCGTCGGGAGCGACGTGACCGCTGACCACCGTGAACTCGTGCGCCACCCCGCGGTGCGTCACCGGGATGCCGGCCGCGCCCGGGACCGAGATCGAGCTGGAGATGCCCGGGACCACCGTGCAGGCGATCCCCTCGGCGGCGAGCGCCTGCGCCTCCTCCATGCCGCGGCCGAAGACGAACGGGTCGCCGCCCTTGAGCCGCACGACGGACCTGCCCGCCTTCGCGTGCTCGATCAGCGCGTTGTTGATGGCCTCCTGGGCCATGAACCGGCCGTACGGGATCTTCGCCGCGTCGATCACCTCGACGTGCGGCGGCAGCTCGTCCAGGAGGTCTCGCGGGCCCAGGCGGTCCGCGATGACCACGTCAGCCTCCGCGAGCAGCCGGCGGCCGCGCACCGTGATCAGGTCCGGGTCGCCCGGGCCGCCGCCGACCAGGGCGACGAAGGGGGTGCGCGAGCGGTGCGCCGGCGCGGCGATCGAGCCGTCGCGGAGGCCCTCGACGATCGCGTCGCGGACCGCGGCCGAGCGGCGGGGGTCGTGGCCCGTGAGCACGGCCACCGTGACGCCCGCGTCGCGGCCGGTCGCCGGGGTCCACGCGGTGGCCGCCTCGGCGTCGTCGGCGCGCACGCACCAGGTCCTGGTGCGCTCGGCCTCTGCGGAGGCGGCGGCGTTCGAGGCGGGGTCCGTGGTGGCGACCAGGGCGTACCAGGCGTCGGCGAGGTCGCCGTCCTCGTACCGCCGCTTGGTCCAGGTGATCTCGCCGGCCTCGGCCATGGCCTCCACGGAGGGGGTCGCGGACGGGGAGATCAGCGTGATGTCGGCGCCCGCGGCGATCAGGGCGGGCAGCCGGCGCTGGGCGACCTGGCCGCCGCCGAGAACGACGACGCGGCGGCCGGCCAGGCGCAGGCCGACGGGGTAGGCGGGGTGGTCGGCGGTGTCGGCCATGGGTGAGCGGCTCCTCGGAGAGCGTGGCGGTGCGAACGAGGGGGCGCCGCTGCGGCTGTGGAGCGGCTCGTACGGAGTCACGATATCTGTGACCTGGGGTTTGCACGGTGTGATGGATGTCCCGGCGGATGTTCCGCCCACCGGTGGGGCCGTGCTGGGCCGGGGTGGTTCCCCCGGTGCCTCGTGGCGTGGGGGACGCTCCGGGGCCGTGTGCGGGACTGCATGAGCGCGTCCCCCACTCCCGTGTGTGGGTGGGGGACGCGTTCTGGTGCTACTTCTCGGTGACGCCCGCCGAGTCGAACGTGGCCACCTCGTGCATCGCGCGGGCCGCGCTCTGCACCAGCGGGAGGGCGAGCAGGGCGCCCGTGCCCTCGCCCAGGCGGAGGTCCAGGTCCACCAGGGGGCGCAGGCCCAGCTTGTTGAGGGCGGCCACGTGGCCCGGCTCGGCGCTGCGGTGGCCCGCGATGCAGGCCGCCAGCGCCTCGGGCGCGATGGCCCGGGCCACCAGCGCCGCCGCGCCGGTGGACACGCCGTCGAGGATGACCGGGGTACGGAGGGAGGCCGCGCCCAGGATCAGGCCGACGAGGGCCGCGTGCTCCAGGCCGCCGACCGCCGAGAGGACGCCGATCGGGTCCGCCGGGTCCGGGTTGTGGAGGTCGAGGGCGCGGCGGACCACGTCCACCTTGCGGGCGTGCGTCTCGTCGTTGATGCCCGTGCCGCGGCCCGTGACCTCGGCGGCGTCCACCCCGGTGTACACCGAGATCAGGGCGGCGGACGCGGTGGTGTTCGCGATGCCCATCTCGCCCGTGAGGAGTGCCTTGTTGCCGGCGGAGACCAGGTCGCGGGCCGTCTCGATGCCCACCTCGATCGCGGCGAGGACTTCTTCGCGGGTCATCGCGAGACCCGTGGTGAAGTCGCCGGTGCCGGGGCGGACCTTGCGCGGGAGGAGGCCCGGGGTGGCCGGGAGTTCGGAGGCGACGCCCACGTCGATGACGCAGACCTCGGCGCCGACCTGGTTCGCGAAGGCGTTGCAGACCGCTCCCCCGCCGAGGAAGTTGGCCACCATCTGCCCGGTGACCTCCTGCGGCCAGGGCGTGACGCCCTGGGCGTGCACGCCGTGGTCGCCCGCGAAGATCGCGACGGCGGCGGGCTCCGGGATCGGCGGCGGGCAGACCCGGGAGAGACCGGAGAGCTGGGCGGAGATGATCTCCAGCATGCCCAGGGCCCCCGCGGGCTTGGTCATGCGCTTCTGGCGCTCCCACGCCTCGCCGAGCGCCTTGGCGTCCAGCGGGCGGATGTTGGCGACGGTCTCCTGGAGCAGGTCGTGCGGCTCCTCGCCGGGCAGGGCGCGGCGGCCGTACGTCTCCTCGTGGACGACCCAGGCCAGCGGGCGGCGCTTGGACCAGCCCGCCTGCATCAGCTCGGGCTCCTCGGGGAACTCGTCGACGTACCCCACGCAGAGGTACGCGACGACTTCGAGGTGCTCGGGCAGGCCCAGGGTGCGGACCATCTCGCGCTCGTCGAAGAAGCTGACCCAGCCGACGCCGAGGCCCTCGGCGCGGGCGGCGAGCCAGAGGTTCTCGACGGCGAGCGCCGAGGAGTACGGGGCCATCTGCGGCTGCGTGTAGCGGCCCAGGGTGTGCCGGCCGCCCCGGGTGGGGTCCGCGGTCACGACGATGTTCACCGGGGTGTCGAGGATGGCCTCGATCTTCAGTTCCTTGAACTGCTTGGCCCGCGCCTTGGGGAGGGACTTGGCGTACGCCTCGCGCTGCCGCTGGGCCAGCTCGTGCATCGTCTGCCGGGTCTCGGCGGAGCGGATGACGACGAAGTCCCAGGGCTGCGAGTGGCCGACGCTGGGGGCCGTGTGGGCGGCCTCCAGGACGCGGAGCAGAACCTCGTGCGGGATCGGGTCGGAGCGGAAGCCGTTGCGGATGTCGCGGCGCTCGCGCATCACGCGGAGGACGGCCTCGCGCTCGGCGTCGTCGTAGCCCGGAGCGGGGGCCGACTCCACGAGCGGCTGGGAGGCCTCGTCCGTTTCCGTGTCGTGCGGGGTCGGCTCCTGTGCCGGAGCGGCTTCGGGGGCTGCGGCCTCCTGCGGCAGCGGCTCGGGTGCCGCGTCGTCGGGGAGTTCCCCGGGAGCCTCGGCCTCCTGCGGGAGTGCCTCGGGGGCGGCTGCCTCTTCTGCCTCGGGGAGCGTTTCCACCGGCTCGGGCAGGGGGGCCTCGTCGGGGGCCTGCTGCTCGGTGGCCGGCTGCTCAGTGACCGCGCCTTCGGGCGCCGGGGTCGGCTCGGGCTGAGCCTCCGGGGCTTCCTCCTGGACGAACGGGATCTCGTCGGCGACCGCCTCCACGGCGGGTTCCTCGGGAGCCTGCTCCTCCGCCGGGGCCGGGGCGGCTTCCGCGACGGGCTGCGCCTCGGGCTCCGGCGCCTGCTCGGCCTCGGGCTCCTGCGCCGCCGGCGCGGCGGGCTCCTCGGCGGCCGCTGTCGCGGGCTCGGCCTCGCGGGGGGCGGGGACCGTCACCTGGGGTTCGGTCGTCTCCGGGGCGGCCTCCGCGACGGGGGCCTCGGCCTCGGCGGGGGCCTCTGCCTCGACGGGCGCCACGGGCTCGACGGGCGTTTCCGCCTCGGCGGGCGCCAGCGGCTCGGACGGCTCCTCCGGCTCGGTCGCCGGGGTCGGCTCGGTCGCCTGCTCGGCCGCCGGGGCCTGCTCGGTCGCGGGGACCGGGGCCAGGTGCGGGGTCGTCGGAATGCTGCCCTCGACCTGGACGAACTGGCCCGTCCCCGGCACGACCGTTTCTGCGGGGGCGTCGGCCTGCGGTGCCACCGGCTCCTGCGGCTGAGCGGCCCACGGCTCGGCGCCCTGCGGCGCGAGCTGCTGGTCCTGCGCGATGTCGAAGTACTCGGGGCCCGTGGTGGGCGGGCCCGGGTTCCGTACCGGAACCGGCGCGGGGCCGGTGGCCACGAGAGTCTCGGGAGCGGGGGCCGGCGCGGGCTGCGGGGCCGGGGCGGGCGCGGCGGCCGGGCCCCGGTCGGCCAGCGAGAGCACGACACCGCCGGCCTCGGGCACGGGCGGGCCCATGTGCAGCGGCCGGCGCGCGGGCTGCGGGGTCGGGACCGCGGCGGGCGGGGGCACCCGGACGCCGCCGAGGTCCACGGAGCCGGAGTCACGGCCGGCGGCCTCGTGGGCACCGGTGTCGAGGACGCCGGGCTGGTAGCCGTGGTCGGTGGAGACCGGCTCCTGCGGCGCGGCGGGCACGCCGTGGGCCGGAGTGCCGGACGGCTGGTCGAGCGGGACGCCGTGGGCCGGGGTGCCGGACGGGACTCCGTGGGCCGGGGTGCCCGTCAGCTGGTCCAGCGGGATGCCGTGGGCAGGGGTACCGGCGAGCGGGACGCCGTGCGCCGGGGTGCCGGTGAGCTGGTCCAGCGGGACGCCGTGGGCGGGCGTGCCGGCGACCGGGACGCCCTGCGGCGGGGTCTGGTTCTGCGGGGCCGTCAGCACGTCGCCGAGGGCGACCGCGTCCAGCGGGGCCGTGAGCGGGTCGGTCAGCGGGTCGCTCATCGGGACCTGCGCCTCCATGGCCTGCGCGTCCGGGGTCGCCTGGTGCGGCAGGCCCTGCTGGGGCGCCGCCTGGTGCGGGACGACGGGTGTCGGCGGCGGGGGCACGGCGACCGGCGGCGCGGGCGCGACGCCCGGCGGATGCTCGCTCCAGGCGCCCTGGGCGCCCGGCATGAGAAGCAGGTCGTCGTCCTCGGTGGTGTGCTCGGAGGGGTCCAGGAAGGTGTACGCGCCCGGTGCGGGGATGCCCGGCTGCTCGACCATGCCTGCGTTCTCCGGCAGCCCCTCGCCCGGGACCTGGCCGGTGTCCGTCATGCGTACCCCTCGCCCATCGCTTGTGCTTCGTTCAGACCTGCGCCCGTCGACAAGAACGAGCGCACGCGCCGCGCGGCACGAAGGACGCGCGGGCACTCACACATTGTCGCCGCCCCCGGCCGTCGTGGCAGGGAGATTCGCCACGGTGCGCTGTGGACTGCGCCACGTCGCGCGGTCCCCCCTTGTCACGTACCACGTCAGCGGCGCAATGCGGCCACTTGTTCAGGACATTGGCTGGGGGTCCCCCCGGCGTAGCCAGGGGGAGGATCGCCGAACATCCGGATGCGGTACAACAATCGGCCAGCCTACCTGGCCCCGCGGGCGGCACCGTCACGGGTGGGCGGCGTCGGTCCTGCGGCCGGACAGCAGGAAGACGACCGAACGCTCGCGTTCCGACCAGTCGGCCGGGTCGAGTCCGACGGTCTGCAGGAGGAGGCTCTCCACGGTGTAACCGCCGTCGGCGAGGGCGGCGCCGATCGCCTCGGCCTCGTCGCGGGTGGAGGCGTGGGCGACGATCCGTTCCGGACGCCGGTCGGTGCAGGCGGTGACGACCTGCACCCCGCCGGCCGCGATCCGTACGACATCGGGTTCGGGCAGGCTCTCCAGGACGTGCGGGGCGCGTCCCGGGACGGTCTGGAGGGGTACGCCGTGGCGGCGGGCGACCTGCGCGGTGCGGGCGCAGGCCGCCGGGTCGATGTCCACGGCGATGACGGCGGCGCCGAAGCGGGCGGCCTCGACGGAGAAGGCGCCGCCCGCGCAGCCGATGTCCCAGACGAGGTCGCCGGTGCGGGGGCCGAGGCGGGCGAGCTGGGCGGCGCGCAGGGTGGGGTCCTCGCCGGCGCCGGTGCCGCGTGCGGCGGGGGCGTACTCCTCCGTGGGCAGGCCCCAGCCGCGTACGGGAAGCGCGCTCGTGTCCTGGCCCATCAGCCAGGGGGCCCCGGGAGCGCCGCCCGAGGTGCCGCCGATGACGAGGACGACGTTCGGGTCGCGCCAGCTGTGGTCGGCGGCCTTGTCGGAGGTGAGGACGGAGACCTGTTCGCGGGCGGTGCCGAGTTCCTCGCAGACCACGAAGGTGCGGTGGACGCCGTCGAGGAGGAGGGCGAGTTCGGCGGGTCCCGCGCCGGGCGAGGTGAGGACGGCGACCTTGGGGTGGGCGCGGCAGACGTTGACCGCGCGGCGCAGGGTGCGCTGGTGGGCGACGACGATCCGGGCGTCCTCCCAGGGCATTCCGGCCCGTGCGAAGGCGGCGGCGACGGAGGAGACGGCGGGGACGACCTCGACCTCCAGGCCGTGCTCGGGGGCGCGCAGGGTGCGGACGACGCCGAAGAAGCCGGGGTCGCCGTCGGCGAGGACGACGGCGGTGCCGCGGTGGCCGGCGATCCGGCGGGCGGCGAGGTCGACGCTGCCGAGGCGGATGCGTTCGGCGCCGGGCGGCACCTCGGGCAGGGCCAGGTGGTGAGCGGCTCCGGCCACCAGGGTGGCGGCGGAGAGCGCGGACCGGGCCGCCGCGGTGAGAGGTGAACCGTCCCAGCCGATCACCGTGACGCGGTCGGCCATCGTCGTCTGTCTCCTGGTGTCGTCGCAGGTCGGGGGCGTGCCGAGCGTACCCCGGGTCGGCTGCCCGGGCTCAGTTCCATTCGGTGTACGAGGAGTATCCGGCCTCGGCCATCTGGTCGGCGACGCCGTCGAGGTCCTCGGGGAGGAGCCCCCAGACGATGAAGTCGGTGCGCAGTTCGGTCCACTCGCCGTCCTCGGTGCGGGTGCGGGCTATGCAGGCGTTGCGCAAGACGCCTTCGCTGATGCAGCCGATCTTCTGGGCGACCTGCTGAGAGGCGGTGTTGCCGGCGGCGGTGCGCAGCTCCAGGCGTTCGAACTTCTGGTCGCCGAAGAGCCATTGGGCGGTGGCGAGCGCGGCCTCGGAGGCGTAACCCTCGCCGCGGGCCCAGGGGGCGACGATGTACGAGATCTCGGTGGAGCGGACGTGCCAGTCGGTGTTGCCCAGTCGGATGATGCCGACCAGGCGCTGGGTGAGGAACTCGGTGACGGCGAGGTCGATGCCGCGGCCGGCGGCGCGTTCGGTCGGCGCGTACTCGGTGATCCAGGTGCGGGCGGCGGCCTCGGTGTACGGCTGGGGCACCGCGGTCCAGGCGGCGACGAGTTCGTCGTTCATCATCTCGGCGAGGGCGGGGGCGTCCGCCTCCTCCAGCGCGCGCAGCACCAACCGGTCCGTGTTGATGGAGATGTCCGGAAAGGTGGTAGTCATGCGCAGCTCCATGCCGAGGACCGTCCGAATCGACCGTGAACGCACAGCATGCAGCATGCGCCCGCCGGTACGCATGGCCGGGTGGGTGGTCGGACGGGCGGTCGGGCGGGGGTGCGGCGAAGGCCCCGCGCACCGGACGGGGTGCGGGGGCCTTCTGCTCAAGGACTGTACGAGGGAACCGGTCTGACGGTCCCTCGGGCGCCGGACCTTACTTGGCGGGGCCGAAGGCCGGGATGACCGAGCCCTTGTAGGTGTCCTCGATGTACTTCTTCACCTCGGGCGAGTTGAGGAGCTTCGCGAGCTTCTGCACGCGGGCGTCCTTCTCGTTGCCCTCCTTGACGGCGAGGAAGTTGGCGTACGGGTTGCCGTCCGCCTTCTCCAGGACGAGGGCGTCCTTCGCGGGCGACAGCTTGGCCTCGATGGCGTAGTTGCCGTTGATGACGGCGGCGTCCACGTCGTTCAGGGCGCGGGGCACGGTGGCGGCCTCCAGCTCCTTGAACTCCAGGCCCTTCTTGTCGGTGATGTCGGAGAGCTTGGCGTTGGTGCCGACGCCCGGCTTGATGGTGATCAGGCCGTTCTCGGCGAGCAGCTGGAGGGCGCGGCCGCCGTTGGTGGTGTCGTTCGGGACGGCGATGGTCTGGCCGGCCTTGATGTCCTTCACCGACTTCTGGCTCTTGGAGTAGAGGCCCAGGGGCTCCAGGTGGACGTCGACCACGGGGACGATGGTGGTCTTGTTCTTCTGGTTGAAGTCGTCGAGGTACGGCTTGTGCTGGAAGAAGTTGGCGTCGACCTGGCCGGACTGGGTGGCGGTGTTCGGCAGGACGTAGTCCGTGAACTCCTTCACCTCCAGCTTCAGGCCGGCCTTCTCGGCCAGGTTGTCCTTGACGTAGTTGAGGATGTCGGCGTGCGGCGTCGGGGACGCGGCGACGACGAGGGGCTTGTCGGCGGCGCCGGCCGTGTCCTTGGAGGAGGACGGGTCCGAGGAGGTGCCGCAGGCGCTGAGGCCGAGGGCGAGCGCGGCGGTGGCGGCGATACCGGCGGTGAGCTTGATGTTCTTACGCACGAAGAGTGCCTCTTTCCGGTGGTGCGGTGGTCGCCTGGACAACAAGTCCGGGCTGTTCTTCGAAGGACGAAGTCTGTGGTGGCCGGGGAGCCGTTACGCGGTACGGCCCCGGCGGGCGAGGAGTCGTACGACTCCGTCGCCGATGAGCTGGACGACGGTCACGATCAGGACCAGAACGACGACGGTGACCAGCATGAACGTGGTGTCGAAGCGCTGGTATCCGTAGGTGACGGCCTTGGAGCCGAGGCCTTCGCCGCCGACCGCGCCGGCCATCGCCGAGTAGCCGATGAGGACGATGACCGTGGTGGTGACGCCCGAGACCAGCGAGGGCAGGGCCTGCGGGAGCAGCACCTTGCGGACGATGGTGGGGATGCCGCCGCCCATGGCCTGGACGGCTTCGACGAGCCCGTGGTCGACCTCGCGGATCGAGGTCTCGACGAGACGCGCGAAGAAGGGGATGGCGCCGATGGCGAGCGGCACGATCATCGCGGTCGGGCCGATGAAGGTGCCGACGACGAGGGTGGTGAAGGGGATCAGGGCGATGAGCAGGATGATGAAGGGCAGCGAACGCCCCACGTTCACGATCGCACCGACGATCTTGTTCACCGGCGTGTTCTGCAGCAGTCCGCCCTTGTCCGTGAGGACGAGGAGGATGCCGAGCGGCAGGCCGCCGAGCACGGTGACGACGGTGGCCCAGAGGACCATGTAGAGCGTGTCGACGGTGCCCTGCTCCAGCAGGGGCTGCATCTCGGACCAGGTCACTTGGCACCTTCCTCGGCCAGTGCGGTCGCGGCCGCGGCCGGCGCCGCCGCGTCTTCTTCCACGACCTCGACCTGGAGGCCCTGTTCGCGCAGGAAGCCGACCGGGACGACGTTGTCCTCGTACCGTCCGGGCAGTTCGATCCGCATCCGGCCGATCTGCCGGCCGCCGATGGTGTCCATCGCTGCGCCGAGGATCGAGATGTCGATGTTGTACGTACGGGAGAGCTGCGAGATGACCGGCCGGGTCGCGGACTCGCCGTGGAAGGTGACGTCGATGACCGTGCGGTCGGGGCCGGTGGGGGCGCCGCTGACCGGGAAGAGTTCGGCCGCCAGCTGGGAGCCGGGGGTGGCGAGCAGTTCGGCGACCGTGCCGGACTCGACGACGCGGCCGTGCTGCATCAGCGCGGCGGAGTCGCAGATCGTCTTCACGACGTCCATCTCGTGCGTGATGAGCAGGACGGTCAGGCCGAGCTGCTGGTTGAGGTCGCGGAGCAGCTGGAGGATGGAGCGGGTCGTCTCCGGGTCGAGGGCGCTGGTGGCCTCGTCGGAGAGGAGGACCTTGGGCTTGCCGGCCAGGGCGCGGGCGATGCCGACGCGCTGCTTCTGGCCGCCGGAGAGCTGGCCGGGGAAGGCCTTGGCCTTGTCGGCGAGGCCGACCAGGTCGAGGAGTTCGAGGGCGCGGCGGGAGCGCTCGGCGCCGGATATGCCGAGGATCTCCAGGGGCAGTTCGATGTTGTCCTTGACCGTGCGGGAGGACAGCAGGTTGAAGTGCTGGAAGACCATGCCGATGCTGCTGCGTGCCCGGCGCAGGTCCTTGCCCGCGCGGCGGCTCTTGCCGGCGAGGGCGGTGAGGTCGACGCCGTCGACGGTCACGGTGCCGGAGGTGGGGCGCTCCAGGAGGTTGACGCAGCGGATGAGCGAGGACTTGCCGGCGCCGCTCTGGCCGATCACGCCGAACACCTCGCCCTCACGGACGTGGAGGTCGACGCCGTCCAGAGCGGTGACCTGTCGGCCGCGCGACTCGTAGACCTTGGTCAGGCCCGAAGTGGTGATCACAGGGGTTTTCCGTCACTGTCGAGTGCGCGACGCGGGGTCCGTCACGCACGGGGCATTCGTCTTCGGACAGTCGGGCGCACGGGAGCCGGTTCCGGCGGGTGGCCGGGCGTCGGCGGGTGCGCGGGGCGGGCACGGTCCGCCGCCTTTCGGCGGGAGGAACGGCACGGCCGTCGAGTCTCGCTTCGGGGCGCGAGACGCAGGCGGGGGCCCTCAGAAGGCGCACATTCGACACATACAACGAGCACCGGGCGTCGTGATCGCCTCGGTCGCAAGGGTGCGGCTGCTCGTCGTGGTCATGTCTGCAAGTAAAGCATGCGCAGTCGCGAACGAATGGGGGCTGTCCGAATAGCGGACGTCACTGAGACATCATGCGGACAGTACGGACTCCCTCCTTCCGCATCGCTGTCACCGCCGTGGCCTGCGGGAAGGACCTGACATGGCGGCCTCGGTGAGGGCCCGCCCGGGTCGGGTTGTGGCCAAGGCCACGGTCCGGCCGCCCACCGGTGCGCCACCGGTCCGGGGGGCGAGCGCCTCGGGCCTTATCGACCGTAATACCCTCGGGCGCATGCTTGACGTCCTGACGGTCGCGGTCTCCGTGGCCGCGCTCGCCCTCGCCGCCTGGTGCGGCTTCGCCGCCTTCCGCGACCAGCCGACCAAGGACTGGCACTTCATCGGCATGGCCGTGGTGACCTTCCTCGTCCTGGTCCAGCTGATCGTCGGGATCGTGCAGCTGGTGCGCGGCGAGAAGGCCGAGGAGGGCGCGACGATCTTCGTCGCCTATCTCGTCGGAGCGCTGTGCGCGGTGCCCATCGCCGGTTTCATGTCGCTCGCGGAGCGCAGCCGGTGGGGTTCGGCCACGGTGGCCGCGGGCGCGGTCGTCCTGGCCGTGCTCGAAGTGCGTCTCCACGACATCTGGACGGTGGGCTGACCATGACCGCGACACAGGAGAAGGCGGGACAGGGCGCGAGGACCCGGCTCGTCACGGGGCCCGGCATCCTGCTCGTCTGGCTGTACGGCGTGATGTCGGTCGGCGCGGTCTCCCGCTCGATCTACCAGATCGCCACGGAGTTCGACCGTGCGCCGCTCGCGTACGCACTGTCGGCGGTGGCGGCCGTCGTCTACGCCTTCATCACCTACACGCTGGTACGCGGTGGGGAGACGGCCCGCAGGGCGGCGCTGGTGTGCTGCGCCGCCGAGCTCGCGGGCGTACTGATCGTCGGGACCTGGACGCTGGTCGAGCCGTCCGCCTTCCCGGACGCGACGGTCTGGTCGGACTACGGCTACGGCTACCTGTTCATCCCGGTTCTGCTGCCGCTGACCGGCATCTGGTGGCTGCGCCGGTCGCGCGCCCTGCCGACCGCCTGAGTCAGGCGGCCTTCTCCAGGGTCACCAGGGTGAGCCTGGGGCCGACTTCGCGGGTGGCGACCTGCGCGTACCCCTTGCTGCGGTAGAGGCGCAGATTGCCCTCGCTGCGGTGGCCGGTGAAGAGCTGGAAGCGCTTGGGCGACGGAGCCGGCTGGACGGCGGTCTCGGCGAAGTGGCGCTCGATGCCGTCGAGGAGCCGCCCGCCGAGTCCGTGCCGCCGCATGCGCGGGTGGACGATCAGCTTGGCGATCCGTACCGTGCCGTCCTCGTCGAGGCGGGCCCGTACGGAGGCGACGATCTCGTCACCGAGCCGGGCCACCAGGCCGTACCCCTCGTCCAGTTCGGCGCGCAGCTCGTCGAGCGACTGGGTGAGCGGTTCGATGGACCAGTCGCCGTACAGCTCCGCCTCGCTCTGGTAGCAGAGGTACTGCAGCTTCAGGATGTGCTCCGCGTCCCGCGCGTCCGCTGCTGAGATGGTCACGCTCAGGCCCATGTGTGCACGCCTCCCGCTCATCTGGTCGATCATCGGTTTACCGCACCCTTCCCCTTCGGCCGGGGCCGGGAACCTCCGCAGCCAGCATTCTGCGCAGGCATCCCAGGCAACGGGAACGCATCGGCCCCAGGCTGCCCTGTGAGATACCCAACTCTCCTGCGATTTCCCGGTAGGTGAGGTCCTCGGGGGCGAGCATCGCGGTCAGTACGCGGGGGCAGTGGCCGGGCGTCCGGGTGACGGCGGCGCGCAGCGTACGGCGGCCCTCGGCGTCGAGCAGGGAGTGTTCCGGGGAGCCTTCGGACCCCGAGCCGCCGGGATCGTGGGCGGGCTCGTCGCGATAGGGGCGTTCGCGCTCGCTGGTCCTGCGGGCGCGGCGGGCCTCGGCGCGGACGGCCCGGCGCAGCCACTCGGCGGGGCGCTCGGGGGCGGTCCCCGTCTCCTGGAGCTGCTCCAGGAGACGGAGCCAGACGGCCTGTTCGAGGTCGCTCGGTTCGACACCGGCGGCCGGCGCCTCGGCGTCCGACTCGGCGGCGAGCAGCGGGGCGAGGGCGGCGAGGAGTTCGGGGTGGGACTCGGAGGGGGCCGCGGGACGGCCCTGGGGGCGGGGCTCCGAGCGGGTCTCGGGGTGGGTTTCGGGGGTGGTCATGTTCCGCACGATGCCGACGTACGCGGGCGTGGTTGCGGTACGGGGCGTAAACCACCCGGGAGGAGGTCGTGCGGGCCCGGTCGCCGGGCCCGCACGCGGTTCGGGTCGGGGCTCAGTCGCGGCCGGTGAGGTCCGCGGCGCCGAGCAGCGCGGTGTCCGGGTTGTCAGAGAAGATCCCGTCGATCCCCGTCTCCAGGTACCGCTTGAGGGCCCCGAAGGAGTCGCCGTACGCCGCCGGGTCCGTACCCCGGCGGAAGTCCGCGGGCAGGAAGGCGTTCTCGTTGCGGTGGGTGTACGGGTGGAGGATCAGGCCTTCGGCGTGCGCGTCGCGGACCAGGGTGGTCGGGTCGCCGAGGCGGCCGCTCGCGTCCTTGGGGATCACCAGGTCGAGCGTGGGGCCGATGCCCTTCGCGTACGAGGCGATCCAGCGCAGGCCCTCGGGGGTGACCAGGTCGGCGACGGTGCGCGGGTCCCCGGCCTGGACGAAGTCCCAGGGGCGCCTTGCGGCGCCGGAGAGCAGGACGACGCCGGGCGAGTCCACCAGCTTCGCGAGCCGCTGGATGCTGGTCGGCTCGAAGGACTGGAGGAAGACCGGGGAGTTCGCGCGGTGGCGGCCGTACCGGCGCAGGAGCCTGGCGAGGCGCTCTTCGAGGCCGAGGCCGAGCGAGCGGAAGTACGTGGGGTGCTTGGTCTCGACGTGGAGCCAGATCTCGCGGCCCCGGCGGCGGCCCTCGTCCTCGGCCCAGCGCAGCACCTCCTCGAAGGTGGGCACCGTCCAGCGGCCGTCGTAGACGGTGTTCTCCTGGCGGGTGCCCGGGATGCGCTCCTTGGCCCGGAGGGTCTTGAGCTCGGCGAGCGTGAAGTCCTCGGTGAACCAGCCGGTGTAGGAGGTGCCGTCGACGCTCCTGGTGGTCTTCCGGGACGCGAACTCGGGGTGGTCGGCGACGTCGGTGGTGCCGGTGATGTCGTTCTCGTGGCGGCAGACGAGGTGCCCGTCCTTGGTGGGGACGAGGTCCTGCTCGATGACGTGGGCGCCGAGGTCGAGAGCCAGCTGGTAGGAGCCGAGGGTGTGCTCGGGGCGGTAGCCGCTGGCGCCGCGGTGGGCGATGACGGTGGGGACCGGGAGGGAGCGGTAGCCGCGGCCGTGGCCGTACGCCGCACCGGCGGTCCCCGACTCGGCCGCCTGCGCCACGCCCGGGCCGGCCGCGAGGGCCGAGGCGCCGAGGACGGTGGCGCCCGCCGCTCCGAGAACCGTGCGCCGGGCCGGGATCCGGCGTTCGCCCTGGGTCATGAGGTGTCCTCCTGTGTCATGTCCCGCACGTGTCGACGGGATGCCCACGACGCTAGGCATCAACCGCCTCCATCCGGCAGACCTCGGCCGAACATGGCGGAAACACACGTCAACACTGCGTATCCACTCGGTGAACCCGATGTGCGCGCGGAGGTGACCCGCGAGTATCGTCGCCAGCTGCACCGTCAGCTCGACTGACCCGCATCCCACCGGAGGAACCGTTGTCCCGTCTCGCGATCATCAAGGCAGTGCTCGGGCCGCTCATGCGCCTGATGTTCCGCCCCCGCGTGGAGGGCGTCGAGAACATTCCGGGGACCGGCCCCGTCATCCTCGCGGGGAACCACCTGACCTTCATCGACTCGATGATCATGCCGATCTGCCTGGACCGTCCGGTCTACTTCATCGGCAAGGACGAGTACGTGACGGGCAAGGGCGTCAAGGGCCGGGCGATGGCCTGGTTCTTCACCAGCGTCGGCATGATCCCGGTGGACCGGGACGGCGGCCGTGGCGGTGTGGCGGCGCTGATGACCGGCCGCCGGGTCCTTGAGGAGGGCAACGTCTTCTCGATCTACCCGGAGGGCACCCGCTCCCCCGACGGCCGTCTCTACCGGGGCCGTACGGGCATCGCGCGGCTCACCCTGATGACGGGCGCGCCGGTGGTGCCGTTCGCGATGATCGGCACCGACAAGATCCAGCCGGGCGGGGCGGGCTTCCCCCGTCCGGGCCGGGTGACGGTCCGCTTCGGCGAGGCGATGGAGTTCTCGCGGTACGACGGGATGGACCGCGACCGGTATGTGCTGCGGGCGGTGACGGACTCGGTGATGGCCGAGGTGATGCGGCTCTCGGGGCAGGAGTACGTGGACATGTACGCCACCAAGGCGAAGGCTGCGTAGTTCCGTAGTTCCGTAGTCCCGTAGTCGCGCAACCCCGCCGTCGCGTGGTCGCGTCGTACGGACAGATCGTGACCGTGCCCCGTACAGCCGAGCTGTACGGGGCACGGTCGTCCTGGCGGGTCGTCAGTGCTCGACGCCGTCCTCCAGCTTCTGGCCCCTGAGCAGGAACCAGGCCGCGACCGCCGTCGCGAGGAGGACCGCCGCGCCGACGCCGGCCGCGATCCGCAGGCCCTCGACGAACGCCTCCTGCGCGGCCGACACCAGGGCCGTCGCCGTGTCCGGGGCGAGGGCGCCGGAGGCCTCGACCGCGCCGCCGAGCGACTCGTGGGCGGCGGACGCGACGCCGGAGGGGACACCGGCGGGGGTGGCGAAGCCCCGGTAGACACCGGTCACGATGGAGCCGAGGACGGCGATGCCGAGCGCGGCGCCCAGTTCGTACGCGGTCTCGGAGACGGCGGAGGCGGATCCGGCCTGTTCCTTCGGGACGCTGGAGAGGATCACGTCGGCGGTGACGGTGAAGGCGAATCCGGCGCCCACGCCGACGACGAGCAGGGCCGCTCCGAGCAGCGGGTAGCCGGTGTGCTGGTCGAGCGTCGTCAGTACGGCGAGGGAGAGGCCGACCGCCGCGAGCCCGCCGGCCACCACGGCCCGCACGGAGAAGCGGCGGGCCACCGTGCCCGCGATCAGACCGGCCGTGACGGCGCCGACGGCGGCGGGCAGCTCGGCGAGTCCGGCCTCCAGCGGCTGCCGTCCCTGGACCAGCTGGAAGAACTGCGACAGGAAGAACACCAGGCCGGAGAGGCCGAGGATGGTCAGCAGGTCGGCGAGGACGGCGCCGGAGAAGCCACGGTGGCGGAAGAGGCGCATGTCCAGGACCGGCGCGGGCAGGGTCAGCTGCCTGCGGACGAACCAGGTCAGGGCGGCGGCGCCGGCGAGGGCGGCGAGGCCCGCGTCGAGGGACGGGCCGTGGGAGGCCAGTTCCTTGATCGCGTAGACCAGGCCGATCATGCCGACGAGGGAGAGCGCGACGCTGGGCAGGTCCCAGGGGCCGGGGTTCGGGTTCTTCGACTCGGGGATCAGCTTGATCCCGACGAGGACGAGGACGGCCATGACGGGCAGGTTGATGAGGAAGACCGAACCCCACCAGAAGTGCTCCAGGAGGAACCCTCCGACGACCGGTCCGACGGCGGCGCCGGCCGAGGCCATGGCACCCCAGATGCCGATGGCGAGGCTGCGCTCGCGCGGGTCGTGGAAGAGGTTGCGGATGAGCGCCAGGGTGGACGGCATCAGGGTCGCGCCGGCGACGCCGAGCAGCGCGCGGGCCACGATCATCATCTCGGGGCTGGTCGCGTAGGCGTTCAGCACGGAGACCGCGCCGAAGGCGGTGGCGCCGATCAGGAGCAGCTTCTTGCGGCCGATGCGGTCGCCGAGGCTGCCCATGGAGACCAGGAGTCCGGCGATGACGAAGGAGTAGACGTCACCGATCCAGAGGAGCTGGTTGCCCGAGGGCTCCAGGTCCTCGGAGAGGAAGGGGGTGGCGAGTCCGAGCACGGTGGCGTCGACCGCCACGAGGAGGACGGCCAGGACGAGTACGGAGAGGGCGAGCCACCGGCCGGGGCGGCGCACGCCCTCGGTATGGCCCGCGGTCCTGAAGGTACTGGTGGTCACTTCTCCACGCTCCTGCGCGCTCCGCCGAGCATCAGCTCGGCGATCATGTACTGGAAATCCTTGGCGGCGACCCGGCCGTCCTGCACGGCCCAGGCGCCGGAACCGACGAGCCCGTAGAAGGCCTCGGTGAGCCAGGCGGGGGTCAGATCGATCCGGAAGACGCCGTTCTCCTGGCCGCGCCGGAACAGCGCGGAGACCCGGGCGTCGAGGCGGGCCCAGCCTTCGTTGACCTGGTCGCCCTCGAAGAGCTGGTTCTCGGTGACGAGGAACGACAGCAGGGGTCCGACGGGCTCCACCTCGGCGACGAGCCGGCGTACGGCCGCGTCCTCGGGCCCTTCGTCGAGCCCGGCCCGGTCGAGGGCCGCCTCGAGCTCCTGGAGCCCGAGCTCCTCGAGCGCCCGCACCAGGGCGTCCCGCCCGGCGAACTGCCGGTGCAGGGTGGCCCGCCCGATCCCGGCGGCCCGCGCGACCTCGTCCATGGTGGCGGTCGCCTTGCGGGTGAGCAGGGCGGCGGCGGCGCGGAGCACCTGGGTGCGATCGACTGACATGAGACAACCATACACCGGATGAGACATGAATGTCTCATCCTTGGGACCGAAAAGGGCGCCGCCGCCCTCCCGTGAAGGAGGGCGGCGGCGCCGCGAGGGTCGTACGACCTACTTCTTGGCCTCGGCCCAGGCGTGCTGGATGACCAGGTCCGCCTTGACCTCCACCAGCTGGGTGGCGACCGCCGAGGGGGCGGTGCCGCCGCGGCCGTTTCGGGAGGCGAGGGCGCCCGGGACGTCGAGGACCGTGCGGACCTCCGGGGTGAGGTGCTCGGAGATCTTGGCGAACTGCTCGTCCGTGAGCTCGTCCAGCTCCTTGCCCTCCGACTCGGCGACCTTCACGCACTCGCCGGCCACCTCGTGCGCCACCCGGAACGGCACGCCCTGCCTGACCAGCCACTCCGCGATGTCCGTCGCGAGCGAGAAGCCGGCCGGGGCCAGCTCCTCCATGCGCTCCCGGTGGACGGTGAGCGTGGCCATCATGCCGGTGAAGGCGGGCAGCAGGACCTCCAGCTGGTCGCAGGAGTCGAAGACCGGCTCCTTGTCCTCCTGGAGGTCCCGGTTGTAGGCGAGCGGGAGGGCCTTGAGGGTGGCGAGGAGGCCGCTGAGGTTGCCGATGAGACGGCCCGACTTGCCCCGGGCCAGCTCGGCGATGTCCGGGTTCTTCTTCTGCGGCATGATCGACGAGCCGGTGGAGAAGGCGTCGTGCAGCGTCACGAAGGAGAACTCCTTCGTGTTCCAGATGATGATCTCCTCCGCGATCCGGGAGAGGTTGATCCCGATCATCGCGGTGATGAAGGCGAACTCGGCGACGAAGTCACGGGAGGCCGTGCCGTCGATCGAGTTGCCGACCGAGCCGCGCTCGAAGCCCAGGTCCTTGGCGACCGCCTCCGGGTCGAGCCCGAGCGAGGAACCCGCGAGGGCGCCGGAGCCGTACGGGGAGACCGCCGTCCGGGTGTCCCACTGCCGCAGCCGCTCGGCGTCCCGGGAGAGGGACTGGGCGTGGGCGAGGACATGGTGGGCGAAGAGCACCGGCTGGGCGTGCTGGAGGTGCGTACGGCCGGGCATGGCGACGTCCGGGTGCGCCTCGGCGAGGCCGACGAGCGCGTCCTGGAGGTCGGCGACGAGGCCGCCGATGATCCGGGCGTGGTCGCGCAGGTACATCCGGAAGAGGGTGGCGACCTGGTCGTTCCGGGACCGGCCGGCGCGCAGCTTGCCGCCGAGGTCCGGGCCGAGGCGCTCCAGGAGGCCCCGCTCCAGGGCGGTGTGGACGTCCTCGTCGGCGATGGTGCCGACGAAGGAGCCGTCGGCGACGTCGGCCTCGAGGAGGTCGAGGCCGGTGAGCATGCGGCTCAGCTCGTCCTCGGTGAGCAGCCCGGCCTTGTGCAGCACGCGCGCGTGGGCCCGGGAACCGGCGATGTCGTAGGGCGCGAGACGCCAGTCGAAGTGGACCGACGCGGACAGCTTCGCCAGGGCCTCGGCGGGGCCGTCGGCGAACCGTCCGCCCCAGAGCCGGACGTCACCGTTGTTGCTGCTCACAGCTGCTGCTCCTCAGGAGGGTGGGTATACCGCCGTCTTCGCGGGGAGGGCGAAGATGTCGATGACAGCATAACTATGCAATCCTCCGTATGTTTTGTCAACGCGGGTCGCCGCGTGTGCGTCACCCGAGGGCGGGCCGATATTCGGAGGCGGACGGCCCTGCCCGGGCCTAGGCTCCGGCCATGCCGAGCAGCACGTTCGACGGAGTCCTGCGCGACCTCACCTGCCTCCTCGGAGAGGGCGACGCGCGTGCGTGGATCGCGCTGGACGAGGACATCCGGACCCTCATCCGCAGGGACAGCGGCGTCCCGCCGACCCGTGTGTGGCTCTCCGGCGAAGCCGAGCACGCGCCGACCTCCGAGGAACTAGCCCTCGCCCTGTGCGGCCCCGACGGGCGGATCAGGGAGGCCGCGCTCGGACACCTTCCCCGCTTCCCCGGCCTCCTCCCCCTCGTCGTCATCCGTTGTTCCGACTGGGCCGCTCCCGTTCGGGGGCGGGCACGCGCCGTGCTCCGCGAAGAGCTGCCGGGGGTCACGCCCGAGGTTCTCGGCATCCTCATGGCGGTCGCCCTCCGGGCGGGAGACCGGCTGCGCGGCGACGCCGCGCGCGAGATGCTGACCCGGGCCCTGCGGGAAGGGCACGCGTCCGGGATCACCGTCCTGCTGGCGAGCGGGGACCGAGCGGTGCGGCGGCTCGCCCACCGGATCGCCGTCGAGCGCGGGCTCCTCTCCCCCGCCCGGCTCGCGACGATCGCCGCCCGCGACCCTGACGTCATCGTCCAGGACCTCTGTACGAACGCGGCCCTCGCCGGCGCCGGGGACCCACCCGACCCGGCCGTACTCGCCTCCTTGCTGGCCGCCCGGCCGGGCCGGGTGCGGGCGGCGGGGGTCACGGGGCTGCGGCGGGCGGGCCGCGCCGGGGAGGCAGAACCGTTCCTGTACGACCGCTCAGCTCTGGTACGCGCCTGCGCCCGATACGTACTGCGGCAGGCGGCGACCGAACCGCTGCCGCTGTACCGGGCGGCCTGCGCGACAGAGCCCGGCGCCTCACCCGGGATACCCCCTCACGCGCCGCGAGGCCTCGCCGAGTGCGGAGACCGGGCCACGGACACGCCCACGCTCTGGGCGCTCATCGGGCACGAGCGGCCCGAGGTGCGGGCCGGGGCGGTGGCGGGACTGCGCCTCCTGGACGCCGTTCGTCCCGAGCGACTCGTACCGCTGCTCGACGACGGTTCACCGCGGGTCGTGCGCGAGGTCGCGAAGGCGCTGCGTCCCTGGGCCGATCACGTCCCGGCCGGTGCCCTCCACCCGCGACCCCTCGCGGATCCGGCCCCAGGGGGCCCGATCCCGCACGACGATCCGGCCCCCCGGGACCCGCCCGCGGCCGACGGAGCCCGCACCCTCTCCGCGCGCGCGTGGGTGCTGCGCGTCCTCGGTCTCACAGGCCGTCCGTAACCGCACGCCACAGGCCGGGACTTGAGACGCGGTTACCTTCGGAGGGGGCGGAGAGAGCAGAATGCGAGGCATGGGAAAAACATACGAACGTATTGACGGACGGCTCCGTGCCTTCATCGAGGAGCAGCCGGTGTACTTCACCGCCACCGCTCCCCTCTCCGGCGACGGGCACGTCAATCTCTCTCCCAAGGGGCGACGAGGCACCCTCGTGGTGCTCGACGAACTGACCCTCGCCTACGTGGACTTCGGCGGGAGCAGCGCCGAGACGATCGCGCATCTGCGGGAGCCGGGCAACGGGCGGATCACTCTCATGTGGACCGCGTTCTCCGGGCCTCCGACCGTGGTGCGGGTGCACGGGGACGGGGAGGCCGTGCTGCGGGACGACCCGCGGTGGGGGGAGCTGTTCGCGCGGTTCCCGGCGGAGGCCGTGGAGGGGCAGGGCAGCGCGCGGGCGATCGTCCTGGTGCACGCGCGGCGGGTCAGCGACTCCTGCGGATTCGCCGTCCCGCTGATGGAGTACCAGGAGGAACGGTCGTTGCACGCCGAGTACTTCAACCGGAAGACGGACGACGAGTTCAACGCGTACTGCATGCGCAAGGACCACATCGCGACCAGCCTCGACGGGCTGCCCGCGCTGCCGCTGCCCCTGCCGCCGCAGCCGCAGCCGGCGCCGCTGCCCGCCGGTTAGCCCCTCGCGGCGCTGCCCCCGCGTGCCGGACGCACATCGGCGTCGGCAGGCGGGGTCGCGCCGGGCTACTCAGGCGGGGTCGCGCCGGGCTACTTCTGCGCCAGCTTCAGCAGGTGGTCGGCGAGTGCCTGGCCGCCCGCCGGGTCACGGCTGATGAGCAGCAGGGTGTCGTCACCCGCGATCGTGCCGAGGATCGCGTGGAGTTCGGCCTGGTCGATGGCCGACGCGAGGAACTGGGCGGCGCCCGGCGGGGTCCGCAGGACCACCAGGTTCGCGGACGCCTCGGCGGCGATCAGCAGTTCGCCGGAGAGACGCCGCATCCGCTCCTCCTTGGCGGACTCGCCCAGCGGGGCCTGCGGGGTGCGGAATCCGCCCTCGCTCGGCACCGCGTAGATCAACTCGCCGCCGGTGTTGCGGATCTTCACCGCACCCAGCTCGTCGAGGTCGCGGGAGAGCGTCGCCTGGGTGACGCTCAGCCCGTCGTCACTGAGGAGCTTGGCGAGCTGGCTCTGCGAGCGCACCGGCTGCCGGTTGAGGATGTCGACGATCCTGCGGTGGCGTGCGGTACGGGTTTGCGGAACGGACGGCCCGCCGTGCTCGTTTTCCTGCGCGTCGGTCATCGTCGTCTCATTCTCCGGTTCGTCCTTGCCCGTTCGCCACGTCGAGAACCCCGGGCAGGGCCCGGAGGAATGCGTCCGCCTCGGCGTCGGTGAGGACCAGCGGAGGCATGATCCGTACGACATCGGGGGCGGGCGCGTTCACCAGGAGGCCGGCGTCCTGAGCCGCCTGCTGCACCTGGGGTGCGAGGGACTCCGTGAGCACGATACCCAGGAGGAGGCCGGCACCACGGACGTGGGAGACCAGCGGGTGCCCCAGACCCTCGATTCCCTGCCGGAGCCGCTCCCCGACCGCCTTCACGTGGTCGAGGGCCGCGTCGGCGCCGAGAGTGTCGAGGACGGCGAGGCCGGCGGCGCAGGCGACCGGGTTGCCGCCGAAGGTGGTGCCGTGGTGGCCGGGCGCGAAGAGTTCGGCGGCGGGGCCGAACGCGATGGTCGCGCCGAGCGGAAGACCGCCGCCGAGGCCCTTGGCGAGGGTGACGAGATCCGGCTCCACGCCCTCGTGGGCCTGGTACTCGAACCAGTGGCCGCAGCGGCCGACACCGGTCTGCACCTCGTCGAGGACGAGGAGGGTGCCGGTGGCGCGGGTGATCTCCCGGGCGGCCTCGAGGTAGCCGGGGGGCGGCACGACGACGCCGTTCTCGCCCTGGATCGGCTCGATGATCACGAGGGCGGTGTCCTCGGTGACCGCGGCGCGCAGCGCCTCCGCGTCGCCGTACGGGACGTGGGTGACGTCGCCGGGCAGCGGCAGGAACGGGGTCTGCTTGCCGGGCTGGCCGGTGAGCGCGAGGGCACCCATGGTCCGGCCGTGGAAGCCGCCCTCGGTGGCGACCATGTGGGACCTGCCGGTGAGCCGGCCGATCTTGAACGCGGCCTCGTTGGCCTCGGCGCCCGAGTTGCAGAAGAAGACCTTGCCGGGCCGGCCGAAGAGGGCGAGGAGCTTCTCGGCGAGGGCGACGGGCGGCTCGGCGACGAAGAGGTTGGAGACGTGGCCGAGGCTCTGGATCTGCCGGGTGACGGCCTCGACGATCGCCGGGTGGCCGTGGCCGAGGGCGTTGACGGCGATGCCGCCGACGAAGTCCAGGTACGCGTTCCCGTCGGCGTCCCACACCGTGGCGCCCTCACCGCGGACGAGCGGCAGCCGGGGAGTGCCGTAGTTGTCCATGAGCGAGCCCTGCCACCGCTGGGTCAGCTGCTCGTTCCCGGTGCCGCTCATCGGTCCCCCTGTCCGTCCGGCACGACCATCGTGCCGATGCCCTCGTCGGTGAAGATCTCCAGCAGGATCGAGTGCTGGACCCGGCCGTCGATCACACGGGCCGTGGTGACCCCGTTCCGTACGGCGTGCAGGCAGCCCTCCATCTTGGGGACCATGCCGCTGGAGAGCTCGGGCAGCAGCTTCTCCAGCTGGCTCGCGGTGAGCCTGCTGATGACCTCGTCGCTGTTCGGCCAGTCTTCGTAGAGGCCCTCGACGTCGGTCAGGACCATCAGCGTCTCGGCGCCAAGCGCCGCAGCGAGTGCCGCAGCCGCCGTATCAGCATTGACGTTGTAGACATGTCCGTCGTCCTGGGAACGGGCGATGGAGGAGATGACCGGGATCCGGCCGTCCTCCAGGAGCGCCTGGATGGCGCCGGTGTCGATGGCGGTGATCTCACCGACCCGGCCGATGTCGATCTGCTCGCCGCCGACCATCGGCCGGTGCCGGGTGGCGCTGATGGTGTGGGCGTCCTCGCCGGTGAGGCCGACGGCGAGCGGGCCGTGCTGGTTGAGGAGCCCGACGAGCTCACGCTGGACCTGGCCGGCGAGGACCATCCGTACGACGTCCATGGCGTCCTCGGTGGTGACCCGCAGGCCGGCCTTGAACTCGCTGACGATGCCGTGCCGGTCGAGGGCGGCGCTGATCTGGGGGCCGCCGCCGTGCACGACGACCGGCTTGAGACCGGCCTGGCGCAGGAAGACGACGTCCTGGGCGAAGGCGGCCTTGAGCTCCTCGTCGATCATGGCGTTGCCGCCGAACTTGATGACGACGGTCTTCCCGTTGTGGCGGGTCAGCCAGGGCAGGGCCTCGATGAGGATCTGCGCCTTGGGGAGGGCCTTGTGCTTGCGGGTCGTGCTCTCGGCCGGCGCGCCCGCGGGGTTCTCGGGGTCGCTCATGACGAGTACGCGCTGTTCTCGTGGACGTAGTCGGCGGTCAGGTCGTTCGCCCAGATGACGGCGGACTCGGAGCCGGCGGCGAGGTCGGCGGTGATGGTGACCTCGCGGTAGCGCATGTCGACGAGGTCGCGGTCCTCGCCGACGGAGCCGTTCTTGCAGACCCACACGCCGTTGATGGCGACGTTGAGCTCGTCGGGCTCGAAGGCCGCCCGCGTGGTGCCGATGGCGGAGAGCACCCGGCCCCAGTTGGGGTCCTCGCCGTGGATGGCGCACTTGAGGAGGTTGTTGCGGGCGATGGACCGGCCCACCTCGACGGCGTCGTCCTCGGTGGCCGCGTTGACCACCTCGATACGGATGTCCTTGCTGGCACCCTCGGCGTCGCCGATCAGCTGGCGGGCGAGATCGTCGCAGACGGCCCGTACGGCATCGGTGAACGCGTCCTGCGAGGGGGTGACGCCGGAGGCACCGGAGGCGAGGAGGAGGACGGTGTCGTTGGTGGACATGCAGCCGTCGGAGTCGACCCGGTCGAAGGTGACGCGGGTGGCGCCCCGGAGCGCGCTGTCGAGACCCTCGGCGTCGACGTCGGCGTCGGTGGTGAGGACGACGAGCATGGTGGCGAGGCCGGGGGCGAGCATGCCGGCGCCCTTCGCCATGCCGCCGACCGTCCAGCCGCCGTCCGCCCCGTCCTCCTTGGTGACCACGGAGGTCTTGTGGACGGTGTCGGTGGTCTTGATGGCGATGGCCGCCTTCTCGCCGCCGTGCTCGGAGAGTTCGGCCGCGGCCTTCTCGACGCCGGGGAGGAGCTTGTCCATGGGGAGCAGGAGGCCGATGAGGCCGGTGGAGGCGACGGCGACCTCGCCGGCGCCGACGTCGGTGCCCTGCGCGCTCAGGACCTCGGCGACCTTCTCGGCGGTGGCGTGGGTGTCCTGGAAGCCCTTCGGTCCGGTGCAGGCGTTGGCGCCGCCGGAGTTGAGGACGACGGCGGTCAGTTCGCCGTCGGCGAGGACCTGCTGGGACCAGACGACGGGGGCGGCCTTGACGCGGTTGGAGGTGAAGACTCCCGCGGCGGCGCGGCGGGGCCCGGTGTTGACCACGAGGGCCAGGTCCGGGTTGCCGTTCTGCTTGATCCCGGCTGCGATGCCCGCCGCCGTGAATCCCTTCGCTGCGGTCACGCTCACGGCGCAACTCCAATCGTGGAAAGTCCGGTGTCCTCGGGGAGGCCCAGGGCGATGTTCATGCTCTGCACCGCGCCGCCGGCGGTGCCCTTGGTGAGATTGTCGATGGCGCTGATGGCGATGATCCGGTTCGCCGCCGCGTCGTACGTGACCTGCACCTGAACGGCGTTGGAACCGTAGACGGACGCCGTCGCCGGCCACTGGCCCTCGGGGAGCAGGTGGACGAAGGGCTCGTCCGCGAAGGCCTTCTCGTAGGCGGCCCGTACGGTCTCGGCGGTGACGCCCGGCTTCGCGGCGGCGGTGCAGGTGGCGAGGATGCCGCGGGGCATCGGCGCCAGGGTCGGCGTGAAGGAGACGGTGACCCGCTCCCCCGCCGGTCCGCTGAGGTTCTGGATCATCTCGGGGGTGTGCCGGTGGCCGCCGCCGACGCCGTACGGCGACATGCTGCCCATGACCTCGCTGCCGAGGAGGTGCGGCTTGGCGGCCTTGCCGGCGCCGGAGGTACCGGAGGCGGCGACGATCACGGCCTCGGGCTCGGCGAGCCCGTTCGCGTACGCCGGGAAGAGCGCGAGCGAGACGGCGGTGGGGTAGCAGCCGGGCACCGCGACGCGCTTGGACCCTTCGAGGGCGGCGCGGGCACCCGGGAGTTCGGGGAGCCCGTAGGGCCAGGTCCCGGCGTGCGGGGAGCCGTAGTACGTCTCCCAGTCGGCGGGCTCCACGAGCCGGAAGTCGGCGCCCATGTCGACGACGAGGACGTCAGGTCCGAGCTGCTCGGCGACGGCGGCGGACTGTCCGTGCGGCAGGGCGAGGAAGACGACGTCGTGCCCGGCGAGCTCGTCGGCGGTCGTGGGCACGAGGACGCGGTCGGCGAGCGGCAGCAGGTGGGGCTGGAGCGCCCCGAGCCGCTGACCGGCGTTGGAGTGGCCCGTCAGGGCGCCGATCTCCACGTGGGGGTGGGTGAGGAGCAGGCGCAGGAGCTCACCGCCCGCGTATCCGCTCGCACCCGCCACTGCTACGCGTACCGTCATCGAAAATCCTCCTCATGGATGGCATGACTATACGTCTCGCCGCACTTTTATGCAACGAGGTCTCCTGGGGGCGTGGGTCTGTCGGCGGACGCGCGGAGGGGATCAGGGATCACCCAGCCCGGCATCCAGGTCCCGGCGGCGCCGGGGCCGGTGGGTGTCGCCGGGGTCGAGGCGAGGTGGGAGCGGAGGGCGGCGAGGGCCGGGTGGGGGTTGTCGCGGTGCCAGAGCAGCGAGTGCGGATACACGGGTGTCGGGTCGGTCACCGGGATGCGGCGCAGGCCGTGGCCGGCGGGCCAGACCAGGCGGGTCTGCTCACCCATGAAGGTGGCCAGGGCCGGGGTGTCGGCGACGGTGTCGAGGAGCGCGTCGGAGCCGAAGTTGGGGCCTGTCGCCTCGATGGTGAGACCGAACTCGGCGACGAGGTCGTCGTAGTAGGCGGCCCACTCGGTACCGGGAACGATGCCGGGCATCCAGATCCGGTGCCCGGCGAGGCGGGCGAGGGGCACCGACCGGGCGCCCGCGAGGACGTGGGCGGGGCCGGTGAGCAGCTGAAGGGGCTCGTCGAGGACCCGTACGGACCGGATGTCGTCGGGAAGGGGCCGGCCGGGCGGGGCGACGGCGCGGAAGGACGCGTCGATCTCACCGGACCGGAGCGCGGCGACGGCCCTCTCGATGTCGAACAGCATCACCACGTCGAGTTCGATCTCGGGGTGGGCGCGGTGGAAGCCGCGCATCAGGCCCGACGGCGCGACGCGTGAGGCGATCACGTCCACGCGCAGCGGACGGTGGCCGGGGCGCACGGACGCGACCGCACGCTCGGCGACGCGCAGCAGCTCACGCGCGTGGGGCAGGAACGCCTGCCCGTCGATGGTGAGCTCGGCGCCGCGCGCGGTGCGGGTGAACAGCCGCACACCGAGGTCGCGCTCCAGTGCGGCGATGCGCTTGGAGACCGCCTGCTGGGTGATCGCCAGCTCGGCGGCGGCCTCCTGGAACTGTCCGGCGTCGGCGGCGGCGGCGAACGTCCGGACGGCGTCGAGGTCCATGTCGACAGCGTAGCCGTGAGCCTGGCAGTACAACCTGTGGTTGTGGGTGGGCGTACAACCTGTGGTTGTGGGTGGGGGTGCCTGCGGTTGTTTGATCCACGGGTTTCTGGCCGCTTTGATGCTGCCGGTTGTCGCTTTTTGACATGCTGCCGGGCTGCTTCCGGTCGCGGATCGGTTGTGCGGGTGAGGGGGCCTGGCATGTGGAGGGGGCGCCGGATGGGGGCGGGGTGGGGGCGGCTGCTCGGGGGGCGGCTGGGGGCGCGGTTCGGGTGGCTCTGGGGGGCGTACGGGACGAGCGCGCTCGGCACCTGGCTCGCCTTCGGCGCGTTCCCGCTGATCGCCGTCCAGGTGCTGGGCGCCGGGCCGGCCGAGGTCGCCGCGCTCGCCTCCGTGGGGGCCGCGGTGGGGGCGGCCGTGGCGGTGCCGCTCGGCCCGTGGGTGGAGTTCCGCCGCAAACGGCCGGTGCTGATCGCGATGGACCTGGCGCGGTTCGCGGCGCTGCTGACGATCCCCGCCGCGTTCGCGCTCGGCGTGCTCACCTTCCTCCAGCTCCTGCTGGTCTCGGTCGTCGTCGCGGCGGGCGACATCACCTTCCGCGCGGCCTCCGGCGCGTACCTGAAGACGCTGCTGCCGGCCGAGGACCTGCTCGTCGCCAACGCCCGGTTCGAGTCCACGGCCTGGACGACCACGATCATCGGCCCGCCGCTGGGCGGCGCGGTGATCGGGCTCCTCGGTCCGGTGGCGACGGTGGTGGCCGACGCGGTCAGCCACCTGCTCTCCGCGCTGGGCATCCGCGCGATGGGCGGGCAGGAGCCGCCGCCCGAGCGTCGGGAGGCCGCGCGCATGCGGGCCGGGGATCTGCTCGACGGCTGGCGGTACATCCTCGCCGACGCGATGCTGCGTCCACTGTTCCTCAACACCGCCGTGTTCAACGGCCTGGTGATGGCCATGCAGCCGCTGCTGGCCGTCCTGATGCTCGGCCGGCTCGGGTTCGCGCCGTGGCAGTACGGCCTCGCGTTCGCCGCGCCGTCGATCGGCGGGCTGCTCGGGGCGCGGCTGGCCCGGCCGCTCGTCACCAGGTTCGGGCAGCGCCGGGTCTTGCTCGTGGCCGGGAGCACGCGCGCGCTGTGGCCCCTCGGCCTGGCCTTCCTCGGGCCGGGGACGGGAGGGCTGCTGCTTGTGATGGGCGTCGAGTTCGGGCTCATCTTCTGCTGCGGGGTCTTCAACCCCGTCTCCGCCACCTACCGGCTGGAGCGCACCACGGCCGCCCGGGCCGCCCGGACGCTGTCCGCCTGGGCGGTGACGACCAAGGCCTCGACCGCGCTCCTGACGGCCGTCTGGGGCGTGCTGGGCGGCCTGCTCGGCCCGCGTACGGCGATCGGCCTGGCCGGCGTACTGCTTCTCGCGACCCCACTGCTGCTCCCCCGGCGTCCTGGCGGTTCCGTATCCTCCATCGACACCCCTTTGCATGACCATGCGCAATGATGCATACTCTTCCTATGTCCAAGGTCCTCACCTCCCTGCCCGCCGGCGAGCGCGTCGGCATCGCCTTCTCCGGCGGCCTCGACACCTCCGTCGCGGTCGCATGGATGCGCGACAAGGGCGCCATCCCGTGCACCTACACCGCCGACATCGGCCAGTACGACGAGCCCGACATCGCCTCGGTGCCCGGCCGCGCCAAGGCCTACGGTGCCGAGATCGCGCGCCTGGTCGACTGCCGTGCGGCGCTGGTCGAGGAGGGCCTTGCCGCACTCACCTGCGGGGCGTTCCACATCCGCTCCGGCGGCCGCGCCTACTTCAACACCACACCGCTCGGCCGTGCCGTCACCGGCACCCTCCTCGTCCGGGCGATGCTCGAGGACGACGTCCAGATCTGGGGCGACGGCTCGACCTTCAAGGGCAACGACATCGAGCGGTTCTACCGCTACGGCCTGCTCGCCAACCCGCACCTGCGGATCTACAAGCCCTGGCTGGACACGGACTTCGTGACCGAACTCGGCGGCCGCAAGGAGATGTCGGAGTGGCTGCTCGCCCACGAGCTGCCCTACCGCGACAGCACCGAGAAGGCGTACTCCACCGACGCCAACATCTGGGGCGCCACCCATGAGGCGAAGACCCTGGAGCACCTGAACACCGGCGTGGAGACCGTCGAGCCGATCATGGGCGTCCGTTTCTGGGACCCCTCGGTCGAGATCGCCACCGAGGACGTCACCATCGGCTTCGACCAGGGCCGCCCGGTGACCATCAACGGCAAGGAGTTCTCCTCCCCCGTCGACCTCGTCATGGAGGCCAACGCCATCGGCGGCCGCCACGGCATGGGCATGTCGGACCAGATCGAGAACCGGATCATCGAGGCCAAGAGCCGCGGCATCTACGAGGCGCCCGGCATGGCCCTGCTGCACGCGGCGTACGAGCGCCTCGTCAACGCGATCCACAACGAGGACACCCTCGCGCAGTACCACAACGAGGGACGGCGCCTCGGCCGGCTCATGTACGAGGGCCGGTGGCTGGACCCGCAGGCGCTGATGGTCCGCGAGTCCCTCCAGCGCTGGGTGGGCGCGGCCGTCACCGGCGAGGTGACGCTGCGGCTGCGGCGCGGCGAGGACTACTCGCTCCTCGACACCACGGGCCCGGCGTTCAGCTA
Source organism: Streptomyces sp. NPDC093795 (assembly GCF_044764665.1). Lineage (NCBI taxonomy): Bacteria > Bacillati > Actinomycetota > Actinomycetes > Kitasatosporales > Streptomycetaceae > Streptomyces > Streptomyces sp. NPDC093795. Next base: position 209,339 of record NZ_JBIWIO010000007.1, read on the forward strand.
CCACCCGGACAAACTGTCCATGGAGCGCACCGAGGACTCGGCCTTCGGCCCGGCGGACCGGATCGGCCAGCTCACCATGCGCAACCTCGACATCGCCGACTCCCGCGCCAAGCTGGAGCAGTACGCCGGCCTCGGGCTGATCGGCACCTCCAACCCCGCCATCGGTGCCGCCCAAGCGGCCGCGACCGGGCTGATCGGCTCCATGCCGGAGGGCGGCGCCGAGGCCATCGCCTCCCGCGGCGAGGTCTCGGACGACGACGAGATGCTGGACCGCGCCGCGATGGAGTTCGGCACGGACTGACCCGCTGCTCGACGCTCTCTTCGAGTGGCAGGCTCGACACCCCAGGAAGGCCGGCTCGACGCTCCTCGCGTCGGGCCGGCCTTTCCGCGTGGCATGTCACATCCCGGTGACCCCTCGCGTCAACGCGGTGACGGACCCGACGAGGAGTGAGGCGCCATGCCCGACGACACCTTCCTGACCGCCCTGACCGGGCGCTTCCACGCCCACGAGGAAGAACTGCGGCGCGTGGCCCTGCGGATGACGGGTTCGCGGGCCGAGGCGGAGGCCGCACTCACGGCGGCGCGGGCCGGTCTGGAGCGGGAGGACGGGTCGGCATCGGTGACGGCGTGGCTGACGGCGTTGGTGGGGCGGGAGTGTGTACGGGGGCTCCAGGAACGCCGGTCGAGCGGACGGGCGGCCGGGGGCGATGGGCCGGGCGGGGGTGACGGGTCAGGCGGCGGTGACGGGGCTGACAGGGCTGACGGGCCGGTTCTGGGTGACGGGTCGGGCGGGAGTCGAGTCGACTCCCTGTGGCTCGCGCTGTTCGTCGTCATGGAGTCCCTCACGGCGGACGAGCGGACCGTCTACGTCCTGCACGACGTGTTCGGGCTGCCGCCCCACGAGACGGCGCGGATCACCGGGGATTCCCCCGAGACGGTGACGCGGCTCGCCCGGCGGGCCCGGGAGCGGGTCCGGGGCGGCGCGGCGGCCCGTACCGAGGGTGACGTGGGCCGGCAGCGGGCGGTCGTGGAACGGTTCCTGACGGCCGCACGCGCGCGTGACGCCCGTACCCTCGCCGCCGTCCTCGACCCGGACGTGATCGCCTGGTCCGAGCGCGGCCCGGTCCACGGTGCCCCGGCCGTCGCCGAGCGGGCGGCGGAGTTCGCGCGGTTCGCGGACGTGTCGCGGCCGGCGCTGGTCGACGGGGCCGTCGGAGCGGTCGCCTTCGTCGCCGGTCGACCGGTCTCGGCGGTGGCGTTCACCCTGCGCCAGGACCGGATCGTCGCCCTCTGCGTCACCACGGGCGTGGACCGGGTACGGACGCTCGACCTGGCCTTTCCCGAGCGCTGACGCGCGGGCACTCGCCGCGTACGCCGTACTGGGACGAGTACGGCGTCACCGTCGCCGATCCCGACGGGTCCTGTGCTCCCGCACCTGGGAAAGATGACCCATGCGCGGGTTCGGGTACGCCCTACGCCGTCCGCACCGCTCGCAGGACCACGAACTTGGCGTCGCTCGCGACGAGTTCGCTGTTGCCGAAGATCCGGCGGAGGGTGACGTGGTAGCCGAGGTGGCGGTTGCCGATGACCCACAGCTCGCCGCCGGGCCGCAGCGCGCGCCGCGCGTCGGTGAACATGCGGCGGGCCGTGCGGTCGGTGGTGGCCTGGTGGCTGTGGAACGGCGGGTTGTTGAGGACGAGGTCCACGGAGCCGGCGGGCAGGTCGGTGAGCCCGTCGCCGACGAGGAACTCGGCCTTGCGCCCGTCGCCCACGTGGGCGCGCCAGTTCTCCTCGGCCGAGGCGACCGCCGGGTACGACTCGTCGGTGAAGATCAGCTCCGCGTCGGGTTCGGAGAGGGCGATGGCGAGACCGACCACGCCGTTGCCGCAGCCGAGGTCGGCGACGCGGGCCCGGCCGAGGCCGCCGGGCAGGTTGGCGAGGAAGAAGCGGGTGCCGACGTCGAGGCGGTCGGCGCAGAAGACACCGGCGTGGTTGGTGACGGTCAGCCCGGGGAGACCGGGCGCGGGGGTGTCCGCAGGCAGGTCGTACCGGTGCGGCCAGGGGTTGGGGCGCGGAGAGGTCGCGGGGTCGGGGGTGGTGTGGATCAGCCGGGCCTTCTTCACCGCGAGCGAGGTGCGGGTCGGTCCGAGGATCCGCTCGAAGAGACGGAGGGTGGAGGTGTGGATCTCCTTGACCATGCCGGTGCCGACGATCACGGTGCCCTCGTGCACGGCGGGTGCCAGCCGGTGCAGCTGGTCCTCCAGGAGCGCGAGGCTCTTGGGGACGCGGACGAGGAGGACGTCGATCCGCTCGGGCGGCGGGTCCTGGGTGGTGAGCAGCCGGACGGCGTCCGGGGCGGCCCCGGCGCGCGCGAGGTTGGCCCGCGTGGCCTGCCCGCCGAGGTACGAGTCGGTGATCTGGACGAGCTCGCCGGTGCCGGCGGCCCGTAGAGCGGTGACGAGGGCTCCCCAGCGGTCGCCGAGGACGGCGACGGTGCCGGACAGGTCGGTACCGCTCTCGGCCAGATGGCCCAGGAGGTACTCGTCGGCCGCGTCCCAGGCACGCAGTTGGTCGCGCGGGTCCTCGGGAAAGCGGGTCAGCGTGAAGGCGCCATAGGACGTGGTCAAACGGTTCATCGTGCTCTCAGGCTAGCCGGTCGCGGCCGCCGGCTCCCCCTGGCACGTGCGGATCAGCGCGGGGCGGTGGCGAGCTGGAGGTGCCAGAGGCCGGGGCGACCGGTCAGGGTGATGGTGGAGAGGGGGCGCACATCGACGTTCCAGTAGGTGGCGGGCGGTGCCTTCAGGGCGTACACGAGGGCGGCCCGTACGACGGAGGGTTCGGCGACGGCGACGATGGCGCCGTCGTCGGCGGGGCGGGTGTCGAGCCAGCTCCCTATCCGGGTGATGAAGGCGAGGAGTGGTTCGCCGCCGTGCGGGGCGGTGCGGGCGTCGGTGAGCCAGGCGTCGACGGCGGCCGGCTCGAGGGCGGCGACCTCGGCGAGGGTGAGGCCCCGCCAGCGGCCCATGTCGCAGTCGCGCAGCGCGGGCTGGACGAGCGGCGCGTAGCCGAGGGCGGTGCCGGTGGCACGGCTGCGCGGGGTCGGGGAGCAGTAGCGCAGTTCGGCCGCGCCGAGCGGGATGAGCGCCGGCGCGGCGAGCTGCACCTCGTACCAGCCAGCCTCGTCCAGTGGCCGGTCGTCGTCGAACCGTTCGGCGAGCAGGGAGGAGCTGCGTGCCGCCGTGACGAGCGTCACCCGAAGACTCATGGCCGCGATCGTGAGGCCGGAGGCTCCGCAGGTCAAGGGGTCATTCACCGGGACGGGAGGGGCTCCGGCTCACTGCTGCCCGAGAGCCATCCACTTGTCCGGATTCCGCAGTGGCGAGAAACCGACCTTTTCGTACACACCGTGCGCGTCGGCGGTGGCGAGCATGATGCGGCCGAGTCCGTGCGGTGCGAGGTGGTCGCGGACGGCGGTGACGAGCGCGGTGCCGAGGCCGGTGCCGCGGGCCGGGCGGTCGACGTAGACGTCGCAGAGCCAGGCGAAGGTGGCGTAGTCGGTGACGACGCGCGCGTAGGCGGCCATCTCGCCGGTCTCGCGGTGGTACGCGCCGAGGTTGAGGGATCCGGCGATGGCGGCGTCCTGCTTCTCCCGAGGTCGGCCGAGGGCCCAGTAGGCGTCCGTGGAGAGCCAGTGGTGGACGCGGGCGGCGTCGATCCGTGCGGGGTCGGCTGAGATCTCGTACGTCCCGTGCATGACGGGGGTTGCTGGGGTCATGCTGTCGCTCATGCCCGCAGGGTTCCAGTGACACCGGGGCTTGTCAGGTGAATTTGCCCGGACCGGCGTCGGGGGGAGGCGGGCACGGAGGCCCGCCCGGCCCTTCCCGCGCGGTCAGGCGGTGAGCTCGTCGACCGCCGTCCGCAGCCGGCGCACGCCCTCCACGATCTCGGTGGGGCCCGCGACACCCGCGAAACTCAGCCGGATGTGCCCGGCGGGGGGCTCGGCGCAGAAGTAGGGGCGGCCGGGAGTCACGGCGACGCCGGTCCGCAGGGCCCCGGCGACGAGGGCGGCCTCGGGGAGGGTGTCGGGGAGGCGGGACCAGAGGTGGTAGCCGCCGTAGGGGAAATGGGGCAGGGCGAGCTCGGGCAGATGACGGGCGACGGCACCGGCCAGCAGGTCCCGGCGGCTCTTGAGCTCCTGGGCGACGGCCCGCAGATGACGGTGCCAGGCGGGCGATCCGACGAGTTCGAGCGCGGCCTCCTGGAGCGGCCGGGGGACGAAGAAGCTGTCGACGACCTGGATGGCGCGCAGCCGTTCCAGGACGGGACCGCGGGCGGCGAGGGCGCCGACCCGCAGACTGGGCGAGGTGGCCTTGGTGAGCGAGCAGACGTGGACGACGACACCGTCGGGGTCCTCGGCGGCGAGCGGGGCGGGGAGCGGCGGCGCGTCCCCGTGGACGAGACGGCGGGCGAAGTCGTCCTCGACGACGAAGGCTCCGGCGGCACGGGCGATACGGACGACCTCGCGGCGCCGCTCCGGCGCGAGCACGGCCCCGGTCGGGTTCTGGAAGAGCGGCTGGCAGACGAAGACCCGGGCCCCGGTGGCGCGGAACGCGGCTTCGAGGAGCTCGGGGCGGACCCCGTCGGCGTCGGCGGGCACGGGGACGGGGCGCAGTCCGGCGGCGCGGGCGACGGCGAGCATGCCCGGGTAGGTGGGCGACTCGACGAGGACGGGGGTGCCGGGCGGGGCGAGGGCGCGCAGGGCGGTGGTGATGGCGGGCTGGCCGCCGGCGGTGATGAGCAGATCGGCGGCGGTGACACTGCCGCCTATCTCGCGGGCGAACCACTCGCGCAGCTCGGGCAGGCCGTCGGTGGGCGGCCTGCCCCAGGCGCCGGGGCGGCGCCCGGCGCGGGCGAGGGCGGCGGCGAGGGCGCGCTGGGGCTGGAGCGAGGGGTGGAGGTAACCGCCGTTGAACTCGATCACTCCGGGCGGCGGCGCGGAGAGGGTGACGAGGACGCCGGAGGCGTCGACGGAACGGGGCACGAGTTCCGTCGCGGTGTCGGCACTGAGGGCGACCTCCTGCCAGGAGGTGTCCCCCGTGGCGGGGACGGCGGTACGGGGCTCGGCGCGGAAGGCCCCGGCGCCGGGGCGGGTGACCACGAGCCCTTCGGAGGCGAGTTGGGCGAGGGCTCGGGTGACGGTCACCGGGGAGACGCGGTAGCGCTCGACGAGCGCGCGACTCGACGGCAGCTTTCCACCAGGTGAGTAGCGGTTCAGCTCCGCTCTCAAGGAATGCGCCAGTTCCGCGACACTGCTACGCTCGTTCATGACAGCACAGAATAGCGCTACTGCCTCCACGACGATAGCGGCCACCGCCACCGACGGAAGCGCCTCCGCGAGCACCTCCCCCGGTAGCGCTCCTGGTGGCGCCGCCGACCCGCTCCCCCGCGGCACCCTGCTCGCCGTCCTCGGCGTCGTGTGCTTCTCGCTCACCTTCCCGTCGACCGCCTGGGGCCTGGAGAGCTTCGGCCCCTGGTCGCTGGTGGCCGTGCGCTCCGCGCTCGCCGGCCTCATCGCGTGCGCCTTCCTCCTCGTCGGCCGGGTCCCGCTGCCGGAGCGGCGCCACTGGGTGGGTCTCGCCGTCGTCGCCGGCGGTGTCGTCATCGGCTTCCCGCTCCTGACGACCCTGGCCCTGCAGACCTCCACCACCTCGCACGCCGCCGTCGTGGTGGGCCTCCTCCCCCTCACCACGGCGACCCTCGCCGCGCTGCGGACCGGCCGGCGACCGTCGCGCACCTTCTGGTTCGCCGCCGTGGCGGGCGCGGTCGTGGTCCTCGGCTTCACGCTCCAGCAGAGCGGTGGGGCCGTGTCGCAGGGCGACCTGTACCTCTTCGGCGCGCTCCTCGTGTGCGCGGCCGGCTACACCGAGGGCGGGCGCCTCGCCCGACTCATGCCGGGCTGGCAGGTCATCGGCTGGGCCCTGGTCCTGTGCCTGCCGCTGATGCTGGTCGGCTCCGCCGTGGGGCTGTCCCTGGAGCCGGTGCACCTGAACGCCCACGGTGTGATCGGCCTGGTCTGGGTCGCCGCCGGTTCCACCTTCTTCGGCCTGTACGTCTGGTACCGGGGCATGGCGTCGATCGGCATCCCGAAGGCGAGCCAGCTCCAGCTCGCGCAGCCGCTCCTGACCCTCTTCTGGTCGGTGTTCCTGCTGGACGAGATCCTGCCGCTCGCCGCCCCGCTGGCGGCGGTGGCCGTCCTGGTCTGCATCGCGGTGACCCAGCGGGCGAAGAGCTGACGCGACGGATCGGGGTGACCCGGGTCACAATGGCAGTCATAGGCTCCGTCGCGAGGAGGTCACCCCGATGCAGGCGAGCGTGGGCGACAAACTGCTGGTGCACGGCCGGACCGTCGGTCATCACGACCGTACGGCCGAGGTCCTTCAGGTACTGGGGGAGGACGGCACTCCCCCGTACCGCGTGAAGTTCGACGACGACGGTCACGAGGCCCTGATGTCACCGGGCCCCGACACCGTCGTACGCCATCACCCGGAGGCGGAGGCCCGCTGACCCCTCTCCTTCGGCGGACGGACCCTGGTCGGGTAGTGGTCGGCCACCACGGTCGCCATCGCCCCGATCGGGTCCTCCGCGACCTCCTTGGCGGCGAAGAAGCAGTGGCCGCCGACCGACGGGTGCCCGGCGGCGAGCTCCAGGTGGCGTGACAGCTCCTTCCGGTCCTGCCAGGCCTCGGACTGCGCGGGATCGCCCGCCTTGTAGAGCGCCTCACCGATGTAGAGGCCGACTCCGGTGCCCCGGACCACCTTGTCCCACCAGGGCAGCAGCTTGGCGTAGTCCGTGGCGGACTGCCCGATGTGCCAGTACAGCTGCGGCACCACGTGGTCGAGCCACCCCTCCCGGACCCACTTCCGGCTGTCGGCGTACAGATCGTCGTACGTCTGGATCCCGCCGCTCGTGTCGGAGCCCGCCGGGTCGGTGGTGACGTTCCGCCAGACCGCGAAGGGGCTGATCCCGAAGGCCACGTCCGGCTTCACCTCCTTGATGCGGACGGACATCTCGGAGACCAGCAGATCGATGTTGCGCCGCCGCCAGGACGCCTTGTCGGGAGAGTCCCCGCCGTACCGCTCGTACGCCTCGTCGTCGGCGAACTCCTGCCCGGCCACCGGATACGGATAGAAGTAGTCGTCCCAGTGCACGGCGTCGATGTCGTAGCGCCGCACGGCGTCCAGCATCGCGTCCTGCACGAAGCGGCGGACCTCGGGCAGTCCGGGGTTGTAGTAGAGCTTCCCGCCGAAGGGCAGCACCCACTCCGGGTGGACCCGGGCCGGATGGCCGGCGACGAGCCGGGACCGATCCGTGTGATTCGCCACCCGGTACGGGTTGAACCAGGCGTGCAGTTCGAGGTCCCGCGCATGGGCCTCCTCGACCGCCGTGGCGAGCGGGTCCCAGCCGGGGTCGCGGCCCTGCGTCCCGGTGAGGCACTCCGCCCACGGCTCGTGCGGCGAAGGCCACAGCGCGTCGGCGCTCGGCCGGACCTGGAGGACCACCACGTTGAGCCGGCGCTCGACCGCCATGTCCAGGTGGGCGAGGAGTTCGGCGCGCTGCTCCGCCGCGCTCAGACCGCTGCGGGAGGGCCAGTCGCGGTTGGAGATCGTGGCGATCCACACACCACGGAACGCGTCCCGGCGGGGTGCGCTCCCTCGTACCGGCGCCTCGGACCCGGCCGCCGCCGGCGCCGTCGTTCCCGTCACGGCCAGCACCGCCCCGGCCGTTCCCGCCACGAACCCTCTTCTGCCGATAGGCCGCACTTGTACCCCTCGTCTGTCGCATACCTCACACCCACCCGGACAGCATGCCCGCCCCGGGCGATCGATCATCGGTTAATGAGCGGTAACGTCGTGGGGTCGAGGCGGACGCATCGGAATCACACGGGCCCCGCCGCCAGAGAACAGCGAAAGGCACGAGGTGACGGACTCCATGGCCGACATTGAGCGCGTCGGAGTGGTGGGCTGCGGCCAGATGGGCGCGGGCATCGCAGAGGTGTGTGCCCGGAGCGGCCTTGACGTGAGGGTCGCCGAGACCACCGGCGAGGCGCTGGAGATCGGCCGCACACGGCTCTACAACTCGCTGACGAAGGCCGCCGAACGCGGCAAGCTCAGCGAGGAGGAGCGGGACGCGACGCTCGCTCGCCTCAGCTTCACCACCGACCTCGGCGAGTTCGCCGACCGTGACCTCGTCATCGAGGCGGTCGTGGAGAACGAGCAGGTCAAGACCGAGATCTTCCAGGTGCTCGACCAGGTGATGACCCGGCCCGACGCCATCCTCGCCTCGAACACCTCCTCCATCCCACTGGTGAAGCTGGCCGTGGCGACCTCCCGCCCCGACCAGGTCATCGGCATCCACTTCTTCAACCCGGCCCCGGTGCAGAAGCTCGTCGAGCTGATCCCGGCCCTCACCACCTCCGAGGGCACGATCAGCCGGGCGCAGGCCTTCGCGGAGAAGACGCTCGGCAAGCACGCGATCCGCGCGCAGGACCGTTCCGGTTTCGTGGTCAACGCGCTGCTCGTGCCGTACCTCCTCTCGGCGATCCGGATGTTCGAGTCGGGCATCGCGAGCCGCGACGACATCGACAACGGCATGGAGTTCGGCTGCGCCCACCCGATGGGCCCGCTCAAGCTCTCGGACCTGATCGGTCTGGACACGATCGCCTCGATCGCCGACTCGATGTACGCGGAGTTCAAGGAGCCGCTGTACGCCGCTCCCCCGCTGCTCCAGCGCATGGTGGACGCGGGCCGGCTCGGCCGGAAGACGGGCTCGGGCTTCTACCCGTACGCCTGATCCCCCGCGCCACCCCATGATCACCGGACGGCCCGTACACCCGCACAGGTACGGGCCGTCCGGCATTCCCGGGCTCCGGCATCCCCGCGCTCCCGGGTTCCCGCGTTCCTCAGCCGAGGCGCAGGTGGTGGAGCATCAGCAGCCCCGCGGCCATGTTGGCGGCCGGGATCTCGCCCCGGGTGATCATGTCGGGGATCTGTTTCAGCGGCACCCAGGCCCGCCGGGAGGACTCGAAGGCGTCCGCGGGCGGTCCCGTGTACGTGGCCCGCTCCGCCCAGTAGAGGTGGTGTCGGGCGTCGGTGAGGCCGTTGGACGGTTCGACGGTGAGGAGATGGCGCAGCGGCCCCGGCCGCCAGCCGGTCTCCTCCTCCATCTCGCGGGCGGCGGCCGTCTCGATGTCCTCGCCGTCCTCGACGACGCCGGCGGCCAGCTCCCAGCCCCAGCTGTCGGTGATGAAGCGGTGGCGCCAGAGCATCAGTACTTCGTCGGCCTCGTTGACGGCGGTCGCGACGGCGACCGGACGGAGCCGGATCAGATAGTGGTCGAGGTGGCGGCCGTCCGGGAGTTCGACGTCCGCGAGGTTCACCTGGAACCAGCGATTCTCATAGACAGAGCGTTCGCTCAGTTTCGTCCACTGCACGTTCTTGCCACCTTCCGACTGGTCGGTGCTTGTTTGGTGGCAATATCGCAGCAGTTCGGTGCCTAGAGGGGAACGCGTAGGGCTCCGTCGATGAGAGCCGCCGCCTCCCGGGCATCGCCACCGCCGCTCGCGAGGAGATGCTCCCGCACCTGCCGCAGCCGGTCCCGCAGCCGCCGCGACTCCATCCCCCGCGCCCGCTCGGTCATCTCCACGGCCGTACGCGCCGCCCCGTCGGCCTCCCCCTGCCGCAGCTCGATCTGGCACAGCATGGCGAGCCGGTGCACCCGGCCCCGGTCGTGCGAGGGCGTCCCCACCGCCATCGACGCGTGCTCGTGGGCCGCGGTGAGATCACCCAGACTGAGCAGGGCCTCGGCGACCTGCACGTTGACGAACCCCGGCTGGACATAGCCCGTCTCGGCCGGCTCGTCCCCCGGACGGATCCGCTCCGCCGCCGCCTCGGCCCGCCCGATACAGGCCAACGCCGCTGCCCCGTCACCCAGATGCGCGTACGCCTTCGCCTGCATCGCCGTCAGGTCGGCCGCGAGCGCCGGGGTGATCTGCCGCCCCGCCGCCCGCAGCGCCGCCTCCGCGAACGCCACCGCCTGCCGGTACTCCCCCATGAACAGCGACTGGTTGACGAGGAGCGCGATCACATAGGCCCCGAGCCCCCGGTCCCCGCTCGCCTTCGCGAGCCGCAGCGCCTGGTGGAAGTAGCGCTGGGCGAGACCGTGCGCGTCCGCGTCGTACGCGCAGATGCCCGCCACCGCCACGAGCCCTCCGGTGGCGCGGTGCAACCGGCGTCCGAGGGCGTCGCTGTACGAGCCCCGCAGCAGCGGCGCCGTCTCGGTGGTGAGGAAGCCGACGATCCGGGCGCGGGTCGCGATGCCCCCGGCCTTGCGGTACATCTGCTCGTAATGGGAGCGGGCCGAGCTCAGCACGGTGATGTCGGCGGACGAGACCGCGGTCCGGCCGGTACGGGAGACGTCCATGTCCTCCGGCGGGTTCTCCCACTCCCACACCGGCATCACCGCCGGGGTACCGGTCACGGCCGACGCGCCGACTATGTGCGGCCGCTGCTGCTCGTCGGAGCGCCACAGGGCGGCCGCCCGCTCCACGAACCCGGAGAGTGGCGAACCGGCGGGCAGCGGCCCGTCCGGTACGCCGAACCCGATGTCGTCCAGGGTCACCTGCCGGTGCAGCCGCGCGGCGAGCACCTCGCAGATCAGGTCCGGCACCTGGCCGCGCGGCCGCTGACCCTTCAACCAGCGCGCCACGGCGGTGTGTTCGTACCGCAGCACGAGACCCCTGGCCCGGCCGGCCCGGTTCACATGGGCGGCAAGGCCGGCATTGGAGACGCCCGCTTCGTCGAGCAGGGCGTCGAGCAAGGTGTTGGGCTGCATGACCGCTCCGGTCGATCGGTGAACTCAGCGTAGCGGTGGCCGATTTCGCACGGGGTGTGAACCAAGTACCCGTTCTTCCCGTCCGCGTACTCTGCCGCACTCGTCCCCGTACCGGTTGACTGTGCTTCTCGCCGCAAGGCGACGACCGGGCCGCCGGCTCCCCCCTCAACAGTGCGGCCGCCCGGTCCGCGTCGCCCGCCCCGCTGATCTGCCCGACACTCCGTGGCGGGGCGGGCGGCGCCGGCCCCCGCCCCTCCACTCAGCAGTGGGAGGAGGGGGCGGGCCGGGGGCGGCGCAGCCCGGGTTCGGCGGGCTGCGCCGGAACCCGGACACGGTCGTTCCGTACGACGAGCAGCGCGACGTCGTCGGCCAGTCGGCTGCCCGTGTGGTGCAGCAGGGCCGTGTGGACGCGGCGGACGAGAGCCGCGGGCGCCTCACCCGGCACCCCGGAGAGCGCGGTGTCGAGCGCGAAGAACCTCCCCCGGTGGTCCCTGGCCTCCTCGGCGCCGTCGGTGTGCAGCACCAGCGTCTCGCCGGGCAGCAGCCGGGCCGCCGTGTACGGCGCGAGCGCGACGGGCAGGGGCAGGACTCCCAGCGGGGGAAGCGGGTCGCCGACCGGCAGCCGCTCCGCCACCGGGCCGAGGCGGTACGGGCCGGGGTGACCGCAGTTGAGGACGGCGAGCCGCCCGTCGGATGCGACCTCCAGGAGCAGCAGGGTCACGAACTCCTCCGCCGCCGGATGCTCGGGATCCTTCCCGGTCCGCGCCGGGTGCTCGTCCCGCGCCCGCTCCCTCAGGTGCCGTTCGAGGGCCCGCTCAAGGCGTCGCAGCACCCCGCCGAGTTCGGGCTCGTCGTGGGCGGCCTCGCGGAAACTGCCGAGGACGGCCACCACCGCGCCGAGCGCCGCGAGACCGTGACCCCGGACGTCCCCGATGACGATCCGCACCCCGTAGGGGGTGGCCACCGCCTCGTACAGGTCCCCGCCGACCGACGCTCCCCGGGTGGCCGACAACTGCCCCGCGGCCAGCGCGAGGCCGTCGAGCCGGGAGGGCGGTGGGCGGAGCAGCACCTGCTGGGTGGCGGCGGCGACGGCCCGCACCCGCGCCAGCTCGCGCACGAGACCGCGCCGGATGCCGAGCACCAGGCCGATACCGGCGGTGAGGAAGACGACGCTGGTGGCGATCCTCATCGGCAGTCCCGGCTGCCGGGCCAGCGGACAGCCGAACTTCCACGCCACGGCCACCGCACCCCACGCGGTGGGAAGAGCGAGCGGGGCCAGCCGGCGGAGCCGGGACCCAGCGGAGAGCAACGACCTCGTACGGATCATGCACGGCCCTTCCCGAGCCCCGACAGCGCCCGAAGGCCCTGCTGCACACAGGTCCGCCCCTGCGGCCGCGTCGATTCTGCCGACCGCGCCACCCACCGGGGAACACCCCCCGACGATCTCACCCGAAGGAGTGAGCGCCCCCGGCGCGCCGCCCTTCGCCATGGCCTCGCCACGCGTACGTGCGGCCGGATCCCGGTCGCACGTACGCGGCGGAGGGCCGCCCCGGGAATCCCGGGGCGGCCCTCCTGGTGTCGTGCTCGCGGGTCAGGCGCCGCGCAGGACGGCGCCCGTGCGGTCGGCGGCCAGGGCCACCGCCGCGTCGCGGGCCGCGGTGGCCTCGTCGACCGTGAGGGTGCGGTCCGTGGCGCGGAACCTCAGGGCGTACGCCAGGGACTTGGTGCCCTCGCCGAGCTGGTCGCCGGTGTAGACGTCGAACAGCCGGATGGACTCCAGGAGTTCGCCGGCACCCTGCCGCAGGGCGGCCTCGACCTCGGCGGCCGGGACGCCGTCGGCCACGACCAGGGCGACGTCCTGGGTGGCGACCGGGAAGGAGGAGATCCGGGGAGCCCTGAGCGGGCCCTCGTTCGCCTTCTCGAGCAGGGTCAGGTCGATCTCCATGGCGCAGCTGCGGGCCGGGAGACCGAACGCCTTCACCACGCGCGGGTGGAGTTCGCCGGCGTGGCCGACGAGGATCTTCTCGCCGTCCACCTCGACGTGGAACGCGGCGCAGCGGCCCGGGTGCCACGGGGCGTGCTGGTCGGCGCTGATGATCAGCTCGACCCCGGCCTCGGCGGCCACGGTCCGGCCGGCCTCGACCGCGTCCGCCCAGTCGGACGGACGGCCCTTGCCCCACCAGCCGGCCTGCTCGCGCGCCCCGGCGAGGACGACGGCGGCGCGGAGCGGCTGCGCGGGCAGCGCGGCGTTGACCTCGGCGATCTCCTCGGCGGTGGGGCGGCGGTCGACGGGCAGCCGGACGGCGACGCCGGGCTGTCCCTCGGGCCGGAAGACCAGACCGGTCTCGAAGAGCGCCAGGTCGTGGCTGCCACGGCTGTCGTTACGACGGAGCGCGCCCAGGAGGCCGGGGAGCAGCGTCGTACGGAGCGCGGGCTCCTCGTCCGAGAGCGGGTTGACCAGCTTCACGAGCCGACGACGTGCGTCGTCGGCGTCGAGACCGAGGTGGTCGAGCGCCTGCTCCCCGATGAACGGGTAGTTCAGCGCCTCGACGTAGCCGGCGCCGGCCAGGGCGCGGCCCACCCGGCGGTGGACGCGCTGGCGCTCGGTGAGCCCGCGGCCGGCCGGGGGCTTCGGCAGCGTGGAGGGCAGGTTCTCGTAGCCCTCCAGGCGGATGACCTCTTCGGCGAGGTCGTTCGGCTCGGCGAGGTCGGGGCGCCACGAGGGCACGGTGACGACGAGCTCGTCCTGGCCGTAGACGTCGCAGCCGACCTCCTGGAGGCGGCGGACGACGGTCTCACGGCCGTAGTCGACGCCCGCGACCTTGTCCGGGTGGTTCGCCGGCAGGGTGATCGTGCGCGGCGCGGACGGGGCGCTGACCTCGGTGACGCCGGCCTCGGCCGTGCCGCCCGCGAGCAGCACGAGCAGGTCGACGGTGCGCTGCGCGGCAGCGGCGGCGGCCTGCGGGTCGACGCCGCGCTCGAAGCGCTTGGACGCCTCGGAGGACAGCTTGTGGCGGCGCGCCGTGCGGGCGATCGAGATCGCGTCGAAGTGCGCCGCCTCGATGACGACCTCGGTGGTGCCGGTGACGACGCCGGTCTCCGGGTCGGTGACCGGGTCGGCGATCTCGGTGTTGACGCCGCCCATGACGCCCGCGATGCCGATCGGGCCGCGGTTGTCGGTGATGACCAGGTCCGCGGCGTCCAGGACGCGCGCGGTGCCGTCGAGGGTGGTGATCTTCTCGCCGGCCTCGGCGCGGCGGACCCCGATGGGGCCGTCGAGCCGGCTGCGGTCGTAGGCGTGCAGCGGCTGGCCGAGCTCCAGCATCACGTAGTTCGTGACGTCGACGGCCAGCGAGATCGGGCGCATGCCGGCCTTCTGAAGGCGGCGTTGGAGCCAGATCGGCGAGCGGGCCTCGGGGTCGAGACCGACGACGGTGCGGGCGGTGAAGCGGTCGCAGCCGATGGGGTCGGTGATCTGGACCGGGTAGCCGTACGCGTTCGGCGCGGGCACGTCGAGGAGCGCCGGGTCGCGCAGCGGCAGGCCGTAGGCGGTGGCGGTCTCGCGGGCGACACCGCGCATCGAGAGGCAGTAGCCGCGGTCCGGGGTGACGGCGATGTCGAGGACCTCGTCGAACAGCTCCAGGAGGACCGTGGCGTCGGTGCCGATCTCGTGCTCCGGCGGCAGCACGATGATGCCGTGCGTACCGTCGTCGCCCATGCCGAGCTCGTCGCCGGAGCAGATCATGCCCCGGGAGACCCGGCCGTACGTCTGACGCTCGGCGATCCGGAAGTCACCGGGGAGCACGGCGCCGGGCAGGGCCACGACGACCTTGTCGCCCGCGGCGAAGTTCCGGGCGCCACAGATGATCTCCTGGGGCTCGCCGGTGCCGTTGGCCTGGCCGACGTCGACGGTGCAGAAGCGGATGGGCTTCTTGAACTCCGTCAGCTCCTCGATGGTGAGGACCTTGCCGACCACCAGCGGGCCGGTCAGGCCGGCGCCGAGCCGCTCGACGGACTCGACCTCGAGGCCGGCCGAGATGAGCTTGGCCTGGACGTCTCGGCCGGTCTGCGTCGCCGGCAGGTCGACGTACTCCCGCAGCCAGGAAAGCGGGACGCGCATCAGATCTCCATCCCGAACGGCCGGGTGAACCGGACGTCACCCTCGACCATGTCTCGCATGTCATCGACGTTGTGGCGGAACATCAGCATCCGCTCGATGCCGAACCCGAAGGCGAATCCGCTGTACTTCTCGGGGTCCACACCGCAGGCGACGAGCACCTTCGGGTTGACCATGCCGCAGCCGCCCAGCTCGATCCAGCCCTCGCTGCCGCAGGTGCGGCAGGGGCGGTCCGGGTTGCCGACGGACTCGCCGCGGCAGACGTAGCAGAGCATGTCCATCTCGGCGGACGGCTCGGTGAAGGGGAAGAAGTTCGGGCGGAGCCGGGTCTTCATGTCCGGGCCGAAGAGCGCCTGGACCATGTGGTCGAGGGTGCCCTTGAGGTCGGCCATGGTCAGGCCCTCGTCGACGGCGAGCAGCTCGATCTGGTGGAAGACCGGGGTGTGCGTGGCGTCGAGCTCGTCGGTGCGGTAGACGCGGCCGGGGCACACCACGTAGACCGGGGGCTCCCGGTCGATGAGGGTGCGGGCCTGGACCGGCGAGGTGTGCGTACGGAGCACGACACCGGACTCGTCGCCCGTGGTGCCTTCCGGGCCTTCGACGAAGAAGGTGTCCTGCATCTGGCGCGCCGGGTGGTCCGGGACGAAGTTGAGGGCGTCGAAGTTGAACCACTCCGCCTCGACCTCGGGACCTTCGGCGACCTCGTACCCCATGGAGACGAAGACGTCGGAGACACGCTCCATGAGCGTGGTCAGCGGGTGGCGGGCGCCGGCCGGGACGCGGTCGTACGGCAGGGTGACGTCGACGGCCTCCTCGACGAGGACGCGGGCGTCCCGGTCGGCCTCCAGCTCGGTCTGGCGGGCGGCGAGCGCCTTGGAGACGACGCCGCGGGCCTGGCCCACGAGCTTTCCGGCGGCGGCCTTGGCCTGCGGGGGCAGGGCGCCGATCTCCCGGTTGGCGAGCGCCAGCGGCGAGGTGCCACCGGTGTGCGCGGTCTTCGCCTGCGCGAGCGCGTCGAGGTCGCCCGCGGCGGCGAAGGCGGCGAGCGCCTCGTCCCGCATGCGCTCGATCTCTTCCGGTTTCAGTGCCTCGACCTCAACCGGGTCGTACGACTTATTGGGTGCGGACATCTCTTCCCGTGCTTCCGTTGGCTGGCTGGGCGGCCCCGCTCGACGTCAAGGGCGCAAACGTGCCAAAGGACGAGTCTAACGGGGTGAGGGGACGCGAATGAGCCCGTGGGCTGGCCGAACGGCTCCTGATCTCGTCTGGTCTCGTCAGATGAGATGGGCCGGGGTGCCGACGGGCAGGATAAATCGGAACTCGGCCCCGCCTCGGGGGCCCCTTCCGACGGTGATGGTGCCGCCGTGGGCCTCGACGACGCCCTTGACGATGTAGAGGCCGAGTCCGGTGCCGCCGCGTTTGCTGCCCCGCCAGAAGCGGGTGAAGACGCGGCTCATCGACTCCTCGGGGATACCGGGGCCCTCGTCGCTCACGGTGACCTCCGTCCCCTCTTCTCCGTCGTCGCCGGTTCTGGCGGGTGCCACCTCGATGGTGACGGTTCCGTCGCCGTGACGCACCGCATTTTCCAGGAGGTTCCCGAGGATCTGGTCGATCTTGTCGGGGTCGGCCCAGAGCGCGGGAAGACCGGGCCTGATCCGTACGAAGAAGCGGTCGGGGGACTGGCCGCCGGTGATGTGGACCTGGACGTGGCGGCCGATGGCGGCGGCGATGTCGACGGGCTGGCGGCGCACTTCGAGCCTCCCGGAGTCGATCCGGGAGATGTCGAGGAGTTCGGCGATGAGCCGCTTGATGCGGCCGGCGTCGGCGTCGACGGTCTCCAGCATCAGCCGCTTCTGCTCGTCGTTGAACCGCTCCCATTTGGTCAGGAGGGTGGCGGTGAAGCCCTTGACGGAGGTGAGCGGGGAGCGCAGTTCGTGGGCGACGGTGGCGATGAGCTCGGCGTGGCTGCGCTCGGTGCGGCGGCGTGCCTCGGTGCCGCGCAGCGAGACGACGACCCGGCGGACCGGTCCCGTGGGGTGCTCACGGACGTACCGGGCGGAGACGAGGACCTCGCGGCCGCCGGGCAGCAGCAGGTTGCGCTCGGGCTGGCCGCGGCGGATGGCGAGTCCGCCGTACGGATCGGTCAGGGTCCACCAGCGGCGTCCCTTGAGGTCTTCGAGGGGCAGCGCCTGGTCGAGGGGGAGGCCGAGGGCGCGGCCACCGGGGACGGCGGTGATACGGCTGGCGGCGGCGTTGAAGCAGATGACCCGGCCGGTCCGGTCGGCGACGACGAGGCCGTCGGGCAGGTCGTCGGGGTGGATCCCGACGAATCCGTCGCTCTCGGCGGGAGTCTCGCTCCCGGCGGGACCGGTCGGGTCCTGTGGCTCCGGGGCGTGCGGCGGTGCGGTGCTCCGTGCCTGTGTGGGTCTGTCCGTACCGACCGTCATCCCCGCTCCCCACCCCTCCGTGTAGCGCAGTGGGCCCCCGAGTGCGTCACTCTACTGGGCGGGGAGGGCGGAATGGCCCCTTCAGGACGAGCTTCGGGGGCGCTGGGCGCGGGCGGAGGCGTACAGGCAGACCGCGGCGGCCGTGGCGAGGTTGAGGCTCTCGGCCTTGCCGTGGATGGGTACGCGGACGACGGCGTCGGCGAGGGCCCGGGTCTCCTCGGGCAGCCCCCAGGCCTCGTTGCCGAAGATCCAGGCGGTGGGGCCGCCCATGGTGCCGGCGTCCAGCTCGGCGTCGAGGTCGTCCTGCCCGGCCCCGTCGGCGGCGAGGATCCGTACGCCCGCGCCCTTCAGTCCCGCGACCGCCTGCTCGACGGGGACGCCGACGGCGACCGGCAGGTGGAAGAGGGAGCCGACGGAGGCGCGTACGGACTTGGGGTTGTAGAGGTCGACGGAGGCGTCGGTGAGGACGACGGCGTCGGCGCCGGCCGCGTCGGCGCAGCGCAGCACGGTGCCGGCGTTCCCGGGATCGCGTACGTGGGCGAGGACGGCGACCAGTTTGGGCCGGGCCGCGACGATCTCCTCGAACGGCGAGTCCAGGAACCGACAGACGCCGACGATCCCCTGCGGGGTCACCGTCTGGGACACCTCGGCGAGGACGGCGTCGGAGGCGTGGTGGACGCGGGCGCCGGCGGCGAGGGCGGCCTCGATGATCGGGGCGTAGCGCTCGGCGGCCTCGACGGTGGTGAAGAGCTCGACGAGCGTCGGCTCACCGGTGGAGCCGCGGTGCTCGACGGCCTCGCGGACGGCCTGCGGGCCCTCGGCGATGAAGAGGCGGTCCTTGCCCCGGAAGTTGCGCTTGGCGAGCCGCCGGGCGGCGACGACGCGCGGGGAACGCGGGGAGATCAGCTCGGGGGTGACCATGAGGTGCGGCGGTTCTCTCTTCGGGGCCGGGGGCGGGCCGGGGGCTTACGCACCCGGACCCGCAGGCGCGAGCGCGCCTGCGGGTCCGGGCAGAGGTACTGCGGCCTGGAAGATCAGGCAGCGGCCTTCGGGGCGTTGACGTCGGCCGGCAGAGCCTTCTGCGCGACCTCGACCAGCGCGGCGAACGCGTTCGGGTCGTTGACGGCCAGCTCGGCGAGGATCTTGCGGTCCACCTCGATGTTGGCGGCGTTCAGACCCTGGATGAGGCGGTTGTACGTCATGCCGTTCTCACGGGCAGCGGCGTTGATGCGCTGGATCCAGAGACGGCGGAAGTCGCCCTTGCGCTTCTTGCGGTCGTTGTAGTTGTAGACCAGCGAGTGGGTGACCTGCTCCTTGGCCTTGCGGTACAGGCGCGAACGCTGACCGCGGTAGCCCTTGGCCGCCTCGAGGATCGCCCGGCGCTTCTTGTGGGCGTTGACTGCCCGCTTGACGCGTGCCACTTGTTAACTCCTTGTAGCGGGGTCGTGGTTGGACTCACACGACCCGAAAAACGAATGGGTCCCGGACTTGGCCGGTAGCCCCCGTCGCCGGGGGCGGGTGATCAGATCAGATGCCCAGCATCTTCTTGATCTTGGCCGCGTCGCCCGGGGCCATCTCGGCGTTGCCGGTGAGGCGACGCGTCAGCTTGGACGACTTGTGCTCGAGCAGGTGGCGCTTGCCGGCGCGCTCGCGCATGATCTTGCCGGTGCCGGTGACCTTGAAGCGCTTCTTGGCACCGGAGTGCGTCTTGTTCTTCGGCATCGCGCCGTATCTCCTCGTCAGTGGCGCTCCCCCCGGTATGGGCACCGGACTTCCGGGAGCGTCAATTCTTCGTCTGGTGGGTCCGGGCGGGGCCCGGGGCTGCCTGGGTGGCAGCCCGTCGGGTCACGCCTCGGGGTTCTCGGCCGGAGCGTCGGCCTCGGCGACCGGGGCCTCGGCGACCGGAGCCTCGGCCTCGGGGGCCTGAGCCTCGTCGGCCTGAGCCTCGGGCGTCTCCTCGGCGGTGACGCCCTGGCGCTCGGCCTTGCGTGCGGCCTGGGCCTCACGCGCCTCGGCCATGGCCTCGGTCTTCTTCTTGTGCGGGCCGAGAACCATGATCATGTTCCGGCCGTCCTGCTTCGGGTTGGACTCGATGAAGCCAAGCTCCTCGACGTCCGACGCCAGCCGCTGCAGCAGCCGGAAACCAAGCTCGGGACGAGACTGCTCACGACCACGGAACATGATCGTGATCTTGACCTTGTCACCCTGCTTGAGGAACCGGACGACGTGACCCTTCTTGGTGTCATAGTCGTGCGGGTCGATCTTCGGCCGGAGCTTCATCTCCTTGATGACCGTGTGCGCCTGGTTCTTGCGCGCCTCACGGGCCTTCATGGCCGACTCGTACTTGAACTTCCCGTAATCCATGAGCTTGCACACGGGCGGACGGGCGGTCGCCGCGACCTCGACGAGGTCGAGGTCGTACTCCTGTGCGAGCTCCAGGGCCTTGGCAAGCGGAACAATCCCGACCTGCTCGCCGCTGGGTCCGACAAGTCGCACCTCGGGAACGCGAATCCTGTCGTTGATGCGGGGCTCGGCGCTGATGGATCCTCCTAGGTAGCACCACGCGACCGCCTGGCGGACGGACGCGCAACGTCTGTTTCTGTGAGACCAACCGAGCCGGAACATGAAAAACGCCCCGGACGGGACACAGGCGGGGCTCCAGGGAAATACCGGAACACCGCCGCGGTCAACCGCGGGGCGCACATCGGGCGGCTCCATCGTCCGTACGGAACGATGGTCGCCACCTGACCGGTGACCCGCCACCCGCGAGGGTGGTCAGGTGGGAAGTCGGAGCCTCCACTTGTGGGCCGGGCACACAGGTGTCCGGCCGGTCGTTACACAAGGTTAGCAGGACCCGGCGGTCTCCGCTAACCGAGGACCGGCATATCGTATGAGCCATGAGCGAGACGCCCCAGAACGAGTCCGCGGACTCCCCGGACTCCCCCGATTCTCCCGACTTCGACGCCATGACCCGCGACATCGCGGAGGTCCCCGCGGTCGAGGTGATCGTGACCGTCGCCGTCAACCTGATGAGCGCCGCCGCGGTGAAGCTCGGGCTCACCGAGGAGGGCGACAAGTACAAGGACCTCGACGAGGCCCGCAAGCTGGTGCACGCGCTCGCGGGCCTGCTCGACGCCGGCGCGACGGAGGTCTCCTCCTTCCACGCGGCTCCCCTGCGGGACGGCCTGAAGTCCCTCCAGCTCGCCTTCCGCGAGGCGTCGGTCGTCCCGGACGAGCCGGGCCAGGGGCCGGGCGAGAAGTACACGGGGCCGGTGTACGGCTAGGGCCCAGGAAGAGCAGTCACGGGGCCCGGGTACGGCCAGGACTTCTCTTACAGCTTTACGTAGAAGGGCTCGCCCGGAGGCGTGGCCGAGGCCGGCAGGAGTGCCAGGTCGAGGCCCCGCACCAGGCGGGCCCTCAGTGTTTCGTCGGCGGCGAGGGCGCGGGCCACCCGCTGGGCGGTCTCCGCAGGAGAGGCGTCCCCGGCGAGGACCAGGGCGAGGGTGCCGTCGGCCGTGCCGGGGCCCAGGTGGGCGCGGAGCACCGCGGGCTCGGCGGCGACGGCGGCCCGTACCGCGTCCCGTACGGCGGGGTCGTCGAGCGGGTCGGCGCTGGTACGGCCCTCGGCCAGGGCCAGCAGGGCGGGGCCGGTCAGCTGGTACGGCACGGGGCCCGCGAGGTCGAGGACGACCGTGTCCGCCTTCTCGTGCGCGGCGGCCTGGAGCGCCTGGTGCAGCGGTACGGCGACGGGCCGGGCCTCCGGGTCCCACAGGGCGAGGGAGGCGATCGAGGTGAAGGCGGGC
This sequence comes from Streptomyces sp. NPDC093795, assembly GCF_044764665.1. Taxonomy (NCBI): domain Bacteria; kingdom Bacillati; phylum Actinomycetota; class Actinomycetes; order Kitasatosporales; family Streptomycetaceae; genus Streptomyces; species Streptomyces sp. NPDC093795. The sequence continues at coordinate 230,596 of NZ_JBIWIO010000007.1, forward strand.
AGAGCGCGCCGGTCACCAGCCGTGAGGGTGGGGACGGCCATGTCGCTGGTCTTCTCGCGGCGCAGGCCGTTCTCGTCGGTCTCGACCTCGCCGAGGACGGCGACGACGGGGACGAGCAGCCGGGCGTTCCGCAGCGCGTCGAGGACCGGGCCGTGGGCGGTTCTGTCCTCCGCCCAGGCCGCGAGGGCCGCGGTGAGCCGCGGGTCGGCGGTGCCGTCGTCGTCGGAGAAACCGGGGTCCGGGATGTTCTTGAGCGCCACGGACCGAGCCTAACCGTCGCGCCGGGACGCGTGGCTGCCGGGCCCGAGGTCTTAGTGGGTCCGGTGGGCGCGGCGCAGGGCGACGGCCGTCAGGAGCAGCAGGGCGCCGAGTCCGCCCGCGAGGGGGGCGAGGAGGCCGATGGGGCGGCTCTCCTCGACGGCGGGGAGCGGGCCGGGGCCGAAGTACTGGCCCCGGTAGCCGCTGGTGGTGTTCTTGGGGTCGCCGGCCTTGAGCCGGGCGCCGGCCTCGATGGCGGCGGCCGGGTCGACCGTCCCGTACCCCTTGGCGTCGCTGCGGCCGCCCTTCGGCCGGTTGCGGGCGGTGTCGATGAGCAGTCGCTTGATCTGGGCCGGGGTGAGGTCGGGGTGGGCGGCGCGGACGAGGGCGACGGCTCCCGAGGCGAACGCGGCGGCTGCGCTGGTGCCCCAGCCCTCGTAGTAGCGGCGGTCGGGGTCGGCGATGGCGATGTCGACGCCGGGGGCGCTGACGGTGGCGTACCAGCGGCGGGTGGAGAAGGAGGCGTGGGTGCCGTAGCGGTCGACGGCGGTGACGGCGATGACGCCGGGGTACGCGGCGGGGTACGAGATGTGGTCGCCCTTCTCGCCGCCGTTGCCGGCGGAGGCGACGACGGAGACGCCCTTCGCGAGCGCGTACTGGACGGCGGCGTCCTCGCCCGCGTCGGGGTGGGCGGACTTGGAGTCGTCGCCGAGGGAGAGGTTGATGACGTCGGCGCCGTGGTCGGCGGCCCAGCGGATGCCTTCGGCGAGGGCGGTGCCTCGGGTCTTGCGGGCCTTGTCGCGGGCCTTGTCGGTGCCTTCGAGGATGACCCGTACGGGGAGGATCTTCGCCTCGGGGGCGATGCCGAGGACGCCGTCGTCGCCGTCGTATCCGTGGCCGTGTCCGGCGATGATGCCGGCCATGGCGGTGCCGTGCCGGGCCCAGGCGCGGTCGCCCCTGGACGCGCCGAAGCCGACGAGGTCGCGGCCCGGGAGGACCGAACCCTCGAGGTCCGGGTGCTCGGCGTCGACGCCGGTGTCGAGCACGGCGACCGTGATGCCCTCGCCCTTGGTGGTGCGCCAGGCCTCCGTGGTGTGGAGCGCTTCGAGGCCCCACTGGCGGGCCCGGATGGTGTCGGCGTACGCGGGCGTGGTGGTGGCGGGCAGGACGGAGAAGGCGGTGGCGAGGAGGAGGGCGGCGACGGTGCGGGTGGGGCGTTTGGGGCGAGTCATCGGGCGTTCTTCTCCTTCGCCGCCGCGGCGACCGTCGTGCGCAGCAGCCGCTCGAAGCGCACCGTGATGCCCTTGGCCTCGTGGCCGAGGCCGGACTGCGCGGTGGCGTCGGTACGGCCGGCGGCCATGGCCCGGTCGGCGGGCTGAGGGCTTGCGACGGCCCGGCCGTCGGCGAAGCCGGAGACGGCGGTGACGACGACGGGCAGGTCGGCGGGGGCGTTCAGCCACCAGCTGGCGCGCTGGCCGGCGCCGAAGCGGGCGGCGACGGTGCCGTCGCCGGAGAGCGCCGGGGGGACGTCCGCGCCGAGGCGGGTGGTGAGGCCGCCGCGCTCGCCGAGGGTGCGCTGGGCGGTGGCGTCGGCGCGGGTGAAGACGAGGCCGACGGTGATGACGCTGCTGGCGGTGGCGTCGGTGTACGTGGCGCGCAGGACGCGCTCGCAGCCGAGCGGACCGAGGGTGGCGAGCAGGCCCTTGGCGAGGACGGCGGGCGAGCAGGCGGCGTCCGGGGCGACGACGATCCGGGTCCAGGTGCGCGCGGAGGCGCCGGGGCCGGCGCCCGGGCCGGTGAGGGTGCGGGGGAAGAGGGTGTCGACGGGGGCGTTGTGCCAGAGGTCCATCGCCTCGGTGTACCCGGCGGGTTCGGCGGGCTTCCCGGGCTCGGCGGCGGCCAGCCACATCCCGGCGAGGGCGCCACCGATGAGCCCGACGCCGAGCACGGCGCAGACCACGACGGCGACCCGCCGCCCGGTACGCCGCTCGCGTACGGGCCGGAGACGGGTGGTGGTCTCACCGGGCGCTTGGGGCGGCAGGGCGCCGTGACCGAACGGGTCGGCGGGGGGCTGGGCGTACGGGCCGGCCATCGGGGCGTACCCAGCACTGCCCGCCGACCGGCCGGACCCCGGAGCCGAGGGACCGCGCACCGGCCGGGCCGGAACTCCGGACGGCGGAGCCCAGGGACGGGCTGCTGGAAGCGGAGGAGCCGCGGGCGCCGGAGCGTCCGGGCCTGGCGCAGGGCGGGACGACGTACCGGACGCCGAAGCGACCGGGCGGGTCGCCGGACGCGGCGGCGCAGAAGACGAAGCCTCAGGGCCCGGCGCAGGGCGGGACGACGTACCGGACGCCGAAGCGACCGGCCGGGTCGCCGGACGCGGCGGCGCAGAAGACGAAGCCTCAGGGCCCGGCGCAGGGCGGGACGACGTACCGGACGCCGAAGCGACCGGGCGGGTCGCCGGACGCGGCGGCGGCGCGGAGGGAGAAGCGCCCGGGGTCGACAGCGGGCGCGGCGGCGCCGGAGCCGGCCGGCCCGAGGCCTGGCTGGGGGCGGCCGAAGGGCCTGTGCCGGACGCCGTCCGTATCGGGGCCCCGGTGCCCGGGGTCGTCGGCGCTCCGGCCCCGTGCATCGGGCGCTCCGATGCCTCGGCCCTGGTCCCGGTCGGGCGCTCCGGCGCCTCGGACCCGGTCACGGTCGGCCGCACCGGCGCCTCGGACCCGGTCGGGCACCCCTGCGCCTCGGACCCCGTCACGGTCGGCCGCCCCTGCGCCTCGCCCCCCGTCGCCTGGCGCCCCGGCGCCGCCCCGCCCGCGTGCGCGGGCGCCGTCCGGGCGGTCCCCGGCGGCGGGTCGTTCGGGCGGATCGTTCGGAGGCGGGTGGTGGTTTCCGTCGGGGTCGGTTCGGGGGTGGGGGGCGTTGGGAGGAGGGCGTCCGTGATGCGGGAGGGCGTGGGGGGACGCTGCTCGCCGGTCATCCCCGTCCCCCCGCTCGTGTCGACAATGCCCGTCACTCTACGGGCTGTTCCCGCCGGCGCGGGAACAGAGGGGCTACCCACCCGTAAACCCGTCTGGCAAGCTCGGGCCATGACTCCCCGTGCCGCCGACCGGGCCCGTTACGACCGGGCCACCGCACATCTCGACGCTCCCTTGGCGGTCGTCGACCTGGAGGCGTTCGACGCCAACGCGGCGGACCTCGTGCGCCGGGCCGGGGGCAAGCCCGTGCGGGTGGCGAGCAAGTCCGTGCGGTGCCGGGCGCTCCTGGAGCGGGTGCTCGCGCGGGAGGGCTTCGCCGGGATCATGTCGTTCACGCTCGACGAGTCGCTGTGGCTGGCCCGCGCGGGGTTCGAGGACGTGCTCCTCGCCTATCCGTCGGCGGACCGTACCGGCTTCGCGGAGCTCGCGCGGGATCCGAAGCTCGCCGCCACCGTGACCGTGATGGTCGACGACGTGGCGCAGCTCGACCTGATCGACGCCGCTCGCGCCGGCGGGACGGAGGAGGTGCGGGTCTGCCTGGAGCTGGACACGGCGCTGCACCTGCTCGGCGGCCGGATACGGCTCGGGGCGCGCCGCTCGCCGCTGCGGGAGCCCGCCCAACTGGCCGAGCTGGCCCGCTCGGTGGCGCGGCGCCCCGGGTTCCGCCTGGTCGGGATCATGGCGTACGAGGGGCATGTCGCGGGCGTCGGCGACGCGGTCGCGGGACACCCGCTGCGCTCACGGGCGATCCGGCTGATGCAGGCGGCGGCCCGCAGGGAGCTGGTGGAGCGCAGGGCGGCCGTGGTGCGGGCCGTGCGGGCGGTGGCGCCGGACCTGGAGTTCGTGAACGGTGGCGGCACCGGCAGCGTGCAGCACACGGCCGCCGAGGACGCGGTGACGGAGATCGCCGCGGGTTCGGGACTGTTCGTGCCGCGGCTCTTCGACAACTACACCTCGTTCAGCGGGCGGCCCGCCGCGCTCTTCGCACAGCCCGTCGTCCGCCGTCCGGGCGTCGGGGTGGTGACCGTCCTCGGGGGCGGATACCCGGCGTCCGGGGCGGCGGGCCGGGACCGGCTGCCGGTGCCGTATCTGCCGGAGGGGCTGCGGTACGACCCGCAGGAGGGCCCCGGCGAGGTGCAGACGCCGCTGCTCGGCTCGCCGGCCGACGATCTGCGGATCGGCGACAAGGTGTGGTTCCGGCACGCGAAGGCCGGTGAGTTGTGCGAGCGGTTCGAGAGTCTTCAGCTGATCGAGGGTGATCGGATCACGGCGACGGTGCCGACGTATCGGGGCGAGGGCCGGACCTTCCTCTGAGGTCGTTGGCGGGCTCCGGTCTGCGGCTCCTGTAGCCGGGCGCCTCACGGCGCCCGGCCGCGGCGGGTTAGAGCGGCGTCACGTACGCGCCCGCGATGCCCCCGTCGACCAGGAAGTCGCTGGCGTTGACGAAGGAGGAGTCGTCGCTCGCGAGGAAGGCGACGGCGGCGGCGATCTCGTCGGCCTCGGCGAAGCGGCCGACCGGGATGTGGACGAGGCGGCGCGCGGCCCGCTCGGGGTCCTTGGCGAACAGCTCCTGGAGCAGCGGGGTGTTGACGGGCCCGGGGCAGAGGGCGTTGACGCGGATGCCCTCGCGGGCGAACTGGACGCCCAGTTCGCGGGACATGGCGAGGACGCCGCCCTTGGAGGCGGTGTAGGAGATCTGGCTGGTGGCCGCGCCCATGATCGCCACGAAGGACGCGGTGTTGATGATGGAGCCCTTGCCCTGGCGGCGCATGTAGGGCAGCGCGGCCTTGCAGCAGAGGTAGACGGAGGTCAGGTTGACGTCCTGGACGCGCTTCCAGGCCTCCAGGCCGGTCTCCAGGATGGAGTCGTCGTCGGGGGGCGAGATACCCGCGTTGTTGAAGGCGATGTCGACGGAGCCGTAGGTGTCGAAGGCGGTCTTGAACAGCGCCTCGACCTCCTCCGGGTCGGTGACGTCGACCTTCACGAAGGTGCCGCCGACCTCCTCCGCGGCGGCCTTGCCGGCCTCCTCGTCGATGTCGCCGCAGACGACGTTGGCGCCCTCGGAGGCCAGGCGGCGGGCGGTGGCGAGGCCGATGCCACTGCCGGCTCCGGTGATGACGGCGGTGCGGCCGACCAGGCGGCGGCAGATGATCTCGTTGCTCACAGTGCGGGGCCCTCCGTGCTGATGAAGACGTTCTTGGTTTCGGTGAAGGCGGTCAGGGCGTCGGGTCCCAGTTCGCGGCCGAGGCCGGACTGCTGGTAGCCGCCGAACGGCGTCCAGTAGCGGACGCTGGAGTGGGAGTTGACGGAGAGGTTGCCGGCCCGGACGGCCCGGGAGGCGCGCAGGGCGCGGCCGACGTCCCGGGTCCAGATCGAGCCGGACAGGCCGTACTCGGTGGCGTTGGCGAGGCGGATCGCGTCGGCCTCGTCGTCGAAGGGGAGGACGACGGCGACGGGTCCGAAGATCTCCTCGACGGCGCAGGGCGCGTCCTCGGGTACGCCGGTGAGGACGGTCGGCGGGAACCAGAAGCCGGGGCCTTCCGGGGCCTTGCCGCGGATGCCTTCGAGTCCGTCCGTGACGTAGGAGCGGACGCGGTCGAGCTGGGCGCGGGAGATGAGCGGGCCCATCTGGGTGCGCTCGTCTGCGGGGTCGCCGACGACGATCTCCTCGATCGCGGGGGTGAGGAGCTCCAGGAAGCGGTCGTACGCGCTCCGCTGGACGAGGATGCGGGTGCGGGCGCAGCAGTCCTGGCCGCTGTTGTCGAGGAAGGCCATGGGCGCCGCCGCGGCGGCCGCCTCGATGTCGGCGTCGGCGAAGACGATGTTGGGGCTCTTGCCGCCGAGTTCGAGGGTGACCCGCTTCACCTGGTCGGCGCATTTGGCCATGATCGACTTGCCGACCTTGGTGGAGCCGGTGAAGACGATCTTGGCGATGCCTGCGTGTTCGACGAGGGCGTTCCCGGCGACCGGGCCGGTGCCGGGCAGGACCTGGAAGAGACCTTCGGGCAGGCCCGCTTCCAGGGCGAGTTCGGCGAGGCGGAGCGCGGTGAGCGGGGTGGTCTCGGCGGGCTTGAGGATCACGGCGTTGCCGGCGGCGAGGGCGGGTGCGGTGGCCCAGGCTGCGATCGGCATGGGGAAGTTCCAGGGGGCGATGACGCCGACGACCCCGAGCGGTTCGAGGATCGTGATGTCCAGGCCGCCGGCCACCGGGATCTGGCGGCCGTTGAGGCGCTCCACTCCCCCGGCGGCGAAGTCGAGGAGGTCGCGGACGTTGCCGGCCTCCCAGCGGGCGTTGCCGATCGTGTGGCCGGCCTCGGTGACCTCCAGGCGGGCGAGTTCCTCGATGTGCTCGTCGACGACGGCGGCGTAGCGGCGGAGCAGCCGGGCCCGGTCGGCGGGCGCGGCGGCGGCCCAGCCGCGCTGGGCGGCGGCGGCCCGTGCGACGGCGGCGTCGACGTCGGCGGGGGTGGCGCCGGGGACGGTGGCGACCAGCTCCTCGGTCGCCGGGTTCAGTACCTGGAGCAACTCGTTCCTCTCAGAGGCGTACGCGGGAAGGTCCGGATCAGAGGCGTTCGAAGGAGCGGCGCAGTTCCCAGTCGGTCACCGCGGCGTCGAAGGCCTCCAGCTCGACGCGGGCCATGTTGCGGTAGTGGGCGACGACCTCGGCGCCGAAGGCGGCCTTGGCGATCTCGCTGGTGTCCCACAGTTCGGCGGCCTCGCGCAGGGTGGTGGGCACGTGCGCGTACTCCTCGGTGTACGCGTTCCCGGCGCAGGGCGGGGGCAGTTCGAGCTGCTGCTCGATGCCGTGCAGTCCGGCCGCGACCATGGCGGCGACGGCGAGGTAGGGGTTGACGTCTCCGCCGGGGAGGCGGTTCTCGAAGCGGGTGGAGCGGCCGTGGCCGACGACCCGGAGCGAGCAGGTGCGGTTGTCGTGGCCCCAGGCGACGGCGGTCGGCGCGAAGGAACCGGGCTGGAACCGCTTGTAGGAGTTGATGTTGGGGGCGTAGAGGAGGGAGAAGTCGCGGAGGGCGGCGAGCTGTCCGGCGAGGAAGTGCCGCATGGTCGCGGACATCCCGTGCCGGTCGTCCCCGGCCATCACGTTCGTCCCCGGCTGTTCGATGGACTGGAGGGAGAGGTGGATGTGGCAGGAGTTGCCCTCGCGCTCGTTGTACTTCGCCATGAAGGTGAGCGAGTAGCCCTCCTGGGCGGCGATCTCCTTGGCACCCGTCTTGTAGACGGCGTGCTGGTCGCAGGTGACGAGGGCTTCGTCGTACTTGAAGACGATCTCGTGCTGGCCGGGGTTGCACTCGCCCTTGGCGGACTCGACGGTGAGTCCGGCCGCCGTCATCTCGTTGCGGATGCGGCGCAGGAGGGGCTCGACGCGTCCGGTGCCGAGGACGGAGTAGTCGATGTTGTACTGGTTGGCGGGGGTGAGGCCGCGGTAGTTCGCGTCCCAGGCCTGCTCGTAGCTGTCCTTGAAGACGATGAACTCGAGTTCGGTGCCGACGTGGGCGCTGAAGCCGTGCTCCGCGAGGCGCTCCAGCTGGCGGCGGAGGATCTGCCGGGGGGCCGCGACGACCGGGGTGCCGTCGGCCCAGGCGAGGTCCGCCGTCACCGCGGCCGTGGCCTCGTTCCAGGGGAGGCGGCGGAGGGTGCTGAGGTCGGGGTGCATGGCGAAGTCGCCGTACCCCCGGTCCCAGGAGGACATCTCGTAGCCCTCGACGGTATTCATCTCGGTATCGACGGCCAGAAGATAGTTGCAGCCCTCGGTGCCGTGGCCGAGTACCTCGTCCAGGAAGAACGGGGCGGCGAACCGCTTGCCCTGGAGCCGCCCCTGCATGTCGGGGAAGGCCAGGACGACGGTGTCGATCTCGCCGCTCGCGACGAGGGCACGGAGCTCCTCGACGGTGAGCGGGGGTTTGCGGTCTGCCACGGGATTGCTCCTCCTTCGGCCTGCCGGAAGTCATAAGGTATTGCGGAAGACCATTACTTGGGAAGGTCCTTGAGAAGGGGAAACGAGAACGTGGCCAGTACGAGTGAATCGGCGGACCGGCTGACGCCCGTGCTGCGGCCGGTGCGGGCGGGCAACGGCTTCGAGGAGGCCCTGGAGCAGATCCTCCAGGTGGTACGGCTCGGGCTCGTGCCCGGCGGGGAGCGACTGCCCGCCGAGCGGGAGCTGGCCGACCGGATGGGGATCAGCCGGGTCACCCTGCGCGAGGTCCTCAAGGTCCTCCAGGAGCAGGGGCTCGTGGAGAGCCGGCGCGGCCGGTACGGCGGAACGTTCGTGCTGCCCCGCGTCCAGACGGCCGACGAGGACGAGCTGCGCCGCCGGATCGCCTCGGTCGACATGGAGGACACCCTGCGCTTCCGGGAGGTACTGGAGGTGGGGGCCGCCGGGCTGTGCGCGGCCCACGGCCTCGACACGGCGGCCGCCGAGCGGCTGCGGGCCGCGGTGGCGGCGACGCACGACGCGCCGCTCGCCGACTACCGCCGCCAGGACACCCTGCTCCACCTCACGCTCGCCGAGCTGTCCGGCTCGCCGACACTGACGGCCCAGTACGCGGCCGTACGGGCCACGGTGAACGACCTCCTGGACTGCATCCCCCTGCTCGTACGCAATCTGGAGCACTCGCAGCACCAGCACACGGCGCTGGTGGAGGCGGTCCTCGACGGGGACGCGGACGCGGCGCGCGAGGTGATGCGGGAGCACTGCGCGGGGACGGCAGCGCTGCTGCGGGGGTTCCTGACCTGAGGAACGCCTCCCGTCGCGCGTAACCCGAAAGTAACGCACGGGGGTTGCGCTCCCCCGTCCTCCACCGCAAAGGTATGGCACCAATCCATTGGGCCCGCTGCGGGGAGCTGACACCGCCAATGACGCTCGAAGACACGACCGGGAGCACGCCCGGGGGCACCACACCACCCAAGGACGACTACCTCGAACGCCGGGCCCTGCGCCGCGGCAGCGCCGGCTGGCTGCTGCTCACCGGGCTCGGTGTCGCGTACGTCGTCTCCGGCGATTTCGCCGGCTGGAACACCGGCCTGTCGAAGGGCGGCTTCGGCGGACTCGCCATCGCCACCGTCCTGATGGGCACCATGTACGCCTGTCTGGTCTTCGCGCTCGCCGAACTCTCCGCCATCCTGCCCACGGCGGGCGGCGGCTACGGCTTCGCCCGCCGGGCGCTCGGCACCTGGGGCGGCTTCCTCACCGGCACCGCGATCCTCATCGAGTACATCCTCGCGCCCGCCGCGATCTCCATCTTCATCGGCGACTACGTCGAGACCCTCGGCCTCTTCGGCCTGAAGTCCGGCTGGCCGGTCTACCTGGTCTGCTTCGCGCTCTTCATCGGCATCCACCTGTGGGGCGTGGGCGAGGCGCTGCGCTTCAGCCTGATCGTGACGGCCATCGCCGTCGCGGCGCTGGTCGTCTTCGCGATCGGCGCGCTCACCGACTTCCACGTCAGCGGGCTCAACGACATCCCGGTCGACGGCGAGGCCTTCGGGTCGAACTCCTGGCTGCCGTTCGGTCTGCTGGGGATCTGGGCCGCGTTCCCCTTCGGGATGTGGTTCTTCCTGGGCGTCGAGGGGGTGCCGCTCGCCGCCGAGGAGGCGAAGGACCCGGTGCGGTCGCTGCCGAAGGCGCTCGCGATCTCCCTGGGCATCCTGGTACTGCTCGCCGTCGTGACCTTCCTCGCCGCCACCGGCGCGCGCGGCTCGGCGATCATCCAGACGGACGGCAACCCGCTGGTCACGGCGCTCCAGGGCGACGGGAAGCCGACGACGCTCAGCCGGTTCGTGAACTACGCGGGCCTCGCGGGTCTCGTCGCCTCCTTCTTCTCACTCATCTACGCCGGATCACGCCAGCTCTTCGCCCTCTCCCGGGCCGGCTACCTGCCCCGCTTCCTCTCCCTCACCAGCCGCCGCAAGTCGCCGTACCTGGGGCTGCTCATCCCGGGCGCGATCGGCTTCGCGCTCGCCGCCGGGACCGGTAACGGGGCCCGGATGCTGAACATCGCCGTCTTCGGCGCCACCATCTCGTACGCCCTGATGGCGCTCTCCCACATCGTGCTGCGGCGCCGCGAACCGGGGCTACACCGGCCGTACCGCACGCCCGGCGGGGTCGTGACCTCCTCCGTGGCCTTCGTCCTTGCCCTGGCGGCCCTGGTCGCGACCTTCCTGGTGGACCGGACGGCGGCGTTCATGGCGCTCGGGGTGTACGTGATCGCCCTCGCCTACTTCGCGTTCTACAGTCGGCACCATCTGGTGGCCTCGGCGCCCGAGGAGGAGTTCGCGGCGCTCGCCGCGGCCGAGGCCGACCTCGCACGCGACTGAGGCCTCACCTCCCCGCTCCCCGTCTCTCTCCTGGAGGAAATTCCGTGTCCAAGCCGCTCATCGGCGTGACCACCTATCTCGACCAGGCGCGCTGGGGCGTGTGGGACATGCGGGCCACCCTGCTTCCCGCGCGGTACCCGCGGCTCGTCCAGGAGAGTGGCGGGCTCGCGGTGATGCTCCCGCCGGACGGGCCGGCCGCCGCCGCGGGGGTCGTGGCCCGGCTCGACGGACTGGTCGTCGCGGGCGGGGCGGACGTCGAGCCCGTACGGTACGGGGCCGAGCGCGACCTCCGCACCGGCCCGCCGGCCCGGGAGCGGGACTCCTGGGAGCTGGCCCTGATCGACGCGGCTCTGGCCTCCGGGACCCCGTTGCTGGGCATCTGCCGGGGCATGCAGCTGCTGAACGTGGCACTGGGCGGGACGCTGGTCCAGCACCTGGACGGGCACGTGGAGGCGATCGGGGTGATCGGCCGGCACGCGGTGAAGCCGGTGCCGGGCAGCCGGTACGGCTCCCTGGTCCCCGAACTCACCGAGGTACCGACCTACCACCACCAGGCCGTGGACCGGCTGGGCACGGGCCTCGCGCCCTCGGCCCACGCGGAGGACGGCACGGTGGAGGCGGTGGAACTGGCCGATCCGGCCTGGGCCCTCGGCGTCCAGTGGCACCCGGAGATGGGCGAGGACCTGCGGGTGATGCGGGGGCTGGTGGAGGCGGCGAGCGCCCGGCGGGGGTGAGCGAGCCCCTGGGCCCCCCAAGTGTCGGGCCCGTGGGTGGGGGGCCACCCGCCCGGGTGTTCAGGCGCCGGGTCGCCCCGCGTCCGACGCGCGAGGAGAGCCGGGAGCGGCTCGCGACGGCGCTGCGGTCCATGGCGGCGGCCGGGCTCACCGGCGGTCACGCCATGGACGCCAACGGCGACAGCCTCGCGCTGTACGGGGAGCTCGACGCGGCCGGTGAGCTGCCGCTACGGCTCCGGGTGGCGCCCTGGTGCCAGCCCGGCACCGACATGGACGGCGTACGGGCCCTGATCGGGCAGCAGGGCACGGGCGGGTCGCTGTGGCGGGTCGCGGGGGTGAAGCTCTTCATGGACGGGACCATCGACAACGGCACCGCGTGGCTGGAGCGCCCCGACTGCCACGGCGAGTCCACGCACGCGTTCTGGCCGGATCCCACCGCGTACACCCGCGTCGTCGGGGAACTGCACCGGGCGGGGGTGCCGACCGCCACGCACGCGATCGGGGACGCGGCCGTCCGGCACGTGCTCGACGCCGTGGAGAAGGCGCGGGCCACGGGGGGGGCGGGGGCGAGGTGCGGCACCGGGTCGAGCACATCGAGACCGTGCCGGACGACACCCTGCGACGCTTCGCCGACCTGGGCGTCCTCGCGTCCATGCAGCCCACCCACTGCTGCGACTTCACCCGCGCCGACCACACCGACAACTGGTCGCGCCGCCTCGGGGAGGAGCGCGCCTCGCGCGCGTGGCGCTGCCGCGACCTGGCGGACTCCGGAGCCACGGTGCTCCTCGGTTCGGACTGGCCGATCGCGCCGTTCCCGCCACTGGGCGTGATGGCCGGGGCCCGGCACCGGCGCCCGAGCCGCGATCTCGACCGGCCGCCGCACGGCCCCGAGCTGGCGCTCACGGCCCTTGAGGCGCTGCGGGGCATGACGACGGCGCCGGCGTACGCGGCGGGCGAGGAGTACGAGGCGGGCCGCCTCGCCCTGGGCTTCCGCGCCGACCTGACGGTCCTGGCGGCCGACCCCCTGTCGACTCCGTCGACGGAACTGCCGGACGTCCCGGTCCGCCTGACGGCGGTGGACGGCCGGGTGACGTTCCGCGCGACGGACCTCTGACGTCACGGCGGTGAACCCGGTGAGCGGGTGCTCCCCGGCGCGACAGGCGGGAACGCCCCTCTGCGGGCGGGGCGGGGCAGTGGTCCCCGCCCCGTCCGCGCGCCCGACCGGGGTCGCGGCCATGATCCGCCGGACACGCCCCAGCCGCGTGTCGCCCTAGCCACGGGTCAGGGACAGCAGGTCGCGGGCCGGGCCCGTGGGGCGGTGGCCGGTGGGCCAGACGGCGCGGAGGTCGCGGCGGAGCTGAACCCCCCGGACGGGGATGGCGACCAGACGGCGGGAGGCCAGCTCCTCGGCGATCGCGAGTTCGCTGAGGACGGCCGGCCCGGCCCCGGTGACGGCGGCCGCCTTCACCGCGGTCGTGGAGGCGAGTTCGAGGAGCGGCTGCGCGAGGCCGCCGTGGTCGGACAGCGCCGCGTCCAGGACCTGCCGGGTGCCGGAGCCGCGTTCCCGCAGGACCAGCGGGGTCGCCGCCAGCTCCGCCGGGTCCAGCGGGCCCCGGCGGCGGGCCCACGGGTGCGAGGGGGCGGCGACGACCGCGAGCCGGTCGTGCGCGACGACCACCCCGTCGAGACCGTCCGGCACGGCGAGCCCCTCCACGAAACCGATGTCCGCCTCGTTCGCCAGGAGCCGTTCCGCGACCACCGCCGAGTTTCCAGCCTGCAGCGACACCGCCGTGTCGGGGCGGTCGGCGCGCAGCGCGATCAGCCAGCCCGGCAGCAGGTACTCGGCGATCGTCATGGACGCGGCCACCCGCAGCCGGGAGTCCCGCCGCCCGCGCAGGGCCTGGGCTCCCGCGTCGAAGGCCTCCGCCGCCTCCACGATGCGCCGTGCCCAGTCGGTGACGAGCGCGCCCGCGTCGGTGAGCCGCGAGCCGCGCGGCGAACGGTCGACCAGGGCGACGCCGAGCTGTCGTTCCATCGAGCGGATGCGGCTGCTGGCGGCGGGCTGGGTGATGCCGACCTCGCGGGCGGCGGCGCCGAGGCTGCCGTGCCGGGCGACGGCGAGGAGCAGTTCGAGCGCGCCGAGGTCCGGGACCCGGTGGTGGAGCTGGGCCCTGACGTCGGAGCCGTACACCTCGGTCCGACGCCCACCCGTGTGCTGCTCCCCGTGCCGCTCCCCGCGATACTCCCCGCTGCTGCTCATAAAGCCAGCTTATGACGTCATAGCCGCAAGATCCCTGGTGGGGGCCGGGGAATCGGACGACGGTGGAGCCATGGCAAGCCTCGCACCTCCCCTTCCGGCCATCCGCGCCACCACCCCCGGCGCCCGGCCGGCCGCCTCCCCGGCCCGTTCCGTCCGTCACCTCGGACCCAACTGGTACGCCCCCGTGATGGGCACGGCCATCGTGGCCAACGCCGGCGCCGGCCTCCCTGCCCACATCCCCGGCCTCCGTACGGTCTGCGCGGCGATCTGGGTCCTGTCGCTCGCGATGCTGCTCGTCCTGGTCGCCGCCCGCGCGGCGCACTGGCTCCGCCACCACGACCAGGCCCGGGCCCATCTCCTGGACCCCGCCGTGGCGCCGTTCTACGGATGCGTGTCGATGGCACTGCTCGCGGTCGGCGGCGGGGCGATGATCGTGGGCCGGGACTGGATCGGTCTCCCGGCGGCCGTGGCGCTCGACACCGTCCTGTTCACCGCCGGGACGGTCGTCGGCCTGGCGGCCGCGGTCGGCATCCCGTACCTCATGGTCGTGCACCACAAGATCGAGAACGCGTCCCCGGTGTGGCTGCTGCCGGTCGTCGCCCCCATGGTCTCCGCCGCCCTCGGCCCGCTGCTCGTGCCCCATCTGCCCGCCGGGCAGGCGCAGGAGACGCTCCTCATCGTCTGCTGGGCGATGTTCGGCGTGAGCCTGCTCGCGACCCTGGTCATGCTGCCGCTGGTGTTCGGCCGGCTCGTGACGGGCGGGCCGCTGCCGCTCGCGCTCACCCCCACCCTCTTCCTCGTCCTCGGTCCGCTCGGCCAGTCGACGACGGCCGCGAACTCGTTCGCCGACGTGGCGCCCGGCGTCCTGCCCGCGCCGTACGCGCACGGTTTCGCCGCCCTCGCCGTTCTCTACGGGGTGCCCGTGGTGGGCTTCGCGCTGCTGTGGCTGGCGCTCGCCGGGGCGATGGTGCTGCGGGCGCGCCGACAGGGCATGGGCTTCGCGATGACCTTCTGGGCGTTCACCTTCCCCGTCGGGACGTGCGTGACGGGCGCCGAGGGGCTGGCCCGGCACACCGGTCTCGCCGTCTTCGGCTGGCTCGCGATCGGCCTGTACGGGTTCCTCGTCGCGGCCTGGCTGGTGGCCGGGCGGCACACCGTGCGCGGTCTCGTCAGCGGTGCGCTGCTCGCAGGGCCCGCGCCAGTGCCTTCGGCGCTTCGACGAGGGACGGCCCGTACCAGGTGAGCAGACGCCCGTCGACGAGGGCGGCGGCGGTCCCGGGGAAGGCCTCGGGGCCGTCGTCCCGCGTGAAGCGGTACGGCTCGTCCGGCAGCACGACCAGGTCGGGGGCGGCGGCGCGGAGGGTGTCGAGCGGGAGGCGTGGATAGCGCTCCGGGTGGTCGGCGTACAGGTTGCGCACGCCGAGGCGGGCGAGCAGGTCGCCGGCGAAGGTGTCGCTGCCGAGGACCATCCAGGGGCGGCGCCAGATCGGCACGACGGCGGTGAGCGGCCCTCCTCCGGGCGAGGTCACCAGCGGTGTCACCGCCTCCCAGGCCGCCCCGGCCTCGTCGAGCCAGCGGGGCCGCCCGGGCACGCCGCAGGCGGCGAGGACCCGCCGGAGTTCCCGCAGGCCCTGGTCGAGGGTGCGGATCTCGGTGACGAGGACCTCGAGTCCGGCGGCGCGCAGGGCGGCGAGGTCGGGGGCGCGGTTCTCCTCCTCGTTGGCGAGGACGAGGTCGGGGCGGAGCGCGGTGATCGCGGGGACGTCGGGGTTCTTGGTGCCGCCGATCCGTACGACGTCGAGGCCGTCGGGGTGGCTGCACCATTCGGTGGCGCCGACGAGGACACCCGGCGCGGTGACGGCGACGGCCTCGGTCAGGGAGGGCACGAGCGAGACGACTCTCATGGTGGTGAGGCCGTCATTCCACCTCGGCCTCGACGTGGTCGGCCACGGCGACGACGAGCAGGCGCGTGCCGGGTTCGGTGGCGCGCCAGCGGTGTCGTACTCCGCCGGAGAGATAGAGGGTGTCACCGCGACCCAGCCGGTACGCGCGGCCCTCGGCCTCGATCTCGGCGGCGCCGTCGGCCACGTACAGCAGTTCGTCGTTCCGGTGCTGGAACTCGCGCCCGGCGTCCTGCTCGCCGCTGAACTCCAGGGCGTGCAGCTGGTGGCGGCCGCGGACGAGCGCCCGTACGCCCGCGGGCAGGGCCGGGGAGTGTTCGTCCGACCGTACGACGTCGACGGTACGGGAGGCCTCGGCGGCGGCGAGGAGCTCGCCGGCCGTCGTCTCCAGGGCCTCGGCGACGAGTTCCAGGGAGCGGTGGCTGGGGCGGGCCCGGTCGTTCTCGACCTGGCTGAGGAAGGGAACGGAGAGACCGCTGCGGGAGGAGACGACGGCCAGGGTGAGCTGGAGCGCTCTGCGTCGCCTCTTGACGGCCGCGCCCACGCGGGGTGATTCCTTCTCGTCCATGTCGGCCCCCTCCCTCGTGCCTCGTGCGTACCCGTACCGGGCGGTTACCTGAACCTTACGCAGCTTTGGGCCGGGGTTTCGCGTCGTGACGAAAAGGGGTGGCCGCCGAATACGTTCGGCGACCACCCCTTTTCGGACAGCAGTCGGCTGTCGCGCGTCGGGCTGTCGGGTTACTGCGGTGGGATTACTGCGGTGGGGTCTACTGCGGGGCGAGCTTCTCGGCGAGGCCCGGGTTGCGGTCCAGCCAGCTGCGGACGGCCTGCTGTTCCTTGCCCTTGCCGGTCTCCTGGATGACGGCCTCCAGGTCCGTGAGCTGCTTCTCGGTCAGCGAGAAGTTCTTCAGCCAGGCGCCGACCTCGGGGTTGTCGCCGGTGAATCCCTTACGGGCGAGCGTGTGGACACCGTCGCCCTTGCCCCAGGAGCCCTTGGGGTCGGCGAGCTTCTTCAGGTCGTGGGCGGAGTAGGCCCAGTGCGGCGACCAGAGGGTGACGACGACGGGTTCCTTGCGCTCGTAAGCGCGCTTCAGCTCGGCGAGCATGCCGGGCGTGGAGCCGTCGACGACCTCGTACTCGCCCTCCAGGCCGTACTCCTTGAGGACCTTGTCCTTGAGGATGCCCATCATTCCGGCGCTGGGCTCGATGCCGACGATCCGGCCCTTGAACTGTCCGGCCTTGCCCTTGAGGTCGTCGAGGGAGTCGACGCCCTTCACGTACGAGGGGACGGACAGCTCCAGGGAGGTGGGGCCGTACCAGGAGCCGAGATCCTCCAGCTTGTTCTTGTACTTCTCCCAGTACTGGGCGTGGGTGACGGGGAGCCAGGAGTCCGTCTGGAAGTCGAGCTGCCCGCCGGCCAGGCCCGTGTAGAGGGCACCGGCCTCCAGCTGCTTGGTCTCGACCTCGTAGCCGCGCCGCTCCAGGAGTTCCTTCCACAGGTACGTGGAGGCGATGCCCTCGTCCCACGGGATGTAGCCGATGCTGATCTTCTTGCCCTGGCCGCCGTCCGCGCCCGCGGCGGCGGTGGAGGTGGCGCCGGAGCCGCCGAGGAAGCCCGTTCCTCCGGCGACGAGGGCGAGGACGACGACACCGACGAGGGCGGTGACGGGCTGCGGGCGGTGGGCCCAGACCTTGGCGCCGCTCCGCTTCGCGCTCAGCGCCGCGCGGGCCTTGGCGGCGGCGCGGCGGCCCAGCGGGGAGACCTGGCGGCCGAGGGCGCCGGTCATCCGGTCCAGGTACATGGCGAGGACGACGATGGAGACGCCCGCCTCGAAGCCCAGACCGATGTCGACGTTGCCGATGGCCCGGTAGACGGCGCCGCCGAGCCCGCCGCCGCCGACCATGCCGGCGATGACGACCATGGACAGGCCGAGCATGATGACCTGGTTGATGCCGGCCATGATCGTCGGCAGGGCCAGGGGCAGCTGCACGCGCAGCAGCGTGTTGCGCGGGGTGGTGCCGAACGCCTCGGCGGCCTCGACGAGTTCGCCGTCGACCTGACGGATGCCGAGCTCGGTCATCCGGACGCCCGGGGGCAGCGCGAAGATGATGGTGGCGATGATGCCGGGGACGACGCCGACGCCGAAGAAGATGATGCCGGGGATGAGGTAGACCATCGCCGGCATGGTCTGCATGAAGTCGAGGACCGGCCGGAGGACGGCGCTCACGGTCTTCGAGCGGGCCGCCCAGATGCCGAGCGGTACGGCGATCACCAGGGTCACCAGGGTGGCGACGAGGACGAGCGAGAGCGTCGCCATGGCCTCGTCCCACAGCTGGACCGCGTCGACGAGCGCGAATCCGGCGAAGGCGAGGACACCGGCGGCGAGGCCGCGCAGCCACCAGGCGACGACGGCGAGGATGCCGGCGAGGAGCAGCGGCTGGGGCGCGGACAGGACGGCGTCGATGCCGTCGTACAGGCCGGTGACGCCGGTGCTGACCGCGTCGAAGAGCCAGGAGAACTGGGCCTGGAGCCAGTCGACGGAGCTGTCGACCCACTGCCCGAGGGGAAGCCTAGGCATGGGCGGTCACCTTCTCGTCGGTGAGGCCGCCCATGGCGGCGAGGAGCCGGTCCTGCGGTACGACTCCGAGGACGGTGCCGTCCGGGTCCTGGACGGTCACGGGGTGCGGGGCGCGGGCCGCGACGGCGCAGAGGTCGGCGACGAGCGTGTCGGGTCCGACGGCCTGGCAGGCGCAGTCGGCGGGGCAGTCGGCAGGGACGGCGCCGTCGGTCATGACGGCGGCGGCGGTGAGCACCCGGGAGCGGTCGACGTCCTGGATGAAGGAGGCGACGTAGTCGTCGGCCGGCCGGACGAGGATGTCCTCGGCGGTGCCGAGCTGCACGATCCGGCCGTCGCGCATGACGGCGATCCGGTCGCCGAGGCGCATGGCCTCGTTGAGGTCGTGGGTGATGAAGACGATCGTCTTCTTCAGCCGCTGCTGGAGGACGAGGAGCTGGTCCTGCATGTCGCGGCGGATCAGCGGGTCGAGCGCGCTGAAGGACTCGTCCATGAGGAGCAGGTCGGCGTCGGTGGCGAGGGCGCGGGCGAGACCGACCCGCTGCTGCATGCCGCCGGAGAGCTCGTCGGGCCAGGACTTCTCCCAGCCGGCCAGACCACACAGTTCGAGGGCCTCGGTGGCCCGGGTCTCCCGCTCGGCGCGCGGGATGCCCTGGACCTCCAGGCCGTAGGCGGCGTTCTCCAGGACGTTCCGGTGCGGGAAGAGCGCGAAGTGCTGGAAGACCATGCTGATCTTGGTGGAGCGGACGGTGCGCAGTTCGCGGGGGGAGAGCGCGGTGAGGTCACGGCCGTCGAAGAGGACCCGTCCCGCGGTGGGCTCGAGCAGACCGTTGAGCATGCGCAGGAGAGTGGACTTGCCGGACCCGGAGAGTCCCATCACGACGAAGATCTGACCGGGTTCGACGGTGAAGCCGGCGTCCACGACGGCTGCGGTCGTCCCCTCGGCGCGCAGCTCCTCGCGGTCGGCGCCGTCGACGAGCCTGCGGACGGCTTCGTCGGGTCGTCTGCCGAACACCTTGAACAGGTGATCGGCCTGGAGCCTGGACACATATACCTCACGGGTAGCAACGAGAACGGCCCGCCACCCCCGCGCGGCCGGGCCGTGGAGCGGGCGGGATCGGCCCGCGGGCCCGTCTCGTACAGGGGATTTCCTTGTTGAATCCCGTACCGGGTTCCGCTCCGGGCTCGCGCCTGCCCGGGTCCTGGGGGTGCAAACGCAAAGGTGACGGGGGTCACGGCGGGGGGCACGGGGCCTTCGTCCCTTCGTTCCCCGAGCGCGCCCGCCCATAGCGCGCACCGAGCCCTAAAATGACGGGGGTGACTCGACGTCTGATGCTTCTCGACACCGCAAGCCTCTACTTCCGTGCCTACTTCGGCGTACCGGACTCCGTCCGGGCGCCCGACGGCTCGCCGGTGAACGCCGTGCGTGGGCTGCTCGACTTCATCACCCGGCTCGTGCAGGACCACCGTCCGGACGATCTGGTGGCCTGCTGGGACGACGACTGGCGGCCGCAGTGGCGGGTGGACCTGATTCCCTCGTACAAGGCGCACCGGGTGGCCGTGGTGACGGAGACCGGCCCGGACGAGGAGGAGATCCCGGACACGCTGTCCCCGCAGGTGCCGGTGATCGAGGAGGTCCTCGCGGCTCTGGGCATCGCCCGGGTCGGGGCGGCGGGGTACGAGGCGGACGACGTGATCGGGACGCTGACGGCGCGCGCCGGGGGCCCCGTGGACATCGTCACGGGTGACCGGGACCTGTTCCAGCTGGTGGACGACGCGCGGGGCGTGCGGGTGCTGTACCCGCGCAAAGGTGTCGGGGACTGCGACCTGGTGGACGCGGACCTGATCGGTACGAAGTACGGGGTGCGCCCGGATCAGTACGCGGACTTCGCGGCGCTGCGCGGGGACGCCAGTGACGGGCTCCCCGGGGTGAAGGGCATCGGCGAGAAGACGGCGGCGCAGTTGATCACGGAGTACGGGGATCTGGCGGGGGTGCGGGCGGCGGCCGTGGACCGGACGTCGAAGCTGACGCCGGCCAAGCGCCGCGGGATCGTGGAGGCGGCCGCGTATCTGGACGTGGCGCCGACGGTGGTGCGGGTCGCCGGGGACGTACCGCTGCCGGAGTTCGACCCGGCCCTGCCGACGGCCCCCCGTGACCCGGCGGCGCTCGACGCGCTGGTGAAGCGCTGGGGTCTCGGCGGGGCGGTCGGGCGGCTGCTGCCGGTCCTGGGGCGCTGACGGGAAAGGCTCGGCACTGGGTCGACCGCGCCCCGGGATGCTAGCTTAGGCATACCTAAGTACGCCGAGGTACGTCAGTACGCCGAGGTACGTCAGTACGCCGAGGTACGTCGAGGCACGTCAAGGAACGTCGAGTCAGGAGAGCCCCTCGTGGCAGAGCAGCCGGCCCGCAAGGCACCGAAGGCCACCGAAGCGCGTGTGGTGCGCACCGAGCGGATCACCCCGCACATGGTGCGGGTAGTCCTGGGAGGTCCCGGCCTCGACGCCTTCGAGGTCGGCGCGTACACCGACCACTACGTGAAGCTGCTGTTCGCCCCGGAGGGGGTCGCCTACCCGGAGCCGTTCGACATGGAGCGGATCCGGGCGGAGTTCCCCCGCGACCAGTGGCCGACGACGCGGACGTACACGGTACGGGCGTGGGACCCGGTCCACCGCGAGCTGACCGTCGATTTCGTGGTCCACGGCGACGAGGGCCTCGCGGGTCCGTGGGCGGCGCGGGCCACGGCGGGCGAGACGGTGCGCTTCCTGGGCCCCGGCGGCGGCTACGCGCCGGACCCGGCGGCCGACTGGCACCTGCTCGTGGGCGACGAGAGCGCACTGCCGGCGATCGCGGTGGCCCTGGAGGCCCTGCCCGCCGGGGCGCGGGTGCACGCCTTCGTGGAGATAGCGGACGCGGCCGAGGAGCAGAAGTTCGCGACGGCGTCGGGTATCGACGTGACATGGCTGCACCGCGGCGGCCGGCCGACGGGCCAGGCCCTCGTGGAGGCCGTGCAGGCCCTGGACTTCCCGGCGGGCGACGTGCACGCGTTCGTCCACGGCGAGGCCGGCTTCGTGAAGGAACTCCGCCGGCACCTGCGGCTCGACCGCGGGGTAGCGCGCGAGCGCCTGTCGATCTCGGGTTACTGGCGTCTGGGCAAGTCGGACGAGGCGTGGCGCGCGATCAAGCGCGAGTGGAACGACCAGGTGGAGCGCGAGCAGGAGAGCTGAACCGCAGGGCGAGCGGGGGGGGGGGGGGGGGGGGGGGGGGGGCGCGCCCCCCCCCCCCCCCCCCCGCTCGCTCCCCGCCCGCTCGTTCCCCCTCCGCTCCCGCCTGTCCGCCGGTTACGTCGCGCTGCCGAAGAAACGGGCCGAGGCGTCGATCTGGGCCAAGCGCCTCAACGCCGAGAAGATCGCGTCGCCGAGGACCGTGCCGATGACGACGCTCTCCACGAGTTCCTCACGCGCCACGTGGTGCGCCACGTACTCCAGGTCCGCCACCGCCACCCGCTCCGCCGCGTCCGCGTACGTGTCCAGGACCTCGGTGAACGCGCCGTGGCCGACCTCTTCGAGGGCCACCAGGGCCACCGCGAGGCCCTCCGACGCCTGGCTGTCCGGGTAGACGCGCCAGCCCCGCTTGGCGATCAGCGCCGCGACCCGCTCGCGCGCCTCCTCGATCCCGGCGCCGGGCTCGTGCTCGTAGCGCGGCACCATCCGGTCCGCGGCAGCGCCCAGCACCTTGTGCACCGGCCGCTCCGGGTCGTCGATCGCGACGATCACCTCGCGGATGCCCGCGACCGACAGACCGCCCACATCGAGAAGCGCCCGGATCAGGCGGAGGCGCTGGACGTGCGTCTCCCCGTACGAGGCCTGGTTCGGGCTCGTCAGTTCTCCGGCCGGCAGTAGCCCTTCCCGTACATAGAACTTGATCGTCGGCACGGACACCCCTGTCCTGCGACTCAACTCTCCGATGCGCACCGCGTGTTCACCTTCCTGGCCTTGCTCCGGCCTTGCCGACCGACACTCCCATCATAGATAGTGGCGCTATCAGATAGCGGCGAGTGCCACTATCTATACTTTCCTACGGGGGGATCCGTATGTCCTCACTCGGCACGACCTCATCAAGCACGACCTCACCCGACCCGACCCCGCTCGGCCCGCTCGGCCCGCTGCGCGCACTGACCCGGCTGCACCGCCCGCTGGTCTGGTTCGCCGGCTCGATGGTCGTCCTCGCGCTCGTCTCCGCCGTCGGCCTGCTCATCGACGACCGGATCCTGGTGGGCGTGCCGATCTGGACCAAGCCGTTCAAGTTCTCGGTCTCGTTGTTCGCCTACACGCTCTCGCTCGCCTGGATGCTCTCCCTGCTCGCCCCGACCTCCCGCGCCCACCGCGTGGGCTGGTGGGCCGGAACCGTCGCCGCCGGCACCTTGACGGCCGAGATGGTGCTCATCACCCTCCAGGTGGTCCGCGGCACTCAGAGCCACTTCAACCACGCGACTCCCTTCGACAACGCCGTCTTCCAGATCATGGGAGCCAGCATCGCCGTCCTGTGGCTGAGCGCCCTGGTCATCGCGGTACTCCTGCTGCGCGCCCGGATCCTCGACCGCGCCACCGCCTGGGCCGTCCGCCTCTCCTCACTCATCGCCCTCGCGGGCGCCGCCGTGGGCTTCCTGATGACGTCTCCGACCCCGGAACAGCTGGCGGTCGACGACTCCCCGATCAGTGGCGCCCACAGCGTCGGAGTCCCGGACGGCGGCCCCTCGATGCCGCTGACCGGCTGGTCGACCACCGGCGGCGACCTGCGCATCCCTCACTTCTTCGGCATGCACGCGCTCCAGCTGCTCCCGCTGCTCCTGATCGTCCTGGCCGCTCTCGCGCCGCGCTTCGCCCGACTCGCCGACGAGCGGGTCCGCCTCCGGCTCACGCTGACCGCCGCGGGGGTGTACGCGGCGACCTTCGTCCTCCTCACCTGGCAGGCGCTGCGCGGCCAGGCCCTGTTCTCACCGGACGGCGTGACGCTCGCCGCGGCGGGAGCGATCGCGCTGCTCGGCGCCGCCGCCACCGCCCTGTCCCTCAGGGGGCCCTCCCCCTCCCCCTCCCCTCCCTCCCCCTCCTCCCCCACCCGCCCCGAAGAGGTCGCGTCATGACGGGCTTCCTCTTCGAGCTGACGTTCTTTCTGGCGGCGCCCGTCTGGCTGCTGATGATCTGCGCCCCGGCCTGGCGCCTCACCGAACGCCTCGCGGCCTCGCCCCTGACCGTCCTGCCGATCCTGGCCGTCTGGGCGGTCCTGGCGGCGCCCGTCCTGCCCGAACTGTGGGCGGCGGTCAGCAGCCCCGACCTCGACACCTTCCGAGAGCTGGCGGCGCTCGCGAACGGGGCCGGGGCGGTCTGGGCGCAGATCATCGCCTGGGACCTGCTGCTCGGCCAGTGGATGTACCGAGAGGGTCGGCGCCTCTCCGTCCCACCCCTCCTGATGGCTCCCCTCCTCCTCCTGACGATCCTCCTCTCCCCCATCGGCCTGCCCCTGTTCCTGGCGGTCCGGGCGGGGTGGGCCCGACGAGTGAACGGGCCGATACGGAAACCGACACCAGGCGTGTAGACGGCGGTAGAAGGGAGCAGCGAGTGCCTGGAATGCGTTCGGCACCACGAGATTGCCGGATAGCTGCTTTACAAGGTGGTCTGGGCGTCGTCGGAACCTCGGTCCCGCGCGTGGACCGTCGCCAGGACGTCGCGGTCCGGTTGGAGGGTGAGGCTCGGGACCGGGTGGATGCCGTCGGTGGTGAGGTCCAGGTGGTAGCGGCGGGCGAGGACCGCGAGGACGAGGACGGCTTCGACGAGGGCGAAGCGGGTGCCGAGGCAGACGCGCGGGCCGCCGCCGAAGGGGAACCAGGCGTATTCGGGTATCTCCTCGGCGGGTTCGCCGTCCTCGGTGGTGAGCCAGCGCTCGGGGCGGAAGGCTTCCGCGTCGCCGTACCAGCGGGGGTCGCGATGGGTGGCCCACTGGCTGGACCAGACGCGGGTGCCGGCGGGGACGGCCCTGCCGCCCAGGGTCGCACCTTCCTTGGCCAGGCCGGTGATGAGCCAGATCGTCGGGTAGAGGCGCAGGGTTTCCTTGATGACGGCCTGGGTGTAGGTGAGGGACGCGTAGTCGTCGTAGCCGGGTTCGTGGTCGGGGAGGACCCGGTCGAGTTCCTCGCCGAGGGCGTCGCGGACCCGGGCGTTCCGGGAGAGCAGGTACCAGGCCCAGACGAGGGTGGAGCTGGTGGTCTCGTGGCCGCCGATGTAGAGGGTGACGGTCTCGTCGCGGATCTCCTGGTCGGAGAGGGGTGCGCCGGTCTCGTCCCTGGCGGCGAGGAGCCGGCTGAGGAGGTCGGGGCGCTCGGCCTCGCCGTCCCGGTGGCGGGAGACGACACGGGAGACTTCCGCGTCGATGACGGCGGTGGCGCGCTTGATGCGGGCGCGTCCGGGCGTGGGGACCCAGTCGGGCAGCACGGCTCCGATGCCGCTGAACTCGGCGCCGATCTCCTTCTGGGCGATGTCCATGGCCTGGCCGATGGCTTCGGCGTCGGCGGCGGTGTCGACGCCGAAGATGGTGCGGACGGCGACGAGTTGGGTGAGGGCGGCCATGTCCTTCTTGATGTCGACCTGCTGTCCGTCGGTCCACCGGTCGGCGAGGGCGACGGCGCATTCGGTCATGGTCGCCGCGTAGGAGCGGACCTGCTTGGGGCGCACCGAGGGCTGCACCAGGGAGCGCTTGCGTCGCCAGTCGGCTCCCTTGGAGACGATGACGCCGTTGCCGAGGAGGGTGCGGAAGGCGATGCCGAGGTCGGGCTGGTCGAAGCTTCGCTCGACTTCGGTGAGGAGTTCGCCGACGGTGTCGGGGTGGGCGATGAAGAGGCAGGGCTTGCGTCCGAAGCGCCAGCGGACGAAGTCGCCGCGGTCCCTGAGCTGTTCGAAGAAGCCGAGGGGGTCCTTGCCGAACGCGGGCAGGTTCCCGAGGAGGGGTACTCCCCGGGGGCCTTCCGCGATGTCCGGTGACGGCGGTGGCGTGTCGCCGCGTGTCCCGGCGTGCGGATGACCGGCTTGCGTGGTCATGTGTGTCCCTCCCCAACTGGCCTGCCCTGCCTGTGAGTCCCATGCAAGCGGAAGGCTCCTGACCGCGCCACCCCTGTGGACAACGACCTGTGGACAACTCCACCCCGGGAACGCCGAGTGCCCGTGGCGCAGTCGCCACGGGCACTCGCCCCGAAGGGAAGGGAGGGCTGGGGGCCGCGCCGTCAGCCCACCGAGCTGTAGGCGACGACGCCGCGCAGCAGCGCGTCCACGGCCTTGCGGGCGTTCTTGGAGACGGTGCTGTTCTCCTTGGGCGCCGCCGCCGCGATCTGGCCGAGGACGTCGATGACCTGCTTGCACCAGCGGACGAAGTCTCCGGCGGGCATCTCGGCCTCGCGCAGCACCTCGTCGAGGCTCTTGTCGGAGGCCCACTGGTAGGCGGCCCAGGCGAATCCGAGGTCGGGTTCGCGCTGGCCGACCCCCTCCGCCTGGTTGATCTTGAACTCCTCTTCGAGGGCGTCGAGGCGGCCCCAGATCCTGACCATCTCGCCGAGCGCGGCCTTGGCGTTGCCGGCGGGCAGCTTGGGTGCGACGGCGTCGTCGGACTGGCGCGCCTCGAACACCAACGCGGAGGCACATGCGGCGAGTTCGGCCGGGGTGAGGCCCTCCCAGACGCGGTCGCGGAGGCATTCGCTGGCGAGCAGGTCGAGTTCGCCGTAGAGCCGGGCGAGCCGCTTGCCGTTGTCGGTGACCTCGTTGGCCCGGAGGTAGTCGAGTTCGGTGAGGAGCGCGACGATCCGGTCGAAGGTGCGGGCGATGGTGTTGGTGCGGCCTTCGATGCGCCGTTCCAGCTGCTGGGTGTCGCGCTGGAGACGGTGGTAGCGCTCGGCCCAGCGGGCGTGGTCCTCGCGCTCGTCGCAGCCGTGGCAGGGATGGGCGCGGATCTCTGTGCGCAGCCGGGCGAGTTCGCGGTCGTCGGCGGCGGCGGAGCGCTGTTTGTGGTGGCGCTCCGGGTTGATGTGTCCGGCCTTGCTGCGCAGCGCGGAGGCGAGGTCGCGGCGGGACTGCGGGGAGCGCGGGTTGAAGGACTTGGGGATCCTCATGCGCTCCAGTGCCTCGACCGGTACGGGGAAGTCGATGGAGGCGAGCCTTTTGACCTGCCGTTCCGCGGTGAGGACGAGGGGGCGTGGTCCGTCGTGGTGCTCGAAGCCGCGGTGGCCGTTGGTGCGGCCCGCCGGGATGCCGGGGTCGAGGACGAGGGCGAGTCCGGCGAACTTGCCCGTCGGGACGTGGATGACGTCGCCGGGCTTGAGCTTCTCCAGGGATCCTGCGGCCTGGGCGCGGCGCTGGGCGGCGCCCTGCTTGGCCAGCTCGGTCTCGCGGTCCTTGAGATCGCGGCGGAGCCGCGCGTACTCCTCGAAGTCACCGAGGTGGCAGGTCATGCCCTGGCGGTAGCCGTCGAGTCCTTCCTCGTTCCGCTGCACCTGTCGGGAGATGCCGACGACGGAGCGGTCGGCCTGGAACTGGGCGAAGGAGGTTTCGAGGAGTTCGCGGGAGCGGTGCCGGCCGAACTGGTCGACGAGGTTGACCGCCATGTTGTACGAGGGTCTGAAGCTGGAGCGCAGGGGGTAGGTGCGTGTGCCGGCGAGTCCGGCGAGGTGCTCGGGGTCGAGGCCGCGCTGCCAGAGGACGACGGCGTGGCCTTCGACGTCGATGCCTCGGCGTCCGGCGCGGCCGGTGAGCTGGGTGTACTCACCGGGGGTGATGTCGGCGTGCTGTTCGCCGTTCCACTTGACGAGCTTTTCGAGGATGACGGTCCGCGCGGGCATGTTGATGCCGAGGGCGAGGGTCTCGGTGGCGAAGACGGCCTTCACGAGGCCGCGGACGAAGAGCTCCTCGACGACCTCCTTGAAGGTCGGGAGCATGCCGGCGTGGTGGGCGGCGATGCCCCGCTCCAGGGCTTCGAGCCATTCGTAGTAGCCGAGGACGTGAAGGTCCTCGCTGGGGATGGCGGCGGTGCGTTCCTCGACGATCTCGCGGACGCGGCGGCGGCCGTCGTCGTCGTTGAGGCGGAGTCCGGCGTAGAGGCACTGCTGGACGGCGGCCTCGCAGGCGGCGCGGCTGAAGATGAACGTGATGGCGGGCAGGAGCCCTTCGGCGTCGAGGCGCTCGATGACCTCGGGGCGGCCGGGGGTCCAGATACGGGAGCGCTGGCGGCGTTCGCGCTCGCGGTCGGCCTCGCGGACCATCTTGCCGCGTCGCCGGTCGCGCGGGTTGTACGTGCGCGTGTTCTCGGTGCGGGCGAGGCGGAGGAGGTCGGGGTTGACCTCGCGTCGGGAGGCGCCGCGGCCGCCGTGGTCGGTCTCCTCCTCGAAGAGGTCGTACATCCGGCGTCCGGCGAGGACGTGCTGCCAGAGGGGGACGGGGCGGCTCTCGGAGACGATGACCTCGGTGTCGCCGCGGACGGTGTCGAGCCAGTCGCCGAACTCCTCGGCGTTCGACACGGTCGCGGAGAGGGAGACGAGGGTGACGGATTCGGGGAGGTGGATGATCACTTCCTCCCAGACGGCGCCACGGAAGCGGTCGGAGAGGTAGTGGACCTCGTCCATGACCACGTATCCGAGGCCGGAGAGGGCCTGGGATCCCGCGTACAGCATGTTCCGGAGGACCTCGGTGGTCATGACCACGATCGGCGCGCCGCCGTTGACGCTGTTGTCGCCGGTGAGGAGGCCGACCTTGTCGGCGCCGTACCGTCTGACGAGGTCGGCGTACTTCTGGTTCGACAGCGCCTTGATGGGCGTCGTGTAGAAGCACTTGCGGCCCTGGGCGAGGGCGAGATGGACGGCGAACTCGCCGACGATGGTCTTGCCGGAGCCCGTGGGCGCGGCGACGAGCACGCCCTTCCCCGCTTCGAGGGCCTTGCAGGCCTCGATCTGGAAGGGGTCCAGACCGAACTCGTACATCTCGCGGAAGGGGGCCAGTGCGGTGGCCTGCTCGGCGTTGCGGGCGAGGGCGGCCGCGTATGCCTGGGCGGGTGTGAGGTCTTCTGTCATCTTGTCTTCGAGCCTACCCGGCCCCTGTGACAGTGACGCGATCTTTATCGGAGGGATGTGGCGGGGCCCTGGTGGGGGGCCAGGACGCGCAGTGCGCCGGGGACGCATTCGACGGTGAGGGGCAGGGGGCCGAGGGGCTCGCCGTCGGCGTAGCCGGTGGTGTCGGGGGCGTCCAGGGTGAGGGAGCGGACGCGGTAGGTGGTGACCTTGGGGTGGTCGAGGTGTGTGCCCTTGTAGACGCGGGGGAAGACCTTGATCAGGGTGCGGCGGTCGCAGTCGCCGACGACGGTGACGTCGAGGAGTCCGTCGTCGGTGCGGGCGTCGGCGCAGATGCGCATGCCGCCGCCGTAGGAGCTGCCGTTGCCGACGGCGACGAGGGTGGCGTCGGTCTCGACGACGTGCCCGTCGTCGAGGGTGAGGCGGTAGGGGACGGGCCGGAAGCCGGCGAGCTCGGCGAGGATCGCGAGGTCGTACTTGAAGCGTCCGGCGGGGATGCGCATGCGGTTGCCCCGGTCGTTGACGCGGGAGTCGAAGCCGGAGGCGAGGACGGTGCCGTACCAGCGGGAGCGAGTGCGGGTGGTGGCAGGGGCGAGGGCTCCTGCGCGGGTGGGGCCTTCCGCGTGGGTGCGGTCCCCCGCGTCGGCCGTTCCGCCGCGGATCCGTCCCAGGTCGATGCTCCGGCCGCCGGACGTCTTGAGGACCTCGGCAGTGACCCGTGCCGCGGCGGCCGGGTCGCGGACGGGCAGGCCGAGGGTGCGGGCGAAGTCGTTGCCGGTGCCCGCGGCGATGACCCCGAGGGGGGTGCGGGTGCCCGCGACGGCCTGGAGCGCGAGGGAGATCATGCCGTCGCCGCCGACGGCGACGAGGGCGCCGGTGCCCTCGGCGACGGCCTCGCGGGCGCGTCGCAGGGCGTCGGCGGCGTCGTGTCCGAGGACGGTACGGACGGCGAAGCCCGCGTCCCTGAGGGCGCGGGCTGCGGGCTGGGCCGCGTGGGCGCCGCGGCCGCGGCCCGCGGTGGGGTTGACGAAGAGGGTGATGTCGCTGGTCATGGGCGGTCCCCCCGGACGGAGTCTGGGGGGACCTTACAAGATCAGGTGATGTCGTCGTAACCGTTGACCCGGTGCGCGCTGGTTCCGCCGTGCTCTCCGGTGGCCTGCTCGGGCAGGGCGCGGGAGGCGGCGACCGGTTCGACGGCGGCGACGGGCGCGGGCCTGAGGTCGAGCGCGGACGCCTCGTCGTCGTCGAGTTCGGCGTCGGGGTTGTTGCGCCTGCGTCGCCGGTCGTTGAGGAGGGAGAAGCCGACGGCGCCGAAGTAGAGGACGGTGATGGGTCCGGCGAGGGCGATCATGCCGACGGGGTCGGTGGTCGGGGTGATGACGGCGCCGAACACGAAGACGCCCATGATCACGCCGCGCCACCAGCCGGCCATGCGGCGGCCGGTGAGGACACCGGTGAGGTTGAGCATCACGAGGACGAGCGGCAGCTCGAAGGCGAGGCCGAAGACGAGCACCATGCGCAGGGTGAAGTCGAGGACGTCACCGAGCGAGAGGATGTTCGCGGAGCCGCTGGGCGTGAGGCTGATGAGGACCTTCACGCTGATGGGGAGGATGAGGTAGGCGAGGTAGGCGCCTGCGGAGAAGAGCGGCACGGCCGCGCCGACGAAGGCGTACGTGTACTTCTTCTCGCTCTTGTGCAGTCCGGGCGCGACGAAGGCCCAGAGCTGGTAGAGCCAGACGGGGCTCGCGACGACGAGGCCCGCGGTCAGCGACAGCTGGATCGTCGTGCTGAACGGGGCCATGAGCGTGTTGAAGGAGACGATCGCGCAGTTGCCGCC
The DNA here is from genome assembly GCF_044764665.1 of Streptomyces sp. NPDC093795. NCBI lineage: Bacteria > Bacillati > Actinomycetota > Actinomycetes > Kitasatosporales > Streptomycetaceae > Streptomyces > Streptomyces sp. NPDC093795. The sequence goes on from NZ_JBIWIO010000007.1 coordinate 260,563, forward strand.
ATCGCTGGTGACGCCTTGTGCGCAGGTGGGCACCGATTGCGTCAGGAACTGCATGAGCTCCTCGCTGTACACGAGGGCCACGATCGTCACCGCTGCGACGGCGAGGAGACCCTTCGCCAGTCGGTTGCGGAGTTCACGCAGGTGCTCCACGAGGGGCATCCGGCCCTCGGGATCCTTCTCCTGCTTGCGGGCAGACTTGGGCAACCCACGTCCTCATCTCGTGCGGCAGGCCGCCGCCCGGTGCGGCGGCCGCGGCGGACCGGGTCAGCGCTTGGTGGTGTCCGAGGGCTCGGTCACGGGACGCGAGCTGGACACGTCTCCGGGAGCGGCCTGGATGGTACGCGGGGCGGGCTGGTCCTGGGCGGTGGTCGCTGTGCCGGCGTGCGGCGGGTCGGCGGGGGCGCTCTGCTGGTCGTCCGACTTCATCGCCTTGGCCTCGCTCTTGAGGATGCGGGCGGACTTGCCGAGCGAGCGAGCCATGTCCGGGAGCTTCTTGGCACCGAACAGCAGGATGATGACGACGAGGATCAGAATGATCTCGGTGGGGCCGAGCCTACCCATAGCTGTGTACCTTCTTCACCGAGGCGACATGGAGTGCGTGCCCGGCGGGTCGGACAGGTGTCCGGCCACCGCGCTGCCTGCGATCGTAACCCGCAGGAGTAAACACAGGGCAATGCCCGTGCATACTCCCGATTGCGTCCCGCGTGCCCGGCCGAGGGCCGCTTCATGCAGCGTACGGCACGGACTCAGCGCAGGGTCTCGCCGGTTCTGGCCAGGCCGACGGCGGCGGTTTCGAGCTCTTCGGCGGCCTGGTTGATCCGCTGTGTGGTGTGGGCCACTTGACGGCCGAGGCGCTGGACCTCGAGGAACACCTTGATGGCGAGGACGCCGAGGACGGCGAGGCCGAGGAAGCCGAGGGCGATGGCGAGCATGGGCCAGAACATGTGCTGAGCCTAGACCTTGGGCGGGCGGCGTTCGAAGGTGCGCGGTCGGCGGGGGCGGAGGGCGCTCAGACCGTGGTGTGGAGGCGCAGGGTCCGGACGCCGCCGCCGGTGAGGAGTTCGACGATGCGCTCACCCGCGGGCTTGCGGACGGAGCTGCCGCACTCGGGGCAGGTGAAGGAGTAGAAGGTGGTGCGGCGGCTGGCGCCGATGGCCAGGCGCAGGGCGCTCGCGGAGAGTTCGAAGCGGGAGCGGCAGTCGGGGCAGGCGGCCTTGAAGAGGACCGGGGCCATCGTCGCCTTGAGACCGTGCGTCACGGACATTTCCCTCATCTCTCGTCTCCCGCGCTCACTGACCGCGTGCGCAGGCGCACCCACGCACTCACTTGCCGCGTGCGCCCGTAGCCGCGTTCGCACCGCGTGCGTCCTCAGCCGCATCCGCACCAGCGGCCACGTCCGTTACAGCGTCCCCCGGGCGGGAAACGTCACTCGCCTTCGTACGCGGCGAGTGCGGCGGCGGCCGCCGTCCTCGCGTTGTCGGCGAGCTCCTGCGGGGCGACGATCCGCCCGTCGCTGCCGAGCCGCAGCGCGAGCCGGCGCAGCGAGGCCGGGTCCGGCGTTCGGAGGGTGACCCGGAGCCCGCCGTCGGGCAGCTCGTCGGCCCGGTCGTGCGGGTAGTACTCGGCGACCCATCGCCCGCCGGGACCGACCTCGACAACCACCTCGGGGTCGTCGGCGGACGGCTGGACGAGTCCCTCGGAGAGGTCGCGCAGCTCCAGCTCCGGCGGCGCCGCGTGCTCGTCGAGGATGCGGATCTCGGCGACCCGGTCGAGCCGGAAGGTGCGGCGCGCCTCGGTGAGCCGGCACCACGCCTCCATGTACGTGTGGCCGACGGCGAACAGCCGGATCGGGTCGACCTCGCGTTCGGTGAGCTCGTCGCGCGCCGGCGAGTAGTAGCGCACCCAGAGGCGTCGGCGCTCCGAGATCGCCCGGTCGACCTCGGCGAAGACCCCGCCCTCGGACTCGAAGGTCACCGAGAGCCGGGAGCTGGCCCCGGCGGCCTCGCCGGCCGCGGCCTCCAGCTTGGCGGTGGCGCGGAGGAGCGCCTCCCGGTCGCTCTCGCGGAGCCCGGGCAGGGTGGCGACGGCACGGGCGGCGACCAGGAGGGCCGTCGCCTCGTCGGCGGCGAGCCGCAGCGGGGCCGCGACGTCGTCCGGGTTGTGCCACCAGATCCGGTCGCCGTCGGTGTCGATGTCGAGGAGGTCGCCGCCGCGGAAGCTGGTGCCGCACATGGGCAGCACGTCCAGGTCGGAGATCAGCTCGTCCTCGGTGATCCCGAAGGCGCGCGCGACGTCGGCGACGTGGGCGCCGGGGCGCTCCCGGAGGTAGGTGACGAGCGAGAGCATCCGCCTCGTCTGGTCGATCGCGTTGGCAGCCATGCGGTTCGTCTTCCCCTCAGCCCTTGGCCACGGCACGGAGCCGGTCGACCACATCGGCGCGCAGATCGGCCGGTTCCAGTACGACGACATCGGGGCCGAACTCGACGAGCCAGGCGTCGAGCCCGTGCCCGTACGGGATCTCGAGTTCGTCCCAGCCGTCGGCGCCCTCGCGTACGGACTGGGCGCGGGCCCGCAGCGGGTAGCCGCAGCCGGTGCGCAGCCGGATCCGGGCCGAGCGGGTGGCGGTCTCGCCCGCCCAGCTCTCGACGGTCTCCCGGACGGTGACGACATCGGGTACGGGCGCGGTGTAGGCGCCGGCCCGGGAGCGGACCTTGCCGGTGATCCGGGAGAGGCGGAAGACGCGCTCGGCGCCCCGGTCGCGGTCCCAGCCGGCCAGGTACCAGTGGCCGCGCCAGCATTCGAGGGTCCAGGGTTCGACCTGGCGGGTCTCGGGGCGGGCGGCGTTGGCCTTGCGGTAGTCGAAGACGACGAGGCGGCGGTCGCGGCAGGCCAGCATCAGCGGTTCGAAGGCTGCCTCGTGGACGGGGATGCGGGGTTCGAGGGCGCTGGGCTGGATGTCGTACGAGTCCTCCGCCTCCGGCATGCCCGCGGCGCGGAGTTTCTGGAGGGCTCCGCTGGCCGCGCCGGCGAGGCGGGCCTGCTGCCAGACCTTCGCGGCGAGGCCGAGCGCGGCGGCCTCCTCGGCGTCGAGGGTGATGGGCGGCAGCCGGTTGGAGTCGCGGCGGGCGAGGTAGCCGGTCTCGCCCTCCAGGTTCTCGACGGTCTCGATGACGAGGCCGAGCTCGCGCAGATCGTCCTTGTCGCGCTCGAACATACGGTTGAAGGCGTCGTCGGCGCCGGCTTCGAGGTAGGCCTCGATGGAGCCGCGGAGTTCACGCTTGCTCAGCGGGCGGCGTGTCCCGAGGAGGCACAGCGCGAGATTCATCAGCCGCTCGGACTTGGCAATCGCCATCGACGCCCCGCACCTCTTTTACCGGATCCACTTGTCGGACGTCCGACCGTACCGCCCCGGGGTGTCGGGGCCAAAGCCGAGGGCTCGCCGCGGGCGGTCGCAGGGGCCGCGGACTGTCGCGTACGAGGCCGCGGACTGTCGCGTACGAGGCCGAGGGCCCCCGCCACGGATGGCAGGGGCCCTCGGAGGACCGTCACCGGTCGGACACGACCGATCAGACGGCGACCAGGTCGCAGACGAAGATCAGCGTCTCGCCCGGGGCGATCTTGGCGCCGGCGCCACGGTCGCCGTAGGCGAGGTGGGCGGGGATGATCAGCTCGCGACGGCCGCCGACCTTCATGCCCTGGACGCCCTGGTCCCAGCCGGAGATGACCTGGCCGACGCCGAGCCGGAACTGGAGCGGCTCGCCGCGGCTCCAGGAGGAGTCGAACTCCTCGCCGGTGGAGAAGGCGACGCCCACGTAGTGGACGCGGACGTTGGCGCCGGCCTTGGCCTCGGCGCCGTCGCCCTCCCAGATGTCCCTGATCTTCAGGTCCTTCGGCGGCTCGCCACCCGGGAAGTCGACCTCGGGCTTCTCGATGCTCACTGGACTGCTCCTCATACTGATGAACTGCGTGATCGGGACAGTCTTACATCTTCGTCAGGATGTCCACGGCGAACACCAGCGTGGAGTTCTTCGGGATCCCCTGCTTCTCCTCGTTGCCGAACGCCTCCGACGGCGGGGCGACGATCAGGACGCGGCTGCCGACCTTCTTGCCGACGAGACCGTCCTTGAGGCCCTTCAGCGTGAGGTTCGCGAGCGGGAAGTTCGTGGGCTTGCCGGTGGTGTACGTCGAGTCGAAGACCTTGCCGTCCTTCCAGAGGGCGGCGACGTAGTTGACGACGACCGTGTCGGTCGGCTTCACGGCCTCGCCCGTGGACTCGATCACGTAGTTCGAGACGAGCTTGGTCGGCGGGGCGGACTTCGGCACCGTCAGCGTGGGCGCCTTGCCGTCGGTGTTGGTGCCGACCTTCGGCAGGTCCTTGTTCTCCTGGGCGACCGGGGTGCCCGTGGCGGACTTCGGGATGGTGACGGACTTCAGGATGTCCACGACGAACACGAGGGTGGCGTTGGGCTTGATGTCGCCCTGGCCCTGCGCGCCGTAACCGAGCTCCGGCGGGATGCCGATCTCGATGCGGCTGCCGACCTTCTGCCCTTCGAGGCCCTGGTCCCAGCCCTTGATGACGCTGCCGGCACCGAGGGTCAGGTCGAACGGCTGACCGCGGTCGAAGCTGTTGTCGAAGGGGGTGGTGGAGTCCCAGGCCTGACCCAGGTAGTTCACCTGGATCGCGTCGCCCTTCTTCGTCACCGCGCCTTTGCCCTCGCTGATGACGTTGACCTTGAGTTCCTTGGGCGGGGCGCCCTCGCCCTTGGCGAGGGTCGGCTTCTCGCCGAACTTGGCCCCCGCGGTGATGGCGGGCAGCCCGTTCGTCATCGAAGCGGAATCGGAGCCCTTGTCGTCGCTGCCGCACGCCGCTGTCGAGAGCAGCAGCAGCGGGACGACGAGAAGGCCGGCAAGTCGGCGCACGTGTTCCTCAGATCTCAGACGGCACAAGTAGTTGTGCCGACACTCTAGGGGACCCTCCTGTCACGTCGAGGGCCCCGCACGCCAAACGTGCGGGGCCCTGCCGGTCGATACGATCTGCCTACATTCCGGCGATCAGCTTTTCCACCCGGTCGTCGACGGAGCGGAACGGGTCCTTGCACAACACCGTGCGCTGCGCCTGGTCGTTCAGCTTGAGGTGGACCCAGTCGACGGTGAAGTCCCGTCGTTGCTCCTGGGCGCGGCGGATGAAGTCGCCGCGCAGTCGCGCCCGAGTGGTCTGCGGGGGCACCGACTTGCCCTCGAAGATCTTCAGGTCGTTGCAGATCCGCGCCGCCTGCCCGTTCTTCTGGAGCAGGTAGTAGAGCCCACGACGACGGTGGATGTCGTGGTACGCGAGGTCTATCTGCGCGACCCGCGGGTTCGACATGGTCATGTTGTGCTTGGCCCGGTAGCGCTCGATGAGCCGGTGCTTCATGACCCAGTCGATCTCGGTCTCGATGCGGTCGAGCCGCTCGCTCTCGATCGCGTCGAGCGTACGTCCCCACAGCTCCAGGACCTGGGCGACGGTGCCGGACCGGATCCCGCGCCGGTCGACGAAGTCGACGGCCTTCTCGTAGTACTCGCGCTGGACCTCCAGGGCGGAGGCCTCGCGGCCGCTGGCGAGCCGGACCTTGCGCTGTCCGGTGATGTCGTGGCTGACCTCGCGGATGGCCCGGATGGGGTTCTCCAGGGTCAGGTCGCGCATCACCGTGCCCGCCTCGATCATGCGGAGCACCAGGTCGGTGGCGCCGACCTTGAGCAGCATGGTCGTCTCGGACATGTTCGAGTCGCCGACGATGACGTGCAGCCGGCGGTAGCGCTCGGCGTCGGCGTGCGGCTCGTCCCTGGTGTTGATGATGGGCCGCGAGCGGGTGGTCGCGGAGCTGACGCCCTCCCAGATGTGCTCGGCGCGCTGGGAGACGCAGAACACCGCGCCCCGGGGGGTCTGGAGGACCTTCCCCGCGCCGCAGATGAGCTGCCGGGTGACGAGGAACGGAATGAGGATGTCCGCGAGCCGGGAGAACTCTCCGTGGCGGGCGACGAGATAGTTCTCGTGGCAGCCGTAGGAGTTTCCGGCCGAGTCGGTGTTGTTCTTGAAGAGGTAGACGTCGCCCGCGATTCCCTCCTCGTGCAGGCGGCGTTCGGCGTCGACGAGCAGGCCCTCGAGAATGCGCTCACCGGCCTTGTCGTGGGTGACCAGTTCGGTCACGTCGTCGCATTCCGGTGTGGCGTATTCCGGATGCGAACCCACGTCCAGGTACAGGCGGGCGCCGTTCCGCAGGAAGACATTGCTGCTGCGGCCCCATGACACGACACGGCGGAAGAGGTAGCGCGCCACTTCGTCAGGAGACAGTCGGCGCTGTCCCCTGAACGTGCACGTGACGCCGTACTCGTTCTCCAGCCCGAAAATGCGGCGGTCCATGTCTGAACATTACGCCTGACGGCCTGTGCTGAAACCGGGTTGGACGTTCCCGTTTCGATCATTTTCCGATCAGTGCGTGTTCTTTTCGCTGTGTACGGGGGTGGGGGCGCCCGCACCGACGGCGTGTCGCGCGTCGACGGCGGGGGCGTCGGGGGCCACGGGCGCGCCGAGGACGCGGCCGGTGGCCAGGAGGACGAGGAAGGCGATCAGGCCGCCCGCCCCGGCGACGGCGAATCCGGTGACGGTCCCCGCGAGTTCGACGGCGGGGCCCGCCACGGCGGAGCCGAGGGCCGAGCCGACGCCGAAGGTGGTGACGAGCCAGGAGAAGGCCTCGGTCACGGTGCCGCGCGGCGCGTGCCGGTCCACGACGATGAAGGCGCAGGCGAGGGCGGGCGCCAGGAACACGCCGGAGAGGACCGAGAGACCGGTCATGGCGACGGGGCCCGGCGTGAGGACGAGCGGCAGGTAGCAGACGGCGAGGAGCAGGACGAGCACGCGCAGGCGGCGCTCGGGGGTGCCGGTCCACCGGCGGGCGCCGTAGGCGACGCCGCCGAGGAGCGCGCCGAGGCCGAGGGCGGCCATCAGCCAGCCGTAGACCGACGGGGTGCCCCGGTCGTCGGCGTAGGCGACGGCGGCGACGGTGATGGAGCCGAGCGCGAGGCCGACGAAGAAGAAGGAGCCGAGGAGGGCGAGGAGCCCCGGTGAGCGCAGGGCGCCCAGCCAGTGGGCCTCCCGGGGTGCGGAGCGCCAGGTGCGGGAGGGCGCGGAGAGGACGACGGCGAGGGCGCCGAGGACGCCGAGGAGGTTGATGACGAGGAGGGCGGCGGCGGGCGACCAGAGGGAGACGAGGAGGGTCAGCAGGAGGGGGCCCGCGGTGAACATGACCTCCTGCGCCACCGCGTCGAGTGCGTACGCCCGGTGGACCCGGTCCTCGCGGCCCAGGACGCTCGGCCAGAGGGCGCGCAGCCCGCCCTCCAGGGGCGGTGTGAAGAGCCCGGCGAGGACGACGGCCGCGTACGCGAGCGGCAGGTGGCCGATGCCGGTGAGGGCGAGCAGGGCCATGCCGAGGGCGGAGAGGACCGCGGCGGGCAGTTGGACCCGGGGCTGGCCCTTGAGGTCGACGGCGCGGCCGAGGAGGGGCTGTCCGACGGCGGTGGCGACGCCGTAGGCGGCGATGAGGCCGCCGGCGAGGGTGTAGCTGCCGCCCTGGTCGCGGACGAAGAGGGTGAGGGCGATGGGGCCGGTGCCGTTGGGCAGGCGTCCGAGCAGGGTGCCGGCGAGCAGCCGGGCGGCGTGTGGCGCCCGGAGTATGTCGAGATAGCCGCCGCGTGCCGGGGCCTCGGTGGCCATGTGGTCTCCCCTCGCCTCGGACGAGCCCGAGGTTTTACGTATAACTTCCGTCGTCATACGTACCATGTCGGCTGTACGCGGGTCCAGCCCGCGCTGCTCGACCGTTGTACGCGGGTCCGGCCCGCGCCCCCTGAACCGTTCGACGCGGAGGCCCCAGTGCAGACCCCGGAGCCGCTCGGCGGCGCCCGCCCCACCAGCCGGGACGTCGCCCGGGCCGCGGGCGTCTCCCAGGCCACCGTCTCCCTCGTGCTCGGCGACAAGTGGCGCGGCCGGGTGTCGGAGCGCACAGCGGAGGCCGTCCGTGAGACCGCCCGGAGCCTCGGCTACCGGCCCAACCTCGCCGCCCGCAACCTCCGTCTCGGCCGCACCCGGACCGCCCTCCTCGTGGTCCCGGCGCTCACCAACGAGTTCTTCGCCCACGTCTACACGGGCGCCGCGGCGGCGGCTGCCCGGCACGGCTTCGGCGTCGTCCTCTACCCCTCCCCCGACGGCCTGGGCCCCGCCCGTGACCCCTTCGCCTCGGCGCCGGCCGCGCTCGACGGCGTCATCGCCTCCTCGATGGCCACCGACGCCCTGGCGGCCTTCCGGGGCACCGACCTGCCGCTCGTCATGCTCGACAGCGACCCTGCGGACGCCGGCGCCGCCGCCCATGTGAACCTCGACGTCGCCGACGGCATGCTCCGGGTGACCGACCATCTCCTCGGCCTCGGCCACCGCGATTTTCTGCACCTGGCGTCGGCGGCCCCGTCCTGGACGTTCGACGTGCGGGCCGCCACGCTCGCCCACGCCCTGCGCGGGACGGAGGTGCGCACCGTACGGTCACCGCTGAACGTCGCGGACGCGGGGGAGGTCGCCGGGTCCGCCCTCGCCGCGCCCGGCCCCCGGCCCACGGCGGTGATCTGCGACGACGACATCCTCGCGGCCGGCGTCTGCAAGGCCGCGCGCCGGCTCGGGCTGCGGGTCCCCGAGGACCTGTCGGTCACCGGCTTCGACGACATGGCGCTCGCGACCGTGGTCGAGCCGGAGCTGACGACGGTCCGGCTGCCCGCCGAGGAGTTCGGCCGGCGGGGCATGGAGGCGCTGCTCGCCGTCCTCGCGGGCGAACGCCCCGAGCCGGTCTCCCTGCCCGTCGCCCTCGTCCCCCGCGGCTCCACGGGCCCCGCACCGGCCCCCTGAGGCCGGCCCGGAGGGCCGGAGAGCCCGGGTACGCCGAAGGGGCCCGGTCGCCATGGACCGGGCCCCCTTCCGAGCGTCGGGACTACTCCTCGGGAGCCTCGTCCGAGGGCTCGTCCGTCTTCGCCACCGCCGCGTTGTCCGCCTGGAGGAGGCGCGACAGCTGACGGCCGACGATCCGCTTGAACTTGCGCTGCTGCGGACGCGTACGGTCCAGGACCGCCACCTCGAGGCGCTCCGCGGGGATCTCCCGCTCGCTGCCGTTGGTGTCCCGCGACAGGGCCTGCACGGCCAGCTTCAGGGCCTCGGCGAGGGACATGCCGTCCCGGTGCCGCTGGTCCAGGAAGGAGCCGATCTGCTCCGCGTTCCCGCCGACCGCGACCGAGCCGTGCTCGTCCACGATCGAGCCGTCGTGCGGAAGCCGGTAGATCTGGTCGCCCGACGGTTCCTCCCCGACCTCGGCGACGACCAGCTCGACCTCGTACGGCTTCTCCCCCGCGCTGGAGAAGATCGTGCCCAGCGTCTGGGCGTAGACGTTGGCCAGGCCGCGCGCGGTGACGTCGTCCCGGTCGTAGGTGTAGCCCCGCAGGTCGGCGTAGCGCACGCCGCCGATGCGGAGGTTCTCGTACTCGTTGTACTTGCCGGCGGCGGCGAAGCCGATCCGGTCGTAGATCTCGCTGAACTTGTGCAGCGCGCGGGACGGGTTCTCGCCGACGAAGACGATGCCGTCGGTGTACTGGAGGACGACCAGGCTGCGGCCTCGGGCGATGCCCTTGCGGGCGTACTCCGCCCGGTCGGCCATGGCCTGCTGGGGTGAGACGTAGAACGGAGTGGACACCGGCGGTCCGTCCCTTTCTTCTGGGCTTCTACAGAGCGACGAGTGGTCAGAGCAGGGCGGCGCGCGGCCCGTCGGGCTGCTCCAGGCGCCGTGCGGTGACCGACCGGGCCAGCTCGGAGGACTCGGCCTCGGTGAGCCTGCGGTAGCCCTCGTCCGTGATGACCGTGACGATCGGGAAGATCCGGCGTGCCATGTCGGGGCCGCCGGTCGCCGAGTCGTCGTCCGCCGCGTCGTAGAGCGCCTGGACGACCAGGGTGGTGGCCTCCTGCTCGGTCAGGTCGGCGCGGTACAGCTTCTTCATCGAACCGCGCGCGAAGATCGAGCCGGAGCCGGTGGCGGCGAACCCGTGCTCCTCGGAGCGGCCGCCGGTCACGTCGTACGAGAAGATCCGGCCCTTCTCCTTGGCCTCGTCCCAGCCCGCGAAGAGCGGCACCACGGCGAGTCCCTGCATGGCCATGCCGAGGTTGCCCCGGATCATGGTGGAGAGGCGGTTCGCCTTGCCCTCGAGGGAGAGCGTGACGCCCTCCACCTTCTCGAAGTGCTCCAGCTCCAGCTGGAACAGCTTGACCATCTCGACGGCGAGACCCGCGGTGCCGGCGATGCCGACGGCGGAGTACTCGTCGGCCGGGAAGACCTTCTCGATGTCCCGCTGCGCGATCATGTTCCCCATGGTGGCCCGCCGGTCACCGGCGAGCACGACGCCGCCGGGGAACGTCGCGGCCACGATGGTCGTCCCGTGCGGGGCCTCGACGACGCCCTCCGGCAGCCTCCGGTTGCCGGGGAGCTGATCCGGCGAGTGCGCGGACAGGAAGTCCATGAACGAGGACGACCCCGGCGTGAGGAAGGCCGCCGGCAGACGCCCGGTGCTACGAGGGTTGGCTTCCACGCGATTCCTTCCGGGTGGGAGAGTCGGCCCGCCGTGGGACGCGCGGGCCGATCTTGGTTGCTGTGCACGGACCTTACCCGTGCCACCGCTTGTCATCCGTCCCCGGACCCACGGCTTTCTCCGGGGCTCCGGGGACGGAGGACGACAGGTGCGTGGAGCGGCTACTCGCCGCCCTTCTGCACGAAGGACCGCACGAAGTCCTCGGCGTTCTCCTCGAGTACGTCGTCGATCTCGTCCAGGACGGAGTCCACGTCCTCGCTCAGCTTCTCCTGGCGCTCCTGGAGGTCGGAGCTCGCCTCCGTGGTGGTCTCCTCGACCTCCTCCGTGGAACGCGTCGCCTTCTGCTGTCCGCCGCCGGTGTCCTTGGTCGCCATAAACCTCACCCCGCTCGAATCGGCCCGCTCGGTTGAGTCCGTACAAGATCAGACCCTATACGTGGGGTCCGACTTCGGCCCCGTGGTTTCCACAACGCCCGGGCACTGTTTCCATGATTCCCAGCGCCGGGGCATTTCAGGCCCGTGGAGGGCCTCCGATCAGCCGCCGGAGAGTACTCGGACCAGTTCCTCGGCCGTCCGGCAGCGGTCGAGGAGCGACTTCACATGGGCTTTGGTGCCGCGCAGCGGCTCCAGGGTCGGGACGCGCTGGAGGGAGTCCCGACCGGGAAGGTCGAAGATCACCGAGTCCCAGGAGGCGGCGGCGACGTCGTCGGCGTACTGCTCCAGGCAGCGGCCCCGGAAATAGGCCCGGGTGTCCTCGGGAGGCGCCGTCTCGGCCCGCTCCACGTCCGCCTCGTCCAGGAGCCGCTTCATGCGCCCGCGGGCCACCAGACGGTTGTAGAGGCCCTTGTCGGGGCGTACGTCCGCGTACTGGAGGTCCACCAGGTGCAGGCGTGCGGCGTCCCACTCCAGGCCGTCCCGGCGCCGGTAGCCCTCCATGAGCTCCCGCTTGGCGATCCAGTCGAGCTCGCCGGCCAGGCTCATCGGATCGTTCTCGAGCCGGTTGAGGGTGTCCTCCCAGCGGATCAGGACGTCCTTGGTCTGCTCGTCCGCGTCCGTGCCGTACCGCTCGTCCACGTACTTCCTGGCCAGCTCGAAGTACTCCATCTGGAGCTGCACCGCGGTGAGTGTCCGGCCGCTGCGGAGCGTGATCAGGTACTGGAGCGTCGGGTCGTGCGAGACGTGGTGGAGGGTCCGTACGGGCTGGTCGACGGCGAGGTCGACGGTGATGAACCCGTCCTCGATCATCGACAGGACCAGCGCGGTGGTGCCCAGCTTGAGGTAGGTCGAGATCTCGGAGAGGTTCGCGTCGCCGATGATCACATGCAGCCTGCGATAGCGCTCGGCGTCGGCGTGCGGCTCGTCCCGGGTGTTGATGATGGGGCGCTTGAGGGTGGTCTCCAGGCCCACCTCGACCTCGAAGTAGTCGGCGCGCTGGCTGATCTGGAAGCCGTGCTCACGGCCGTCCTGGCCGATGCCGACCCGTCCCGCGCCGGTCACGACCTGGCGGGAGACGAAGAAGGGGGTGAGGTGGCGCACGATGTCCGAGAAGGGGGTCTCCCGCTTCATCAGGTAGTTCTCGTGCGTGCCGTAGGAGGCGCCCTTGTTGTCGGTGTTGTTCTTGTAGAGGTGGATCGGCTGGGCGCCGGGGAGCTGGGCGGCGCGCTCGGCGGCCTCCGCCATGATCCGCTCGCCGGCCTTGTCCCAGAGGACGGCGTCGAGCGGGTTGGTGACCTCGGGCGAGCTGTACTCCGGGTGGGCGTGGTCCACGTAGAGCCGTGCTCCGTTGGTGAGGATCACGTTGGCCAGGCCGATGTCCTCGTCGGTGAGCTGGCTGGAGTCGGCCACCTCGCGGGCGAGGTCGAAGCCGCGGGCGTCCCGCAGCGGGTTCTCCTCCTCGAAGTCCCAGCGGGCGCGGCGCGCCCGGTGCATCGCCGCCGCGTAGGCGTTGACGATCTGGGACGAGGTGAGCATGGCATTGGCGTTCGGGTGTCCCGGGACGGAGATCCCGTACTCCGTCTCGATGCCCATTACTCGCCGTACGGTCATGCGGCCCTCCTTGCCCGGCGGCGCTCACTGTGCGCGACTCGGCGGTACCGATGAGCCTAGAGCGGCTCCGCGCTGGTGGGGAGATCGTTTGCGTATTTCCCTGTGATGCCGGGGGAAATGCTGGATGGAATGCGTCGGCTGCGGATGCCCGGTTTCCGGACATCCGCAGCCGGTGGGCGTTTTACAGGTACTGACCGGTATTGGCCACCGTGTCGATGGAGCGTCCGGTGTCCGCGCCCTGCTTTCCGGTGACGAGGGTGCGGATGAACACGATCCGCTCGCCCTTCTTTCCGGAGATCCGGGCCCAGTCGTCGGGGTTGGTGGTGTTGGGCAGGTCCTCGTTCTCCTTGAACTCGTCCACGCAGGCCTGGAGGAGGTGGGAGACGCGGATGCCCTTCTGGTTGTGGTCGAGGAAGGCCTTGATGGCCATCTTCTTGGCCCGGTCGACGATGTTCTGGATCATCGCGCCGGAGTTGAAGTCCTTGAAGTAGAGGACTTCCTTGTCGCCGTTGGCGTACGTGACTTCGAGGAAGCGGTTCTCCTCGGTTTCGGCGTACATCTGCTCGACGACGGACTGGATCATTCCGTGGGCGGCGGCGGCCTTGGAGCCGCTGTGCTCGGAAAGGTCGTCGGCGTGCAGCGGCAGGGTGGCCGTGAGGTACTTCGCGAAGATGTCCTTCGCGGCCTCCGCGTCCGGACGCTCGATCTTGATCTTGACGTCGAGCCGGCCGGGCCGCAGGATCGCGGGGTCGATCATGTCCTCGCGGTTGGAGGCGCCGATGACGATGACGTTCTCCAGGCCCTCCACACCGTCGATCTCGGCGAGGAGCTGCGGGACGATGGTGTTCTCCACGTCCGAGCTGACACCGGAGCCGCGGGTGCGGAAGAGGGATTCCATCTCGTCGAAGAAGACGATGACGGGGGTGCCCTCGCTCGCCTTCTCCCGGGCACGCTGGAAGACGAGGCGGATGTGCCGCTCGGTCTCACCGACGTACTTGTTGAGGAGCTCGGGGCCCTTGATGTTGAGGAAGTAGGACTTCCCCGCGGGCTGACCGGTCACCTCGGCGACCTTCTTGGCCAGGGAGTTGGCCACGGCCTTCGCGATCAGCGTCTTGCCGCAGCCGGGCGGCCCGTAGAGCAGGATGCCCTTGGGCGGCCGCAGTTCGTGCTCCTTGAAGAGGTCCGGGTGGAGGTAGGGAAGCTCGACCGCGTCGCGGATCATCTCGATCTGGCCGCCCAGACCGCCGATCTTCTCGTAGTCGACGTCCGGGACCTCTTCCAGAACGAGTTCTTCGACCTCGCTCTTGGGGACCACCTCGTAGACGTAGCCGGACCTGGAGTCGAGCAGCAGGGCGTCACCGGCGCGGATGGTGACGTCCAGCAGAGGCTCGGCGAGCCTCACCACCCGTTCCTCGTCGGTGTGCCCGACCACCAGGGCGCGCTCGCCGTCCTCGAGGATCTCCTTGAGGGTGACGATGTCCCCGGCGCGCTCGTACTCCATGGCCTCGACCACGTTGAGCGCTTCGTTGAGCATGACTTCCTGGCCGCGCTTGAGCTCGGGGAGCTCGATGCTCGGGCTGACGTTCACCCGGAGCTTGCGGCCCCCGGTGAAGATGTCACATGTGCCGTCCTCGTTGGCCTGCAGGAAGACACCGAAGCCGGCCGGCGGCTGTGCGAGCCGGTCGACCTCCTCCTTGAGGGCCACGATCTGGTCGCGGGCCTCACGGAGCGTGTTCGCGAGTCGTTCGTTCTGCGCGGACACGCCGGCCAGGTTGGTCTGCAGCTCGACGATCCGCTCTTCGAGAATCCTCGTGTGTCGCGGAGAGTCGGCGAGCTTGCGGCGCAGGACGGCGATTTCCTGCTCGAGATAGGCAACCTGACCGGCGGGGTCTTCAGACCCTCGCCCCGGCCGGATGCCGCGGTTGATGTCGTCGTCGTGGGCTGCCACGGTCCTCACCTCCTCCAAGGGGAGCTGGACGCTTCCTGACCCTACCTGCGTGGGTGGTGATTGAAACCCCTAGATCAAAAAGACTCCGAGGTGTGTCCGATCTTCACCCTTGCGCTTCCCCTCTCGCCAGGAGGAATACCCACCCTTCACGGCTTGAAAGCGGGCGGTTGTATCGTCGTCTTGGGCCAACACCCGTCGGAGGGGGCCCGACTTACCCGCGAGAAGCGATACGAGAAGCAGGGACGGCAGGAGATATGACCGTGCAGGACGAGGTCCTTTCCACGGGCGCCGACGAGGCGCTGGAGGTCTGGATCGACCAGGACCTGTGCACCGGGGACGGGATCTGCGTGCAGTACGCTCCCGAGGTCTTCGAGCTGGACATCGACGGGCTCGCGTATGTGAAGAGTGCCGACGACGAGCTCCTTCAGGACGCGGGCGCCACGACGCCGGTTCCGCTGACGCTGCTCCAGGACGTGGTGGACTCCGCGAAGGAGTGCCCGGGCGACTGCATCCATGTGCGCCGGGCCGCGGACAAGGTCGAGGTGTACGGCCCCGACGCGGAGTGACGATCAGGCGCTCTGCGCGCCGGCCCGGCCGTCGCGTACGAAGGTGCCGCCCTGCCAACGCCAGCCGACCTGCTCCTTCTCGTCGGGGCAGCAGCTGGGAACGTCCGGCGACGAGTAGCCGAGCAGGGTGGCGAGGACCACTCCCTCGCGTACGTCGAGCTCGGTGACGCTCTTGTGCAGCTCGGGCGCGACGAGGGTGGCCACCACGCGCGCGCGGGGGCCGGTCTCCTTGCCGCGGGTGAGGACGTAGACGCCGCTCGGCGGGGTGCCGGAGCCGGCTTCGCAGTGCACGACCGCAACGGTCTCGGGGTTTCCGTCGCCGTCGAGGTCCCCTGACGCCTGCTGTGCGATCTTGCGGGGGCCTCCCCGGCAGTCCAGGGGGTAGTCGGCTCCGGCGGCCTCGGGGGCGGGTGCGGGGCCCGGGGCGGCGGCAGGGGCCGTGGTGGCTTCGGCGGGGCCCGGCTGGAGCAGGCCGGCGAGGGCGACGACCGCGGCGGTCGCGGTGGCGATGGCGAGCCAGTGGGCCGGTCGGGCCCTGGTGTGGGCGAGGTCCGCGAGGTCCGGGGCGGCGGAGGGCTGCACGCGAGACGTCTCCTGTGGGGGTGGCGCGGTGGTTTCCGGGCATCGTGCCATACGTCACAGGGGGACGGAACAGGTGGGTCGGCCGCGGGCGGGGGTACGGGCGTCCGCCGAACATGGGGGCGCCGCCGTCGACTTCCCTGCCGTGGGCGGGGAACTCGGCGGCGGCGCTCCGTGGTTGTCGGGACGTCAGCCCTTGTTGGGGCCTTCGTAGTCCTCGCCGTAGGCGCCCTTGGCGGGGCGGCGGCGGCGCATCGGGGGCTCGACGCCGTCCGCGAGGCGGCGGGCGGTGACGAGGAAGCCGGTGTGGCCGATCATGCGGTGATCGGGGCGGACGGCGAGGCCCTCGACGTGCCAGTTGCGGATCATGGATTCCCAGGGCTGCGGCTCGGCGTAGCAGCCGAACTCGCGGATGGACTCCACGGTGCGGGCGAGCTGGGTGGTGGTGGCCACGTAGCAGCAGAGGATGCCGCCGGGGACGAGGGCCTTGGAGACGGCCTCCAGGCACTCCCAGGGAGCGAGCATGTCCAGGATGACGCGGTCGACGTCGGTGTCGGACAGGTTGTCCTGGAGGTCGCCCACGGTGAGCTGCCACGCGGGGTGGGGGCCGCCGAAGTAGCGTTCGACGTTGCCCTTCGCGATCTCGGCGAAGTCTTCGCGGCGCTCGTAGGAGTGCAGCATGCCGCTGTCGCCGATGGCGCGCAGGAGGAAGCTGCTGAGCGATCCCGAGCCCACCCCGGCTTCCACGACGCGAGCGCCGGGGAAGATGTCGGCGAAGGCCAGGATCTGCCCCGCGTCCTTGGGGTAGACCACGGCGGCGCCGCGGGGCATGGACAGGACGTAGTCGGGGAGCAGGGGGCGCAGCGCGAGGTAGGCGACGTTTCCGGTGGTGCGGACAACGCTGCCCTCGGGGGCGCCGATCAGTTCGTCGTGCGGGAAGGAACCCTTGTGGGTGTGGAAGTTCTTTCCCTCTTCGAGCGTGAACGTGTAGTGACGGCCCTTGGGGTCGGTCAGCTGAACCTGGTCCCCGACCTTGAAGGGCCCGCGTCGGCGGGCGGCACCGGTCGGTTCGGACATACGAGCACCTTATCAAGGGCTTCCTCACCTCCGGGCCGCTCGAGTCGGCGCCGACGGTCGACCGTGCTCGGAAGCCGACTACCGGGGTTACGAACCGGGTCGTGCCATGGCCTTGACGAAGGCGCGTTCCACGTCGGTGGTGGCGAGGACGCCGTAGATCTCGCCGGTGGCCTCGACGACGAGGTACTCGGTGGCGGGGCTGGCGCGGAGGTGGTCGAGGAGGGGCTGGCCGGTGAGTTCGGCGGGGACGCGCATGCCGTCGGTGAGGTCCTGGGCGAGGGTGCTGACGGCGACCCAGGGGCGGCGGTGCTGGGGGACGGCGGCGATGGCGGCCTCGCGGACGATGCCGGTGGGGTCGCCGTGGCCGTCGACGACGACGAGGGCGCGGGCGCCGGCTTCGTTGGCGCGGCGGAGGGCCTCGGAGAGGGGGGCGCCGGGTTCGGCGGGGATGGCGCGGCGGGTGAGGCTGCGGGCGCTGAGTTCGGGGAGGTGTTCGCGCAGGCGGGCCATGCGGAGGCTGTTGCCGGCGCCGGTCCAGATGATGGCGGCGAGGATGGCGGCGAGCAGGGCGTCGGTGACCGTGTCGAGGCCGCTGATGTCGTCGGTGGAGTTGCCGAGAGCCCCGGTGCGGGTGAGCAGGGGGAGGCCGACGAGGACGAGGACGGCGAGGGCGCGGCCGACCCAGGCGGCGGCGACGGTGCCGCTCATGGGCTTGCCGGTGATCTTCCAGATGACGGCGCGGAGCATGCGGCCGCCGTCCAGGGGGAGGCCGGGGAGCAGGTTGAAGGCGGCGACGATCAGGTTGGAGATCATCAGGCCGGCGAGGAGGACGCCGGGGACGGTGCCGGGCTCGACGGCGTACAGGGAGAGATAGAACACGCCGGCGAGGACGAGGGAGAGGAGGGGGCCGACGAACGCGAGGACGAATTCGCGGCCGGGGGTCTCGGTCTCCTTCTCGATCTCGGAGACGCCGCCGAAGAACTGGAGCTGGATGCGGCGCACCGGGAGTTTGAAGCGGAGCGCGGCGATGGTGTGGGCCAGTTCGTGGACGAGCACGGAGGCGTAGAAGGCGATGGCGAAGAAGAGGGAGACGAGGTAGCGGGCGGCGCCGAGTTCGGGCAGGACGCGTTCGATCTGGTCGCCGAAGACCCAGGTGATGAGGGCGGCGACGAGGAACCAGCTGGGGGCGACGTAGACGGGCACGCCGAAGGGCCGGCCCATGAGGATCCCGCCGCCGGGTTCCTCGGTGCGCTGCGGCTTGGGCTCGTCCTGGTTCACGGGTTCCTTTCGTCGCGGGGGTGTGACCCACGTCGGTGTGTCACGGTTCGATCATGCAGTGCGACGGGGCCTCGGGTCGATGGTATTCCGCTGGGGCCTGTCCGGTGGATCAGGGTCGGTCAGGCCGCGGCGTCTGGTGCGGTGCATGGCAAGGCGCCGGAGTGTCCTAATAGCGGAGCTATTCGGGCATTTCGGCAACGCGGCCAGGTGCCGTGCCAGGCGCCGCGGACCCGGCCCTGATCCACCGGACAGGCCCTCGTTGTCGGTGGCGGGTCGTAGGGTCTTTGTCATGAGTACGAGCGAGCAGGTGCCGGCGGAGCCCCGGGCGCCCATGTCGTTGTCGCCGTCGCGGGCGAGCGATTTCATGCAGTGTCCGCTGCTGTACCGGTTCCGGGTGATCGACCGGCTGCCGGAGCGGCCGAGTGCGGCGGCGACGCGGGGCACGCTGGTGCATGCGGTGCTCGAGCGGCTCTTCGACGATCCGGCGGTGGAGCGTACGGCTCCGCGGGCGCGGGCGATGGTTCCGGGGCAGTGGGACCGGCTCCTCGAGTCGAAGCCGGAGCTGGGTGAGCTGTTCGCGGAGGATCCGGAAGGCGAGCGGCTCGCGGAGTGGCTGGGTGAGGCGGAGCGGCTGGTCGAGCGGTGGTTCACGCTGGAGGATCCGACGCGTCTGGAGCCGGCCGAGCGTGAGCTTTTCGTGGAGACGGAGCTGGATTCGGGGTTGCGGCTGCGTGGGGTGATCGACCGGATCGATGTGGCGCCCTCGGGTGAGGTGCGGATCGTCGACTACAAGACGGGGAAGGCGCCGCGGCCGCAGTACCGGGACGGCGCGCTGTTCCAGATGACGTTCTACGCGCTGGTGGTGTGGCGGCTGCGGCAGGTGATCCCGCGGCGGCTGCAGCTGGTCTATCTGGGCAGCGGGGAGGTGCTGACGTACGACCCGGTGGAGGCGGATCTGCTGCGGGTGGAGCGGAAGCTGCTCGCGCTGTGGGAGGCGATCCGGCTGGCGACGGATTCGGGTGACTGGCGGCCGCGGCCGACGAAGCTGTGCGGTTGGTGTGATCATCAGGCGGTGTGTCCCGAGTTCGGGGGGACTCCCCCGGTCTATCCGCTGAAGATCGTTTCCGTGTGCCCGCCGGAGTCGGGCGAATCGGGTCAGGGCAGAATGGGCCTGGCCCCGCCGGCGCCGTAGCGTCGGCGTACCTCGTGAGCTCAGGTCCCGTGAAGGAGCCCTTGTGACGATCCGCGTCCTCTTGGTCGACGATCAGCCGCTGTTGCGCACCGGCTTCCGGATGATTCTGGAGGCGGAGCAGGACATCGCGGTGGTGGGTGAGGCCGGGGACGGTCTCCAGGCGCAGGACCAGGTGCGGGCGTTGCAGCCGGACGTGGTGCTGATGGACATCCGGATGCCGCGGATGGACGGGGTGGAGGCGACCCGGCAGATCACGGGTCCGGGGCGGGACGGTCCGGCGAAGGTGCTGGTGCTGACGACCTTCGATCTGGACGAGTACGTGGTGGAGGCGCTGCGGGCGGGTGCGAGCGGTTTCCTTCTGAAGGACGCTCCGGCGACCGAGCTGGTGCAGGCGATCCGGGTGGTGGCGGCCGGTGAGGCGATGCTGGCGCCGTCGATCACGCGTCGGCTGCTCGACAAGTACTCGGCGCATCTGCCGACGGGCGAGGAGCAGATGCCGGACACGCTGAACACCTTGACGGACCGTGAGGTGGAGGTGTTGAAGCTGGTGGCGCGTGGTCTGTCGAACGCGGAGATCGCGGCGGATCTGTTCGTCAGCGAGACGACGGTGAAGACGCATGTGGGTCATGTGCTGACGAAGCTGGGGCTGCGGGACCGGGTGCAGGCCGCGGTGTACGCGTACGAGAGCGGTCTGGTGCGGCCGGGCGCGGGCGGCCAGTAGCGGCTACGGCGGAGGGGCCCGGTGCGCGTGCGCGCGCCGGGCCCCTCCGCCGTGTGCGGGTCAGCCCTTGCGGATCTCCCAGAAGCGGAAGACGGTCGAGGAGTCGAGGGTCCATTCGAGGCCGGTGACGTCGTCGCGGGCGACGGCGTACTGCTTGCCCTGCCAGAGCGGGAGCAGCGGGAGTTCGTCGGCGACGAGGTCCTGGAGCTTGCCGTACTCGTCGGCGGTGGCGGCGCGGTCCGGGACGGCGGCCGTCTTCGGGAGGAGGCTGCCGGTGATGGTGGTGTTCTCGTAGTGGTTGCCGAGGACGTTGCCCTTGCCGAAGAAGGGGGCGGTGAAGTTGTCGGCGTCGGGGTAGTCGGGGACCCAGCCCTTGACGTAGACGCCGTACTTGCCGTCGGCGATGTCCTTCTCGTACTGGTCGTAGGCGACGGACTTGACGTCGGCGTCGAAGAGGCCGCTCGTGTTGAGCTGGCCGGCGATGGCCTTGAGTTCCTGGTCGGTGGCCGGGCCGTAGCGGCTGGGCGTGGACCAGAGGGTGAGCTTCACCTTGTCGGTGATGCCGGCCGCGCGCAGGGCCTTCTTGGCCTTGGCCTTGTCGGGGGCGCCGTAGGTGTCGTAGAAGGCGGTGTTGTGTCCTGCGATGCCGGCCGGGACGATCGAGTAGAGCGGCGTGGCCGTCGACTTGTAGACGCCTTCGACGAGGGCCTCGCGGTCGACGAGGTGGGCGATGGCCTGGCGGACGCCGAGCTTGCCGAGGACCGGGTCCTTCATGTTGAAGACGAGGTGCTGGACCTCGGCGCTGCTGCCGGGGATGACCTCGATGCCCTTGTCGTCGGTGGTCTCGGAGGTTTCGAGGGTGGCGATGTCCTCGGCGGAGAGGCCTCGGTAGGCGACGTCTATCTCTCCGGCGGTGAGGGCCTTGGAGAGGGCGGAGCGGTCGCCGCGGTAGAGCTTGAGGGTGACGGCGTCGTTCTTGAGCCGTGCGGTGCCCCGGTAGCCGGGGTTGGCGGAGAAGGTGGCCTCGGAGTCGCTGAGGGAGTCCAGCTTGTACGGGCCGGAGCCGGTGGCCTTGCCGTCGGTGCGGAGGGCGTCGGCCGGGTACTCGCGGTGGTCGATGATGGAGCCGGCGCCGGAGGCGATCTTGCTGGGGAAGGTGGCGTCCGGGACCTTGAGGCGGAAGACGACGGTCCGCTCGTCGGGGGTCTCGATGGTCTTGATGGTGGAGAGCAGCGGCGCGGGGCCGGAGGGGTCGGCGATCTTGAGGGCCCGCTCGAAGGAGTACTTGACGTCCTTGGAGGTGAGCTTGTTGCCGTTGGAGAAGGTGAGGCCGTCGCGCAGGGTGCAGGTGTAGACGGTGCTGCCCGTGCCGAAGCCGCACTTGTCGGCGGCCTCGGGCTCGGGCTGGGAGCCGCCCTTGGGGAAGGCGAGCAGGGACTGGAAGACGTTGTTGAACAGCAGCCAGGAGCCGGGGTCGTAGCCGGCCGCCGGGTCGGGGCTGAGGATCTCGTCGGACATGCCGACGCGTATGGCGTTGCCGGAGTCTCCGGCGCCACCCTGTTCGGTGCCGCAGCCGCTGAGGAGGGCGGCGGACAGGCCGGCGGCGAGGGGGGCCGTCAGCCACTTGTTGTGCGTCTTCACAGAACGTGCCTCGTGATCTCTTGTCAGGCCGGCCGCGCGCGGGTGCGCGGCCGGTGTAACCGACCCAGTCGACGGGGTTATGCGGTGCCGCGGCCCAGTTCCCAGAGCAGGAGGTCGGAGGACGTGTTGAGGGCGTACTCGACTCCGTTGAGGTCGTCGCGGGCGGCGACGTACTGCTTGCCCTGCCACAGGGGCAGGACGGGTACGTCCTCGGCGACGATCTTCTGGATCTGGTTGAAGACGGGGCCTGCGGCGGTGCGGTCGGCCTGGCGGCGCGAGCGCGGGATGAGCTGGTCGCGGACGACCTTGTTCACGTACGGGGTGTTGAGGAAGTTGTCGCTGTCCAGGAAGGGCGCGATGTAGTTGTCCGGGTCCGGGTAGTCCGGGAACCAGCCGAGGCCGTAGACGGCGTAGTCGCCGCGCTTCTGGGCGGTGCGGAACTTCGACCATTCGGTGCCCTGGACGGTGGCGTCGAAGAGTTCGGTGGCGACGAGCTGCTTCTTGAGCGCCTCGAACTCCTTGGCGGTCTCGGCGCCGTAGTGGTCGGTGGTGTAGTTCAGCGTGACCTTGACCGGCGTCTTGACGCCCGCGTCCTTGAGGAGCTTGGCGGCACGGGCGCGGTCGGGCTCGCCGTACGCGTCGAAGAAGGGGGTGGTGTGGCCGGTGATGCTGGAGGGGATCAGCGAGTACAGGGGTTCGGCGGTGGGGCCGTAGACCAGGTCGACGAGGGCGCCGCGGTCGACGACGGCGGCCATGGCCTGGCGTACGGCCTTCTCCTGGACGGCGGGGGCCTTGGTGTTGAAGCCGAGGTAGCGGATCTCGAGGCCGGGGACCTCGATGATCTCGATGCCCTCCTTGGGCGTCTCGGTGAGGTCCTTGACCTGCTGCTGCGACAGGGAGCGGGCCATCATGTCGATGTCGTCGCCGTCCAGGGCCCGGCCCATGGTGTCCGCGTCGGCGTAGGGGCGCAGTTCGACCTGGTCGTTGCGGAGGGTGATGTCGCCCTTGTAGGCGGGGTTCTTGGTGAAGACGAAGCGGGTGGCCTTCTCGCCGTCGCGCTCGACCTTCATCGTGTACGGGCCGGAGCCGTCGACGTCGAATCCGTCGCGGAGCTTGTCGGCGGCGTACTTGTCCTTGCTGAGGATGCCGGCGACCGGGGTGGAGAGCTTGTACGGGAAGGTGGCGTCGGGGGTCTTCAGGTGGAAGACGACCTCGTCGGTGCCCTTGGTCTCGACGGTGTCGACGTTCGAGAGGAGGGCGGCCGTGCCGTTGTCCGACTTGATCTTCAGGACGCGGTCGACGGAGTACTTGACGTCTTCGGCGGTGATCGGGGTGCCGTCCGCGAAGGTGAGGCCGGAGCGGAGCTTGCAGCGGTAGCTCTCGCTGGCCCGGTCGGAGAATCCGCAGCTCTGGGCGGCCTCGGGGACGGGCTCGCCGCCGCCGCGGGGCACGTGCATCAGGGTCTGGACGGTCTGCCGCAGGATGTTCCAGGCGCCGGTGTCGTAGGCGAAGGCCGGGTCGAGCGGTGCGGGGGCGTCCGCGGTGGCGATGAACTGGTCCGTGGTGCCGACGACGATCGTGTCACCGTCCTGCGCTCCGCCGCAGGCGGCGAGCAGGGGGGCGAGCAGTCCGGCCACGGCCGGCAGCACCAGGGTCTTGCGGTTCATCAGGGACGATCTCCTCATCCGGCACTGGGATACAGCGGTCAGTGGGAACTCCGCCGCCGGCCGCCCGGTCGGGGCGGGAGCGATCGGGCCGGGTGTTGCGATCGGTCCTGTGTTCTCGGCGACTTGGGTGTGCGCCGGTGCACGCGGATATGCGGCGAAGTACTCGCGAAAGATTAGTGGGCAGCGCAGCTATTGCCGGACCACGGGCGCGCGTGGGGGTAATCGCACAGTGATCATGAATGCGGGGCGCTCGATAGTCATGCGTCGGAGGATGCGGACGGCGGCGAGCGAATCGGGACACATGGGGACGCCGAAACTCTCCCTTTTCGGGCGCGAGCACGAGGAAGGCCACCCACCGCCAGGCACTCTGGGTGACCAAGGTCACGCGGAGGCCCTTTCGGTGAATGGCCTGATCGTTTTTGCCGGGCGTCGGCGCATTCCATCGACCGAGTCCGGGGAAAGCTCAGGGAAGGCTCAGATCCCGGTGATCAGAGTGCGGAGAAACGGCACGTCGACCTCTTCGAGGGAACGCACGACGACCCGGCCGGGCGAGGGCGCGATCGGGGCGACGGAGGGCACCGCGACGACCCGGCAGCCCGCCGCCTCCGCGGCCGCCACACCGGTCGCCGTGTCCTCGACGACGGCGCAGAGCGCGGGATCGGCCCCGACGCCACGGGCGGCCGTCAGATACGGCTCGGGGTGCGGCTTGGTCCTGACGACCTCGTCCCCCGCGACGGTGAGGGCGAAGCGGTCACGGCCGAGCGAGTCGAGGACCCGCTCGATGATCCGCCGGTGCGAGGCGGAGACGAGGGCGGTCGGGATGGAGTGCCGGGCCAGCTCGGCGAGGAGCCGGTCGGCGCCCGGCATGAGCGGCACGCCCCGGTCGATGCGCTGCTCGAACTTCTCGTTGAGCAGGACGGTCAGCTCGGCGAGGGTGATGTCGGCGCCGGTCGACTCGATGAGGTAGCCCGCGCTGCGGGTCATCGGGCCGCCGACGACGACGTCCCGCCAGGCCTCGTCGAGCCGGTGCCCGAGGTCGGCGAAGACCTCCACCTCCGCGTCCCACCAGAAGCCCTCCGTGTCGACGAGGGTCCCGTCCATGTCGAGGAAGACGGCCTGCAGGGCGGAGCTTCCGTTCGTACGGATCAGGGACGCGGGGACCGTACTGGTCATCCGGACACCTCCATGGAGGGACGAGAAGGCCGGTCATCCCCCCGTACGGGGAGGACGACCGGCCTGCACTGGACCGACAAGTGTACGTCCCGATCAGCGCGGACGTACGGATTTACCTGTGGACGGTCACCTGGCGTTGAAGTACTTCGCCTCGGGGTGGTGGATCACGATGGCGTCCGTGGACTGCTCCGGGTGCAGCTGGAACTCCTCCGACAGGTGCACACCGATCCGCTCCGGCCGCAGCAGATCCGCGATCTTCGCGCGGTCCTCCAGGTCGGGGCAGGCGCCGTAGCCCAGGGAGAAGCGGGCGCCGCGGTACTTGAGGTCGAACATGTCCCGGACGTCGGCCGGGTCCTCCCCGGCGAAGCCCAGCTCGGCGCGGACACGGGCGTGCCAGTACTCGGCGAGGGCCTCGGCGAGCTGGACGGAGAGGCCGTGCAGCTCCAGGTAGTCGCGGTAGGAGTCGGAGGCGAACAGCTCGGCCGTGGCCTCGCCGATCCTCGAACCGACGGTCACGACCTGGAGGCCGACGACATCGGTCTCGCCGGACTCCTCCGGGCGGAAGAAGTCCGCGAGGCAGAGGCGGCGGCCCCGGCGCTGGCGCGGGAAGGTGAAGCGGGTCCGCTCGTTGCCGGCCTCGTCCAGGATAATCAGGTCGTCGCCCTTGGACACGCAGGGGAAGTAGCCGTGGACGACGGCCGCCTCCAGGAGGTTCTCGGTGTGGAGGCGCTCCAGCCAGCCGCGCAGCCGGGGCCGGCCCTCGGTCTCGACGAGCTCCTCGTACGAGGGTCCGTCGCCGGCCCTGTTCTGCTTGAGGCCCCACTGGCCCTTGAAGAGGGCGCCCTCGTCGAGCCAGGAGGCGTAGTCCTTGAGCGGGATGCCCTTGACGACCCGGGTGCCCCAGAACGGCGGGGTCGGCACCGGGTTGTCGGTGGCGACGTCGGAGCGGCCGCCGGGCTCGGGCTCGGACACCTGGAGCGCGGGGGCGTCGGACTTCGCGACCCGGCGCTGCTTGAGCTCGGGGAGTACGGCTCCGGGAACGCCGCGCTTGACGGCGACGAGGGCGTCCATGAGGCGCAGGCCCTCGAAGGCGTCCCGGGCGTAGCGGACCTCGCCCTGGTAGATCTCGTGGAGGTCCTGTTCGACGTACGCCCGGGTGAGGGCGGCGCCGCCGAGGATCACGGGGTACTTGGCGGCCAGCTCGCGCTGGTTCAGCTCCTCCAGGTTCTCCTTCATGATCACGGTGGACTTCACGAGGAGACCGGACATGCCGATCACGTCGGCCTTGTGCTCCTCTGCCGCTTCGAGGATCGCGGAGACCGGCTGCTTGATGCCGATGTTGACGACGTTGTAGCCGTTGTTGGACAGGATGATGTCGACGAGGTTCTTGCCGATGTCGTGGACGTCGCCGCGGACCGTGGCGAGGACGATCGTGCCCTTGCCGTCCGCGTCCGTCTTCTCCATGTGCGGTTCCAGATGCGCCACGGCCGTCTTCATGACCTCGGCGGACTGGAGCACGAACGGCAGCTGCATCTGGCCCGAGCCGAACAGCTCGCCCACCGTCTTCATGCCGTCGAGCAGGATCTCGTTGACGATCTCCAGGGCCGGCCGGATCGTCAGCGCCTCGTCGAGGTCCGCCTCCAGGCCGTTCTTCTCGCCGTCGACGATCCGGGCCTTGAGACGGTCGTCGAGCGGCAGGGCGAGGAGCTCCTCGGTCTTGCCTGCCTTCATCGACTTGGTGTTGACGCCCTCGAAGAGGGCCATCAGCTTCTGCAGCGGGTCGTAGCCCTCGGCGCGGCGGTCGTAGATCAGGTCGAGGGCGGTGGTGACCTGCTCGTCGTCGAAGCGGGCGATCGGCAGGATCTTGCTCGCGTGGACGATCGCCGAGTCGAGGCCGGCCTTCACGCACTCGTCGAGGAAGACGGAGTTGAGGAGGATGCGGGCGGCCGGGTTCAGACCGAAGGAGATGTTGGAGAGGCCGAGCGTGGTCTGGACGTCCGGGTGGCGGCGCTTCAGCTCGCGGATCGCCTCGATCGTGGCGATGCCGTCCTTGCGGGACTCCTCCTGACCGGTGCAGATGGTGAAGGTCAGGGTGTCGATGAGGATGTCGGACTCGTGGATGCCCCAGTTGCCGGTGAGGTCGTCGATGAGCCGTTCGGCGATGGCCACCTTGTGCTCGGGCGTACGGGCCTGGCCCTCCTCGTCGATGGTGAGGGCGATGAGCGCGGCGCCGTGCTCCTGGGCGAGCCGGGTGACCTTGGCGAAGCGGGACTCGGGGCCGTCGCCGTCCTCGTAGTTCACCGAGTTGATGACGGCGCGGCCGCCGAGCTTCTCCAGGCCGGCCCGCAGGACGTCCACCTCGGTGGAGTCGAGCACGATGGGCAGGGTGGAGGCGGTGGCGAAGCGGCCGGCGAGCTCCGCCATGTCGGCGACGCCGTCACGGCCCACGTAGTCGACGCAGAGGTCGAGCATGTGCGCGCCCTCGCGGATCTGGTCGCGGGCCATCTCGACGCAGTCGTCCCAGCGGGCTTCGAGCATCGCCTCGCGGAACTTCTTGGATCCGTTGGCGTTGGTGCGCTCGCCGATCGCCATGTACGCGGTGTCCTGGCGGAACGGCACGGTCTGGTACAGCGACGCGGCGCCGGGCTCGGGGCGGGGGTCGCGCGAGCCGGGGGTGAGCCCCTGGACCCGCTCGACGACCTGGCGCAGGTGCTCCGGGGTCGTACCGCAGCAGCCGCCGATGAGGGAGAGGCCGTACTCGCGGACGAAGGTCTCCTGGGCGTCGGCGAGCTCGGCGGGGCTGAGCGGGTAGTGGGCGCCGTCGGAGGTGAGGACCGGCAGGCCGGCGTTGGGCATGCAGGAGAGCGGGATACGCGAGTGGCGGGCGAGGTAGCGGAGGTGCTCGCTCATCTCGGCGGGGCCGGTGGCGCAGTTCAGGCCGATCATGTCGATGCCGAGCGGCTCGAGCGCGGTGAGCGCGGCGCCGATCTCGGAGCCGAGGAGCATGGTGCCGGTGGTCTCGACGGTGACGGAGACGATGAGCGGCACGTCGGCGCCGAGGGCGTCGAGGGCGCGGCGGGCGCCGATGACGGAGGACTTGGTCTGGAGCAGGTCCTGGGTGGTCTCGACGAGCAGGGCGTCGGCGCCGCCGGCGAGGAGCCCCTCGGCGTTCTGCTGGTAGGCGTCGCGCAGCAGGGTGTAGGGGGCGTGGCCGAGGGTGGGGAGCTTGGTGCCGGGGCCGATGGAGCCGAGGACCCAGCGCTGGCGGCCGGTGGTGGCGGTGAACTCGTCGGCGACCTCGCGGGCGATGCGCGCGCCGGCCTCGGAGAGCTCGTGGACGCGCTCGGGGATGTCGTACTCGCCCAGGGCGGCGTGGTTGGCGCCGAAGGTGTTGGTCTCGACGCAGTCGACGCCGGCGGAGAAGTACTCCTGGTGGACCGAGCGGACGATGTCGGGCCGGGTGATGTTCAGGATCTCGTTGCAGCCTTCGAGGTTCTCGAAGTCCTCGAGGGTGGGGTCCTGTGCCTGGAGCATGGTGCCCATGGCGCCGTCGGCGACGACCACTCGGCTGGCGAGTGCCTCGCGGAGGGCCGCAACGCGGTTCCGGCTGTCGGCGGAAGGGGTCGGCAACGAGGCCATGGATGAGCTCCCTGGGATGCGACGGCTGTCGGCTTTGCACCTTCGGAGGAGGGTGCACGGGGCCAGCGTAACCGCGCTCGGCCCGGGGTGGACAAGGCGTCCCACGGGCCGGACGGCATCCTGTGTGCGGGGACTCCCGCTCCGGGCCGTTCTTGTCCGACACTGTCATGTGTCACATGAGGTCGGCATCGACCGATAGTGTTCAGCATTGTCGAACAACGTTAGATGGGAGAAGGCCGGGCGATGGCGAAGAACATCCAGTCGCTTGAACGGGCGGCGGCCATGCTGCGACTGCTCGCGGGCGGCGAGCGCCGGCTCGGCCTGTCGGACATCGCGTCCTCGCTCGGGCTCGCCAAGGGCACCGCCCACGGCATCCTCCGCACCCTCCAGGCGGAGGGCTTCGTGGAGCAGGACGCGGCCTCGGGCCGCTACCAGCTCGGCGCGGAACTCCTGCGGCTCGGCAACAGCTATCTGGACGTGCACGAGCTGCGGGCCCGGGCCCTGGTCTGGACGGACGACCTCGCGCGGTCCAGCGGCGAGAGCGTGCACCTGGGGGTGTTGCACCAGCAGGGCGTGCTGATCGTCCACCACGTCTTCCGGCCGGACGACAGCCGCCAGGTCCTGGAGGTGGGGGCCATGCAGCCGCTGCACTCCACGGGTCTGGGCAAGGTCCTCTCGGCGTACGACCCGGTGGCGCACAGCGAGGTGGTGGAGGCCGAGCGGGAGGCGTTCACACCCCGGACGACCACGGGCCTCGCCGACTTCGAGTCGCTGCTCGACATGACGCGGGCCCGGGGCTGGGCCGCGGACGTGGAGGAGACCTGGGAGGGCGTGGCCTCGGTGGCGGCGCCGATCCACGACCGGCGGCGGATGCCGGTGGGCGCGGTGGCGGTGACGGGCGCGGTGGAGCGGCTGTGCCCGGCCGGGGAGCTGCGTCCCGAACTCGTCGCGGCGGTACGGGACTGCGCCCGCGCGGTCTCCCGGGATCTGGGGGCCGGGCGCTTCTGACCCTGGGGCCCCCGCGCCCCCGACCTGACTGAACCCGCCGGTAACGATCGCGTTATCGGCGGGTTTTTCACTTCCCGAGGCCTTGACGCGCTGTTAACCCGGGGGCAAAACTTCCGTTCACCGGTCGGCATTGCCGAACACCTAACGGCAATACGCGCTAGAGTGTGGCAGTGCCAAGGGCCGGAAACAGCCCTCACACGAGGGTGCGGACTTCCGGAGGGACCCGGGGTCCGCCGTTCCCCCGGACGAAGGACAAAGGAGTCGCGGGTGTCCAGCTCCGACATCTTCCTCGGCGAGACCATCGGTACCGCCGTTCTGATTCTGCTCGGCGGCGGTGTGTGCGCCGCCGTCACGCTCAAGGGCTCCAAGGCCCGCAACGCGGGCTGGCTCGCGATCACCTTCGGGTGGGGCTTCGCCGTCATGACGGCCGTCTACATGACGGCTTCCCTCTCGGGCGCCCATCTGAACCCCGCCGTCACGGTCGGAATCGCGATCAAGGACGGCGCGTGGGGCGACGTCCCCGTCTACATCGCGGGCCAGCTGCTCGGCGCGATGATCGGTGCCGCACTGGTCTGGGTGGCCTACTACGGCCAGTTCCAGGCGCACCTCACCGACCCGGAGGCCGCCGCGAAGAAGCCGATCGAGGGCCCCGGCCCCGTGCTCGGCATCTTCTCCACCGGCCCCGAGATCCGGAACACCTGGCAGAACCTGGCCACCGAGATCATCGGCACCGTCGTGCTCGTCCTGGCCGTGCTCACCCAGGGCCTCAACGACAGCGGCAAGGGCCTCGGCGTCATAGGCGCCCTGATCACCGCGTTCGTCGTGGTCTCCATCGGCCTCTCGCTCGGCGGCCCGACCGGCTACGCGATCAACCCGGCCCGTGACCTCGGCCCGCGCATCGTGCACGCCCTGCTGCCGCTGCCGAACAAGGGCGGCTCCGACTGGAGCTACGCCTGGATCCCGGTCGTCGGACCGCTGGTCGGTGGCGCCGTCGCCGCGGGTATCTACTCCATCGCGTTCGCCTGAGCCGTAGCCGTCCTTCTCCCAGACTCACCCAGGAGCACACCGTGACCGACGCACACACCTCCGGCCCCTTCATCGCGGCCATCGACCAGGGCACCACCTCCTCCCGCTGCATCGTCTTCGACAAGGACGGCCGGATCGTCTCGGTCGACCAGAAGGAACACGAGCAGATCTTCCCGAAGCCGGGCTGGGTCGAGCACGACGCCGCAGAGATCTGGACCAACGTCCAGGAGGTCGTCGCCGGCGCCCTGACGAAGGGCGGCATCGCCGCCACCGACGTCAAGGCCATCGGCATCACCAACCAGCGCGAGACCACGCTGCTCTGGGACAAGAACACCGGTGAGCCCGTCCACAACGCCCTCGTCTGGCAGGACACCCGCACCGACGCGCTCTGCAAGGAGCTCGGCCGCAACGTCGGCCAGGACCGCTTCCGCCGCGAGACCGGCCTGCCCCTCGCGAGCTACTTCGCCGGCCCGAAGATCCGCTGGATGCTCGACAACGTCGAGGGCCTGCGGGAGCGCGCCGAGGCCGGCGACATCCTCTTCGGCACCATGGACTCGTGGGTCATCTGGAACCTCACGGGCGGCGCCGACGGCGGCGTGCACGTCACCGACGTCACCAACGCCTCGCGCACCATGCTGATGAACCTGCACACCCTGGCCTGGGACGAGAAGATCGCGGAGTCGATGGGGGTCCCCCTCAACGTCCTCCCCGAGATCCGGTCCTCCGCCGAGGTCTACGGCCACGTCAAGGACGGCGCCCTCGCCGGTGTCCCGGTCGCCTCGGCGCTCGGTGACCAGCAGGCGGCCCTCTTCGGCCAGACCTGCTTCGCCGAGGGCGAGGCGAAGTCGACGTACGGCACCGGCACCTTCATGCTGATGAACACCGGCGACAAGATCATCAACTCCTACAGCGGCCTGCTGACCACGGTCGGCTACCAGATCGGCGACGCGAAGCCGGTCTACGCCCTGGAGGGCTCGATCGCCGTCACCGGTTCGCTGGTGCAGTGGATGCGCGACCAGATGGGCCTCATCAAGTCCGCCGCCGAGATCGAGACCCTCGCGTCCTCGGTCGAGGACAACGGCGGCGCCTACTTCGTGCCGGCCTTCTCCGGCCTCTTCGCCCCCTACTGGCGCTCCGACGCCCGTGGCGTGATCGCCGGCCTCACCCGGTACGTGACGAAGGCGCACATCGCCCGCGCCGTCCTGGAGGCCACCGCCTGGCAGACCCGCGAGATCACCGACGCCATGACGAAGGACTCCGGCGTCGAGCTGACCGCGCTCAAGGTCGACGGCGGCATGACCTCCAACAACCTGCTGATGCAGACCCTCTCGGACTTCCTGGACGCGCCCGTCGTGCGTCCGATGGTCGCCGAGACCACCTGCCTCGGCGCCGCCTACGCCGCCGGCCTCGCCGTCGGCTTCTGGCCGGACACCGACGCGCTGCGCGCCAACTGGCGCCGCGCCGCGGAATGGACCCCTCGCATGGACGCCGGCAGGCGTGACAGCGAGTACAAGAGCTGGCTCAAGGCCGTGGAACGTTCCATGGGCTGGCTCGATGACGCATCCGAGGAGTAAGACATGACCACCCTGCAGAGCGTCCCCGCCCTTGGGACGCGCCCGGCGTCCGGCTCCCTCCCGAGCCGCGCCGAGACCCGGGACCGGCTTTCCAAGGCGACGTACGACCTCCTGGTGATCGGCGGCGGCATCCTGGGCATCTCCACCGCCTGGCACGCCGCACAGTCGGGCCTGCGGGTGGCCCTGGTGGACGCCGGCGACTTCGCCGGCGCCACCTCCTCCGCCTCCTCGAAGCTGCTCCACGGCGGTCTGCGGTACCTGCAGACCGGCGCGGTGAAGCTGGTGGCGGAGAACCACTTCGAGCGGCGTGCGGTCTCCCGTCAGGTGGCACCGCACCTCGCAAACCCCCTCACCTTCTACCTGCCCGTGTACAAGGGCGGCCCGCACGGCGCGGCCAAGCTCGGCGCCGGCGTCTTCGCGTACAGCGCCCTCTCGGCGTTCGGTGACGGCGTCGGGCACCTGCTCTCCCCCGCCAAGGCCGCGCAGGACGTGCCGGAGCTGCGTACGGACAACCTCAAGGCCGTGGCCGTGTACGGCGACGACCAGATGAACGACGCCCGCATGGCCCTGATGACGGTCCGCGCGGCGGTCGACGCCGGTGCCACCGTCCTCAACCACGCCGAGGTCACCGGCCTTCGCTTCACCCGGGGCCGGGTGACCGGCGCCGAGCTCAAGGACCGCACCAGCGGCGACGAGTTCGGCGTCAGCGCCCGCCTCGTGCTCAACGCGACCGGCCCGTGGGTCGACCACCTGCGGAAGATGGAGGACCCGAACGCGGCCCCCTCCATCCGCCTCTCCAAGGGCGCGCACCTGGTCCTCAAGCGGACCTCGCCGTGGAAGGCCGCCCTGGCCACCCCCATCGACAAGTACCGCATCACCTTCGCCCTCCCCTGGGAGGACATGCTGCTGCTCGGTACCACCGACGAGGAGTACGAGGGCGACCCCGGCCAGGTCGAGGTCACCGAGAAGGACACCGCCCAGATCCTGGACGAGGCCGCCTTCTCCATCCGCGACCAGCAGCTGTCGCGCGACCTGATCACCTACTCGTTCGCCGGTCTGCGGGTGCTCCCGGGCGGTCCCGGGGACACCTCCAAGGCCAAGCGCGAGACGGTCGTCACCGAGGGCCGCGGCGGCATGCTGTCGGTGGCCGGCGGCAAGTGGACGACCTTCCGCCACATCGGCCGTACGGTGATGAGGAAGCTGGAGCAGCTTCCGGGCCACCCGCTGGGCGAGGACTACGAGTCGGTGTCGACGCTGCCGAAGCGGCTGCCGCTGCCCGGCATCGCCAACCCGAACGCGGTCGCGCACCGGCTGCTCGTGGACGGCCCGGCGCCCGGCCCCCGGATGGCCGCCGACACCGCCAGGCACCTGGCGACGCACTACGGCTCGCTCTCCTTCGACATCGCGCGCATGGCGAACGAGAACCCGGACCTGGCCCGCCGTATCCACCCGGAGGCGCCGGAGATCTGGGCGCAGGTCGCCTACGCCCGTGACCACGAGTGGGCCGAGACGGCGGACGACGTGCTGCGCCGCCGTACGACGCTGACCATCCGGGGTCTGGCGACGGACGAGGTCCGCGCCGGCGTCGACGCGATGCTGGGGAAGTAACTCCCGCGGGCACAGGGGCGGTTCCTCGGGGAGGAACCGCCCCTCGCGCTTGTCGTGTGCAGAGGTGCGTTCCTGGGTAGTCGATCAAGGCCGCACGGGTTCTCGGGGATGTCCGGGGGCTGCGGGCGGACCTCCGAGAAGCCTTAAGGTTGGTCCGTACGACAGGAACTTCGAAAAGGAGGCGCTGGGTGATCGAGCTCGAGGGGGTACCCGAGCTGATCGACCCGGTCATGGTGGCCGCGTTCGAGGGCTGGAACGACGCCGGCGACGCCGCCTCCACCGCGGTCGCCCACCTGGACCGGGAATGGAAGGGCGAGGTCTTCGCGGCACTCGACGCCGAGGACTACTACGACTTCCAGGTCAACCGGCCGACGGTCTTCCTGGAGAACGGCGTACGGAAGATCACCTGGCCGACGACCCGGCTCTCCGTGGTCAGGGTCGGCGGCGACAAGCCCCGCGACCTGGTGCTGGTGCGCGGGATCGAGCCCTCGATGCGCTGGCGCTCCTTCTGCAACGAGCTGCTCGCCTTCGCCCACGAGTTGGGCGTGGAGATGGTCGTGATCCTGGGCGCGCTGCTCGGGGACACCCCGCACACCCGGCCCGTCCCCGTCAGCGGGGTGACCTCGGACCCGGACCTGGCGCGCACGATGGACCTGGAGGAGACCCGGTACGAGGGCCCGACGGGCATCGTGGGCATCCTCCAGGAGGCGTGCACCCACGCGGGCGTGCCGGCGGTGAGCCTGTGGGCGGCGGTGCCGCACTACGTGTCGCAGCCGCCGAACCCGAAGGCGACGCTCGCGCTCCTCAACCGCCTTGAGGACCTGATCGGTCTGCGCATCCCGCTGGGCGAGCTGCCCGAGGACGCGCGGGCCTGGCAGGTGGGCGTGGACCAGCTGGCCGCCGAGGACAGCGAGGTCGCCGAGTACGTGCAGACGCTGGAGGAGGCCCGGGACACGGCGGAGCTGCCGGAGGCCTCGGGCGAGGCGATCGCCCGCGAGTTCGAGCGGTATCTGCGGCGCCGTGAGCCGGGCAGCGGGCCGGGACCTGGCGTGGCGACGGAGGGCGGCGACTCGCCGTTCCTGCGGGACGCCGGGAGCGGCCGTACGAGGCCCCCGAAGCCGGAGCAGCCGGGCCCGGAGGCGGTACCGGGCACCGACCAGCCGACTCCCGAGCCGGGACCGGGCAAGACCCCGGAGGCCGGTACGGAGTCCGAGCCGGGCGCGGAGCCCGAGCCGCCCGCCGAGGGCACGGCCGGCGACACCGAGGAGTAAGAGGAAAGAGATACGGGAGGGGTGGCGCGGCCGCCCCTCCCGTTTCTCGTGCGTGCTAGAGGGCGACGCCGAGGAGGGCGTCGACGGCGCGGGAGACGAGACCGGGGGCGGAGTCGTCGGTGCCGCCGTCGGCCGTCTGGAGCGCGGCCCAGCGGTCGACCGCGGCGAGCGCGGTGGGGGTGTCGAGGTCGTCGGAGAGGGCCTCGCGGAGCTCCTCGACGAGCGCGTCGGCGGACGGGCCGTCGGGGCGGGACACGGCGGCGCGCCAGCGGCCGAGGCGCTCGACGGCGTCCTGGAGGACCTGGTCGGTCCACTCCCAGTCGTCGCGGTAGCGGTGGGAGAGGAGCGCGAGCCGGATGGCGGCGGGGTCGACGCCGTCCCGGCGGAGCTTGGAGACGAAGACCAGGTTGCCCCGGGACTTGGACATCTTCTCGCCGTCGAGGGCGACCATGCCGGCGTGGACGTACGCCTTGGCCATGGGGAACTCGCCGGTGAGGGTCTGGGCGTGGGAGGCGCCCATCTCGTGGTGCGGGAAGATCAGGTCGGAGCCGCCGCCCTGCACGTCGAAGCCCATGCCGAGGTGGTCGAGGGCGATGGCGACGCACTCGATGTGCCAGCCGGGCCGGCCGGCGCCGAGGCTCGCGCCGTCCCAGCTCGGCTCGCCCTCGCGGGCGGCCATCCAGAGCATGGGGTCGAGCGGGTTCTTCTTGCCGGGGCGCTCCGGGTCGCCGCCGCGTTCGGCGGAGAGGTGGCGCATCAGCTCGGTGCTGTAGTTCGAGACCTGCCCGAAGTGCGGGTCGGCGTCGACGGAGAAGTAGACGTCGCCCTCGAGCTCGTAGGCGGCGCCGGAGTCCCGGAGGCGCTCGACGAGCGGGACGATGCCGGGTATGGCTTCGACGGCGCCGATGTAGTGCTGCGGGGGCAGCATCCGCAGGGCGGTCATGTCCTCGCGGAAGAGGGCGGTCTCGCGCTCGGCGAGGCCTACCCAGTCGATGCCGTCGCGGATCGCGCGCTCAAGGAGCGGGTCGTCCACGTCCGTGACGTTCTGGACGTAGTGCACCTGCCGCTTGGTGTCGAGCCACACGCGCTGAACGAGGTCGAACGCGTTGTAGGTCGCCGCGTGACCCATATGGGTCGCGTCGTACGGCGTGATGCCGCAGACGTAGATACGGGCGACGGGGCCGGGGGCGAGGGTGACTCGTCCGCCGGTCGCGGTGTCGTGGATCCGGAGGTCGCGGCCCTTGCCGGGAAGGGCGGGGACCTCAGAAGCGGGCCAGGCATGCATGACCCGAGCGTAACCGGACAGGTGTTCCGGATACGAACCGGATCCGGGATCTTGACCGATTAGGCGCTCTTGCGGGTCGAAGGGGGTACGTGCATACCCCCCAGGGGTGCAGACACACTCGGGGCCCCTCGCCTCCGCCTTGGCCGAAACCTTTCGGCTCGCTCGGACCGGGGCCATTCGCTCAGACCGGGGGCCAGGGGATCGCGGGCCACTCCCCCGAAGGCACCGGGTGCCGTCCGCTGGCCCTCAGGGCCTCCACGCGGGCGCGTACCGCCGCGACCTCCGCGGCGGTGAGCAGTTGGGCCAGACGGGCGGCGAGGGGCGCTCCCGGCGCCAGGGAGCGGTCGAGGGCGTCGAGCACCCCGGCCGTCTCGGCGGGCAGCTCTTCGCCCGCCCAGCCCCACAGCAGGGTGCGCAGCTTGTCGTCGACGTGGAAGCTGACCCCGTGGTCGATGCCGTAGAGGCGTCCGTCGGGTGCCGGCAACAGGTGGCCGCCCTTGCGGTCGCCGTTGTTGATGACGGCGTCCAGGACCGCGAGCCGTCGCAGCGCGGGGGTGTCGGCGTGGACGAGGAGCGCGGTGCGTTCCTCGTCGAGCTGGGCGGGCCCCACGGCCTTCCAGCCCGCGCCCGCCTCCTCGTCCTCGGTGAGGGCGAGCAGACGCGCCTCCGGGTCGGCCTCGATCCACAGCTGGACCATGCCTTCGCCGTACGGGCCGTCGCGGAGCACCGTCGGCGGGACGAGGCCCCAGCCGGTGGCCTCGGAGATCTCGTACGCGGCGACCTCGCGCTGGGCGAGGGTGCCGTCGGGGAAGTCCCACAGCGGCCGCTCCCCCGCGACCGGCTTGTAGACGCAGGCCGCCTCCCGTCCGCCGTGGGCGACGGAGCAGTACAGGACGGCGTTGGAGGCCTCGCGGACCTGGCCGCGGACGGTCAGCTCACCGTGGGCGAGCAGCTCGGCGTCCGGCGGCGTCGAGGGGCTGCTGGTCATGCTCCGCGACGGTATCCGTTCTGGCGCGGGCAGACGTGCCCCTCGGGGTCGAGCGGCAGGCTGCACAGCGGGCACGGCGGCCGGCCGGCGTTGACGACGTCCAGGGCCCGTTTGGCGAAGGCGCGTGCCTGGGCGCCGCTGAGGCGGACCCGGAGCATCGGCGGGCCGTTCTCCTCGTCCTGGAGGAGTCGCTCCTCGGCCTCGGCCAGGTCCTCCTCGGACTCCACGTCGAGCTCGACGAGCGCCTGCGCCTCGACGATCATGCGCTGTTCCTCGCCGTCCCAGGCGAGCGCCATGGTGCCGACGCGGAACTCCTCCTCGACGGGTACGTCGAGGGGGGCGGTGTCGGCGACCTCGGCGGGGGCGACGGCGGGGACGGGCGCGTTGCCCCCGGTGCGGCGCACGACCTCGTCGAGGAGTTCGTCCATGCGTTCGGCGAGGGCGGCGACCTGTGTCTTCTCCAGGGCGACGCTGGTGACCCGGCCGCCGGCGGACGCCTGGAGGAAGAACGTACGGCGGCCAGGCAGCCCGACCGTACCG
The DNA here is from genome assembly GCF_044764665.1 of Streptomyces sp. NPDC093795. NCBI lineage: Bacteria > Bacillati > Actinomycetota > Actinomycetes > Kitasatosporales > Streptomycetaceae > Streptomyces > Streptomyces sp. NPDC093795. The sequence goes on from NZ_JBIWIO010000007.1 coordinate 298,036, forward strand.
GCCACGAAACGCTCCGGTGGGTCGTAGAGGAACACCTGACGGGACACGTTTCCCGGCTCCCTTGCGTCTCGACAGTCGTACTACAACGGCGCGTCCACCCTACTGCGCGAAGCGATCACGGTGCGCCCGCACCGCCCCCGACCGCGGCCGTCCCGCTGCTGTCGGGGTGGTCGCGGGGCGCGAGACCGGCGAAGTCCCCGGTGTCGCCGAGGCGCAGGAGGAAGGGGCGCAGGCGCGTGTAGCGGATGACGGTGACCGAGCAGGGGTCGACGTGGAGGCGCTGGAAGAGGTCGAGGTGCAGGCCGAGGGCGTCGGCCACGATCGACTTGACGATGTCGCCGTGCGAGCACATGACGTAGCAGGCGTCCTCGCCGTACTCGGCCTCGATCCGGGCGTTCCAGTCGTGGACGGCGTCGACGGCGCGGGCCTGCATGGCGCGCATGGACTCACCGCCGGGGAAGGCGGCGGCCGAGGCGTGCGCCTGCACGACCTCCATGAGGGGTTCGTCGCCCAGTTCGGCCAGTTTGCGGCCCGACCAGTCGCCGTAGTCGCACTCGTTGATCCGGTCCTCGACGTGCAGCGGCAGGTCCGGGCGGGCGCCGAGGAGGGGCCGTACGGTCTCCCGGCAGCGCTGGAGGGGGCTGGAGACGACGGCGGCGAGCGGGAGGTCCGCGAGGCGCCCGGGGAGCGCGGCGGCCTGCGCGGCCCCCCGCTCGTCGAGGGAGATCCCGGGCGTGCGTCCGGCGAGGACCCCGGAGGTGTTGGCGGTGGAGCGTCCGTGCCGGACGAGGATCAGCGTGGCCATGCCGGCCAGCCTAGGCGGTGCCCCGCCGAATCCGGCGGCGAGAGGATCCGGGCGGATCCCCGCGTGCATGGCGGAGCCGTTCGGGGGGAGAATGCGGCGCGTGATTGTCGACTCTGCCATCTACCGTGACGGGCGCCGTACGGACGGCCCCGCGGACCTCTCCGACGCGCTCGACGAGGCGCGGGCCGCCGGGGACGCCTTTCTATGGGTGGGGCTGCACGAGCCGACGGAGGCGGAGTTCGACCACGTCACCTCCGAGTTCGCGCTGCACCCGCTGGCCGTGGAGGACGCCCTGAAGGCGCACCAGCGGCCCAAGCTGGAGGTCTACGACGACTCGTTGTTCGCGGTGCTCAAGCCGATCGTGTACGAGCCGGAGAGCGACCGGGTGTCCTCGGGCGAGCTGATGCTGTTCGTGGGCGACTCGTTCGTGGTGACGGTTCGGCACGGCGAGGGCGCGCCGCTCGCCGAGGTGCGCCGCCGGCTGGAAGCGGACCCGGAGCTGCTGAAGCACGGGCCGACGTCGGTGCTGTACGCGGTGAGCGACGCGATCGTGGACCACTACCTCGATGTGGCGGGTGAGCTCCAGGTCGACCTGGAGGAGTTGGAGGCGGACGTCTTCGCGCCCACCGGGGGCAATCCGGCGAACACGGCGGAGCGGATCTACACGGCGAAGCGGCAGGTGCTGGAGTTCCGGCGGGCCAGCGGTCCGCTCGCGGGTCCGCTGGCCCGGCTGACAGCCGGTTCGGTGCCGTTCGTGCACGAGCGCGCGCAGCCGTTCTTCCGGGACGTCAACGACCATCTGCTGCGCTCCAACGAGCAGGTGGAGGGGCTCGACCGGCTCCTGTCCGACGTGTTGTCGGCCCATCTCGCGCAGATGGGGGTGCGGCAGAACGACGACATGCGGAAGATCTCGGCGTGGGCGGCGATGGCGGCGGTCCCCACGATGGTGGCCGGGATCTACGGCATGAACTTCGACCACATGCCGGAGCTGCGCTGGGTGGCCTCGTACCCGGTGGTGATCGTCGTGATGTCGGGCATCGTCTTCATGCTGTACCGGATGTTCAAGCGGCGCGGCTGGATGTGAGGCGCCGCCCGCGCCGCCCCTCAGAAGGCGGGGGCGGGGGTCGCGGGCCCGCCGAGGGCGTCGAGCCGCTCGGGCATCCGCAGGTCGACCATCCGGTGCCACCCGGCGGCGCGCTCGTACGCGTACATGCCGCGGATGCCGGCGGCGAGGGCGGCGGCCTTGGGCCGGGGCCAGCGCAGGATCCGCCCCATGTGGCGCATCACCGCGAGGCTGACGTCACGGTAGACCTGGATCTCGACGAGGGCGGAGTCGCGCAGGGTCCGCTGGATGAGCCTGCCGTGGCCCTCGCGGGCGAGGCGCAGCAGTTCCTCGTGGCAGTAGGCGAGGTGGTTCGCCTCGTCGTTGTCGATCATGTGGATGGCCTTGCCGAGTTCGGGGTGGTTCCCGAAGTACGTGACGAGCATGTCCATCTGGTCGGCGGCCCGTTGCTCGGTGACCCGGCTGTGGGCGAGGTAGACGACGATGTCCTGCTCGGTCAGCGGTTCCTCGCGGCGGAGCTTGTCGTGCGCGAGGCCGATGCCGCGCTGTTCGAGCAGCATCGTGTAGTCGGTGTCGGACGGTACGGGGACGGGTGCGAGGCCGCGCTTCCTCATCAACGCGTCGAAGATCCGGCCGTGCTTGTCCTCGTCGGCGCCGTGCCGGGTGATCTTGGGCGTGAGGTCCCTCATGCCGGGCGCGACGAGGGCCGCGATCCGGGCGTTCTCCCAGCCTCCCTGGGTCTCACCGCTGGCCGCGATGGAGCAGAAGAGCCGGAACGACTCGTCGTTGTCGATGATTTCCTGGAACAGACCCTTGGCCGTGAGCATCGCCGCCACCTCCGTGCGCGTGTCCGCACTTCGTACGCCCCCGGGACCACGAGTCAAATGCGGTCGGCGTCGGCGGGCAACAGGAGGGCCGTACGACTCGGCCGAAAGAGTGAGCCCCGGGCCGTAACCGGGGGCCCGGTGGAGCCGTTGTGCTGGATGACGGCCGTGGCGGGGAAGACCCCCGAGCCCCCACCACGGCCGCAGACTTTCCCCCGGTGTTACGCGAGGCCCGCACGCTCCATGGCCTCCACGCCCGCCCGCAGGGCCGCCACCCGCTCGTCCAGGGTGAAGCCGGCCGGGGCGAGGGTGAGGGTGGTGACCCCGGCCTCGGCGTAGGCCGTCATCCGCTCGGCGATCCGCTCGACGGAGCCGAGCAGCGCGGTCTGGTCGATGAGGCTGTGCGGTACGGCGGCCGCGGCGCCCGTCTTGTCGCCGGCCAGGTACTTGTCCTGGATCTCGGCGGCCTCCTTCTCGTAGCCCATGCGCCGCGCGAGCTGGTTGTAGAAGTTCTGCTTGCGGCTGCCCATGCCGCCGACGTAGAGCGCGGTGTACGGGCGGAACACGTCCGCGAGGGCCTCGACGTCGTCGCCGAGGGCGAGCGGCACGGTGGGACAGACGTCGAAGCCGTCCATCGTCAGGCCGGCCTTCTCGCGGCCGGCGCGCAGCGGCCGGAGCGCGGTCTCCTCCAGGTGGGCGGCGGAGGGGAAGATCAGCAGGGCGCCGTCGGCGATCTCGCCGGTCTGCTCCAGGTTCTTGGGGCCGATGGCGGCGATGTACAGCGGGATGTGCTCGCGCTGCGGGTGGACGGTGAGCTTGAGGGGCTTGCCGGGGCCGTCGGGGAGCGGCAGGGTCCAGTGCTCGCCGTCGTGGGTGAGGCGCTCGCGGGACATGGCCTTGCGGACGATGTCGACGTACTCGCGGGTGCGGGCGAGCGGCTTGTCGAACTTCACGCCGTACCAGCCCTCGGAGACCTGGGGTCCGGAGACGCCGAGGCCGAGGCGGAAGCGGCCGCCGCTGAGCGAGTCGAGGGTGGCGGCGGTCATCGCCGTCATGGCCGGCTGCCGGGCGGGGATCTGCATGATCGCGGAGCCGACGTCGATGTGTTCGGTCTTCGCCGCGACCCAGGCGAGGACGGTGGGGGCGTCGGAGCCGTAGGCCTCGGCGGCCCAGCAGACGTCGTAGCCGAGGCGGTCCGCCTCCTGGGCGACGGCGAGGTTGTCGCCGTCCATACCGGCGCCCCAGTAGCCGAGGTTGATGCCGAGCCGCATGTCCACGCACCCCTTACCCATCGGTAACGTCCTTGTGGGCCGGACTCTAGCGCGCGGCCGGGGCATCCGTCAGGGCGTGGTTGTCCACAGGCTCTCTCCGCGTGGTGCCGTGGCCAGTAATCTCGCGCCCATGGAGCAGAGGCATCTCGGACGTACGGGCCTGCGTGTGTCGCGCATCGGACTCGGCACCCTCACCTGGGGCCGGGACACCGACGAGCACGACGCCGCCGCGCAGCTGAAGACGTTCTGGGACGCGGGCGGCACGCTCGTGGACACCGCCGACGTGTACGGCGGGGGCGAGGCGGAGTATCTGCTCGGGCGGCTCATGGAGCGGCTCGTGTCCCGGCAGGACCTCGTCCTGTCGACGAAGGCCGGCAGCGTGCCGGACCCCGACCGGCGGACGGACGGCTCGCGCGGGCATCTGCTCGCCGCGCTCGACGCCTCCCTCGCCCGCCTCGGCACCGACTACGTCGACCTGTGGCAGCTGCACGCCTTCGACCCGCACACGCCCCTGGAGGAATCCCTCCAGGCGCTGGACATCGCGGTACGCAGCGGGCGGGCCCGGTACGCGGGCGTGGCGAACTTCTGCGGCTGGCAGCTCGCCAAGGCCGGCACCTGGCAGCTCGCCGGGGACCGGACGCGGCTCGCGGGGGCGCAGCTGGAGTACTCGCTGCTCCAGCGGGGCGTGGAGCGCGAGGTGCTGCCGGCCGCGCAGGACCTCGGGATAGGCCTGCTGCCCTCCTCGCCCCTTGGACGCGGGGTCCTGACGGGCAAGTACCGCGGCGGGACCCCCACGGACTCGCGGGGCGCCTCGGAGACGATGGCACTGTTCGTGGAGCCGTACCTGGACGAGGCGGCGCGCCGGATCGTGGACGCGGTGGCGACGGCGGCCGAGGGCCTCGCCACGACCCCGCTGCACGTGGCGCTCGCGTGGGTCCGGGACCGGCCGGGGGTGACCGCGCCGATCGTCGGCGCGCGCACGGCGCGGCAGCTCACGGCCGCGTTGTCGGTGGAGACCCTTAGTCTTCCTGACGAGATCTGTCGGGCGCTGGACGATGTGTCGGCGCCCGTGCACCGCTATCCGGATCACGACTGGAGCACCTTGTGACCGAGCCTTCCGGGGAGACCGCGCCCGAGGCACCCGAGGACGTGGAGCCCACCGAGGACGTCCAGGAGGACGTACGGGGGGACGCCGCCGAGACGGAGGAGCCGGGGACGGCTCAGGAGCCCGACGCGTCCGAGGGAGCCGACGCACCCGGTGCGGAGGAGACCGATACGCCGGGTGCGGAAGGGGCCGATACGCCCGCCGCCGAGGGGAACGACGTCCCCGACGCCGCGGAGGCCCCGGAGGCGGCCGGCGCGGCTCAGGAGCCCGCCGCCGACGCCGCCGCCGCGGCCGAGTTGAGTGACGCTCAGGCCGAGATCGCCGCGCAGCGGGAGCTGCGGGCCAGGATCGAGGCGCGGAAGGCCGAGAAGGACGGGCCCCTGGCGAGTGGCGCCAAGCTGAGCGGCACGGCCGCCGACCTGCTCGCGGCCGTCCGGGCCGTGGAGGGCGGCGCGGCCTCGGGCGGCGCGTTCCACGAGGCCCCCGAGCCCGCGCCCCGGCGCCCCGCGCCCGAGGCGGCCCCGGCCGTGACCGTCCGGCCCCCCGCGCCGGAGCGGGCATCCGCGCCCGCGCCCGGCACCACGGCCGCCGTGCGGGAGGTGCTCGCCAAGGGCGGCGCCCCCGAGACGCTGGCCGGGCAGGTCGCCACCACGCTCGGCGAGGGCGCGGCCCCGGCCCTCCTCGACGACCCGTGGCAGCTGCTCGCGGTGCCCGGGGTGCGCCCGGAGCAGGCCGACGGCTTCGCACGGGCGCTGCTCGGCCCCGCGTGCGGTCCCGACGACCCGCGCCGGACGGTCGCCCTGACGGTGTGGCTCCTGGAGCGGGCCGCGCTCCAGGGACACACGGCGCAGGAGATCCAGGCCGTGCGCGCCGGACTCACGGGACACGCGGTGCCCGATCCGGACTCCGCGGTCGAGGAGGCCGTCGCCGCGGGCGCGGTCCTCGTCTTCCAGGAGGAGGAGACGGCGGAGGAGGAGCCCGAGGGCGACGAGGAGCCGACGGAGGCCGTCGCCGAGGCGCCCGCCTCGCCCGTGCTGCTCGGTCTCGACCGGTACGCGATGGCCGAGGAGAGCCTCGCGGACGCGCTCGCCCGGCTGGCCAGGACCGTGACGCCCACGCAGTGGGAGGGCTCCGAGCTGCAGCGTGCCGCCGGTGCGCACGGCCTCGTCCTGCACACGGGCGGCGAGGCGTCCCGCGCCGAGCCGGTGGCACTCGCCGCGGCGGCCCGTGAGCGCGGCCTGCGCACCCTGGTCGCCGTCCACACGGACGACGGCCGGCGCGCGCTCGGCACCGCGGGGGCGGACGCGGTGACGGTCGCCGCCCTGCTGTCCGGGGCGGCCGGTCCCGGCCGCGACGAGGAGGGCGCCCTCGCTCTGGACCTCCTCGTGGTGCTCGACGCGCCGCAACTGGACGTGGAGACCGCCGCGATGCTCGTGGAGTCGCTGCCCGACGGCTGCCGGCTTGTGCTGAGCGGCGACCCGGGGGTGCTCGGCGCGCCGGGGGCGGGCCAGGTCTTCGCCGATGTGCTCGCGGCCCGGGTGTGTCCGCGGATCGCCTCGCGGCTGCCCGACCCGGGGCCGCTCGGCGAGCTGGTCTCGGGCATCGGCGCCGGGGAGCTGAACCAGGTGGAGGCACCCGGCAAGGAGATCGTGATCGTCCCGGTGCGGGACGCGGGCGAGGCGGTGCACCGTACGGTCCAGCTGGTGGCCGACTCGGTGCCGCGGGCGATCGGGGTGCCGCCCGAGCAGACGCAGGTCGTGACGGTCGGCCACGGCGGCTCGGCCGGTACGCGCGCGCTGAACGCGGCCCTCAAGCAGCGGCTCAACCCGGGCCCCGGCCGCTTCGGCGGCTACGACATCGGCGACCGCGTGGCGTACGCGCAGGTGCCGGGGCGGACGGTGACGGGCACGGTGCTTGCGGCCGACGCCGAGGGGCTGCGGCTGCGCTGCGGGGACGGGGAGCTCCTCGTACCGAAGGATCGGGTGGAGTCGGCCCTGCGGCACGGCTGGGCGCTGACCGCGCACCAGGCGGCCGGGACGCGCTGGCCCGCGGTGGTCGCGGTGCTGCCGGGGGACGCCGCCGGGGGCCTGAGCAGGCCGTGGGTGTACACGGCCTTCGGCCGGGCGGAGCGCCATCTGTCGGTCGTGCACGGTGTGGACCAGGCGCTGCCCCGCGCGGTGGCCGAGGGGGTGGCTCCGGAGCGTACGACCCGGCTGCGGCCGCTCCTGGAGGCGCTGCTGGCCACGCCCGAGGAGTAGGAGCAGCCGGGCGGTACGGCGGAGGGCCGGGGCACCGATCGCGGTGCCCCGGCCCTCCGCCGTCTGCTGTCTCTGCCGTCTCTGCTGTCTCTCAGGAGCCGGGGCCGCCGGCCTCTCCTCCGGCATCCTCGATGTCCTCGTCCTCGTCCTCGTCCTCTTCCTCGTCGAAGACGGCGCTGACGTCGAAGCGGCAGATGATCCGCTCCGGATCGGCGTGCTCGAAGGGGGCGTTGAGCCACTCCCCCGGTTCCGGGAGTTCTTCGGCCGCCGTGACCCAGAGCGTGGAGTCGCCCTCCTCCAGACCGAACTCCTTGTGCCGGGAGGCGATCTCGTCCGGTTCGTACTCGCCGAAGAGCACACCGAGCGCGGCGAGCGGCGAGACCCCGGCCCGCGCGGCAGGCCCGGGGGCGTCCGGGTCGCCGTCGATCTCCGCGATGCGGCGGGCCTGGGCGAGCAGTCGTTGCGGCTCCGCCACGGCGTAGTCGCGGCGGATCAGGATGCTGAGGGCGTGTGGTTCGTCAGGTCCGGCGTACGGCGGCAGGGCGCCGTCCGCTCCGGGGATCTCGAAGGGAGTGACCTCGTCGTAGCGGTCGTAGAGGATCTCGTCGTACGTCTCGGCCGCCGTGGCGAGGGCGTTGAAGGCTTCGTAGACGGCCGTGTCGTCGTCCCCCGTGCGGCGTTCGACCGCCGCGAGGTGGAGGTCCAGTGCGGCTTTGACCGCCTCGGCGGCGGCACGTACCTCGGCAGCGGTGGGCTGCGCAGCATCAGACATGGGACAGACGCTATCCGTACCGGGCCTGTGCCCGCACAATAGATGCGATGCCGGAATACGAATTTGTCGACGTGTACGTGCCGCGCGGTGTCTCCCGCAAGGAGGCGACGCGGCTGCTTACCGACCATGCCGAGTACGGACACTGGGAGTTGGACCGTCTGACCCTGCACCGGGACGGGAGCCGCAGGGTGCGGCTGAAGCGGCGGATCATCCGCCAGGTCCGGGCGACCTGGTAGCAGGGAAACAGGACAACGAGAAGGGGCCCCGCGGTGTGCGGGGCCCCTGTGCGTGGTGCGCGACGCGGCGGGCTCAGGCGGCGCTGCGGGCGCGGCGGTAGATCAGCGAGCCGGCGAGCAGCAGACCGGCACCGACGGGGACGACCACGCCGAGCGGACCGGAACCGGTCTCGGCGAGCTCCTCGACGGCGCGGGGCGGGGTGAGGCCGTGCTCACTCGGAGTGTTCGAGCCGCCGTCGTCCCCGGGGAGGCCGGGGGTGCCCGGGTTACCGGGGGTGCCGGGGTCACCAGGGGTCCCGGGGTTGCCCGGGGTGCCGGGGTTGCCAGGATTGCCCGGGTTACCGGGGTTACCCGGATTCCCAGGGTTGCCCGGGTTACCAGGGTTACCAGGGTTACCCGGGTTCCCCGGATTGCCGGGGTTCCCCGGGTTCCCGGGCTCCCCCGGGTGCGTCGGCTCGATGCCGTTGCCGCAGTCGTTGCCCATCGTCGGGTTCAGCAGACCGACGACCGAGACGCTGTTGCCGCACACGTTCACCGGGACGTGGACGGGCGCCTGGACGTTGTTCCCGGAGCCCACTCCCGGGGAGTTGCTCGTGTGCCCGTCGGCGGAGGCACCGCCGCCCGGCTTGCCGGGCTTGGCCGGCTTCGAGGTGTTGGCACACGTGTTGCCGAACGCCGGATTCAGCAGTCCGACGACGCTGACGGTGTTGCCGCAGACGTTCACCGGTACATGGACCGGGGCCTGGACGGAGTTTCCGGACGCGATGCCCGGCGAATTCGTGGCCGTACCGTTCGCACCGGAATCGGCGTGCGCATAACCGCCGCCGCCGACCGCGGCGAAAACGCCTCCGGCGGCCGCAACGGTGATAAGGCCCTTGCGCGTGACCTGTCGCATAGCTTGTTCCCTGCCTGCTCAGCTTCGAAATGCCACCGGGCGGAACGTCCGGGGCGGAAATAGCCACCGGCCCCGGAGTGCATGGCACGCACTCCGGGGCCGGACCGGCTCACACCCTCATGGGGCGAGGCACAACGTCAGGCGTTGACGCAGGTGTTACCGAAGGCGGGGTTCAGCAGGCCGATCACGTTGACCGTGTTGCCGCACACGTTCACCGGGACGTGAACCGGAACCTGGACGACGTTGCCCGAGATGATGCCGGGGGAAGCGATGGCGGCACCCTGGGCACCCGAGTCCGCGACGGCCATGCCCGCACCCGCGAGAACGAGACCGCCAGTGGCAGCCGCAGCAGCAGCGACCTTCTTGAACATTGTTCCTCCTAGTTGGAAATGCGGCCCCAGCCGCGGACCGCACACCTGTAACGAGGGGGACAGGAGGGGGCTACGAGCCCCCAAGTTCATTCACTCTTTCCGGCTACATACAAACGCGTGCCCGAATTCAGCAGGCGTCGATGAAGCGGTCCAGGACCCGGGCGCCGAACTTCAGACCGTCCACCGGCACCCGCTCGTCGACACCGTGGAACATGCCGGCGAAGTCGAGCTCCGGCGGCAGCTGGAGCGGCGCGAAGCCGAAGCAGCGGATGCCGAGGTCGTCGAAGGACTTGGCGTCGGTGCCGCCGGAGAGCATGTACGGCACGGCGCGGGCGATCGGGTCCTCGGCGCGCAGCGCCAGCTGCATGGCGTCCACCAGGGCGCCGTCGAAGTCGGTCTCCAGGGCCTTGTCGCCGTGCACGTCCTCACGCCTCACCTTCGGCCCGAGGATGCGGTCGAGGTCGGCGAGGAACTCCTGCTCGTACCCGGGCAGGAAGCGTCCGTCGACGTGCGCGGTGGCCTGGCCGGGGATCACGTTCACCTTGTACCCGGCGCCGAGCATGGTCGGTGCGGCCGAGTTGCGCAGGGTGGCGCCCACCATCTTGGCGATGCCGCCGAGCTTGGCGAGGGTGCCGTCCATGTCCTCGGGGTCGAGGGGGGTGCCGAGGGCGTCCGAGAGCTCGTCGAGGAAGGAACGCACCGTCTTGGTGACCCTCACCGGCCACTGGTGGCGGCCGAGACGGCCCACGGCCTCGCAGAGCTCGGTGATGGCGTTGTCGTCGTTGGTCATCGAGCCGTGGCCGGCCGTGCCCTCGACGGTGAGCCGCATCCAGTGCATGCCCTTCTGGGCCGTCTCGACCAGGTAGAGGCGCAGGTTCTCGTTGACGGTGAAGGAGAAGCCGCCGACCTCGCCGATGGCCTCGGTCACCCCGTCGAAGAGGTCCCGGTGCTTGTCGACCAGGTGCCGGGCGCCGTACGTGCCGCCGGCCTCCTCGTCGGCGAGGAAGGCGAGGACGATGTCGCGCGGGGGCTTGCGGCCGCTGCGCAGCCGGTCCCGTACGACCGCGAGGGTCATCGCGTCCATGTCCTTCATGTCGACGGCGCCGCGGCCCCAGACGCAGCCGTCGGCGATCTCCCCGGAGAAGGGGTGATGGGTCCAGTCCTCGGCGTTGGCCGGGACGACGTCGGTGTGGCCGTGGATGAGCAGGGCCGGCCGCGACGGGTCCTCCCCCTCGATGCGGGCGACGGTGGAGGCCCGCCCCTGGTGCGACTCGATGATCTTCGGGTCGAGTCCGACCTCCGCGAGCTTCTCGGCGATGTACTCGGCCGCCACGCGCTCCCCCGGTCCCGAGTGGTCGCCGTAGTTGCTGGTGTCGATGCGGATGAGCTCGCTGCAGAGGTCCACGACCTCACTCTCGGCGGTGACGCTTCGGCCCGTGTTCGACTCGCTCACGCTGCTTCCTCCCACTACGTGCCCCACGTGATTGCTTCGGTGCTCGCCCCATACTCCCGCGCGCCCCCCTTCCCACCCAAGGGGGGCAGCCCGGGGGTGGTGATCGGCCACCCCGAATGTTTGCTATGGTTTTCCTCGTCGGAAGGGCCCAGCGGCCAGGAAGACAGACACCTTGTCCGGGTGGCGGAATGGCAGACGCGCTAGCTTGAGGTGCTAGTGCCCTTTATCGGGCGTGGGGGTTCAAGTCCCCCCTCGGACACCAGCGGAAGACCCCACATGATGTGGGGTCTTTCTTGTTTACGGCGGTAGGACCCGGTGCGACGCAGATCCAAGGCCCCTTCTTCTCCCCTCCCCCAGCGGGACGGGATCGATCCGGCGCGGGTGCGGTTGCCGGATGATCCCGAGGGGGTCTGGGGAACCGTACGGGAGCATCTGCTCGACCGGTACGCGGGCGCCATCGGTGCCGGGCGGGTCGAGGAGATGCTGCTGGGGGGCCGCTTCGTGGGGACGGACGGCCCCGTCGGCGGGGACGAGCCGTATGTCGTGGGGCGGTACCTCTGGTTCCACCGGGACTTTCCCGCCGAGACGCCGGTGCCCTTCCCGATCGGGGTGGTGCACCGTGACGAGCGGATCGTGGTGGCGGACAAGCCGCACTTCCTGGCGACGATGCCCCGGGGGCGGCATGTGACGGAGACCGCGCTCGCGCGGCTGCGGCGGGAGCTGGGCCTTCCGCACCTCCAGCCCGCGCACCGGCTCGACCGGCTGACCGCGGGCCTGGTGCTCTGTGTCGTACGGCCGGAGGACCGGGGGGCGTACCAGACGCTGTTCCGGGACCGGCTCATCGCCAAGGAGTACGAGGCGGTGGCGCCGTACGATCCGGCGGTCGGGCTGCCGGTGACCGTGCGGAGCCGGATCGAGAAGGAGCGCGGGGTGATGGCCGCCCGGGAGGTGCCGGGCGAACCGAACAGCGAGAGCCGGATCGCGCTCCTGGAGCGGCGGGGCGGGCTCGGCCGGTACCGGCTGGTGCCGGAGACCGGGCGGACGCATCAGCTGCGGGTGCACATGAACGCGCTCGGGCTGCCGATCCTGCACGATCCGATCTATCCGGTGGTCCGTGAGGACGGGCCGGAGGACTTCTCGCGTCCGCTGCAACTGCTCGCGCGGACGCTGGAGTTCACCGACCCGGTCACGGGCCGCGGGATGCGCTTCGAGAGCCGGCTGGCTCTCAGTGCCCTCGGTTGATCCACTCCTCCAGGTGCGGTGCCTCGGCGCCGATCGTCGTCGGGTCGCCGTGCCCGGTCCGTACCACCGTCTCCGGGGGCAGGGTGAGGAGCTTCCCGCGGATCGAGTCGATGATCGTCGGGAAGTCCGAGAAGGACCGGCCGGTGGCGCCGGGGCCGCCCTGGAAGAGGGTGTCGCCCGTGAAGACCGTGCCGAGCTCGGGGGCGTACAGGGAGACCGCTCCGGGGGCGTGACCCGGGGTGTGGAGGACCGTGAGGTCGATGCCGGCGATGGTGAGGACCTGGCCGTCGGCGAGGTCGCCGTCCGGGCTGTGGTCGGGGTGGGTCCGCTTCCACAGCGGCTGGTCGGCGGGGTGGAGCAGGATGCGGGCGCCGGTGGCGGCGGCGAGCGCGGGGGCCGCGTCGATGTGGTCGTCGTGGGCGTGGGTGCAGACGATGGCGCGCAGCGTCCGGCCGTCGAGCGCGGCGAGGATCGCGCGGGCGTCGTGGGCGGCGTCGATGACGATGGCCTCGGTGTCGTCTCCGACGATCCAGACGTTGTTGTCGACGTCCCAGGTGCCGCCGTCGAGGCTGAAGGTGCCGGAGGTGACGAGGTGGTCGATGCGGGCGGCCATCACAGCACCACCACCGAGCGGAGGACGTCGCCCTCGTGCATGCGGGCGAAGGCCTTCTCGACGTCGTCGAGGCCGATGGTCTCGGTGACGAAGGCGGCGAGGTCGATGCGGCCCTGCTGGTGCAGGTCGACGAGCAGGGGGAAGTCGCGGGAGGGCAGGCAGTCGCCGTACCAGGAGGACTTGAGGGCGCCGCCGCGGCCGAAGACGTCGAGGAGCGGGAGTTCGAGCTTCATCTCGGGGGTGGGGACGCCGACGAGGACGACGGTGCCGGCGAGGTCGCGGGCGTAGAAGGCCTGCCGGTACGTCTCGGGGCGGCCGACGGCCTCGATGACGACGTCGGCGCCGAAGCCTCCGGTGAGTTCGCGGATCGCCTCGACGGGGTCGGCGGAGCGGGAGTCGACGGTGTGGGTGGCGCCCATCCTCCTCGCGGTCTCCAGCTTCCGGTCGTCGATGTCGACGGCGATGATCTTCGCGGCTCCGGCGAGGCGGGAGCCGACGATCGCCGCGTCGCCGACGCCGCCGCAGCCGATGACGGCGACGGTGTCGCCGCGGCCGACGTTCCCGGTGTTGAGGGCGGCGCCGATGCCGGCCATGACGCCGCAGCCGAGGAGGCCCGCGACCTCGGGGGCGACGGCGGGGTCGACCTTGGTGCACTGGCCGGAGGCGACGAGGGTCTTCTCGGCGAAGGCGCCGATGCCGAGGGCCGGGGAGAGTTCCGTACCGTCGAGCAGGGTCATCCGCTGCTTGGCGTTGTGGGTGTCGAAGCAGTACCAGGGGCGGCCGCGCAGGCAGGCGCGGCAGGTACCGCACACCGCACGCCAGTTGAGGATCACGAAGTCGCCGGGGGTCACGTCGGTGACGCCCTCGCCGACGGACTCGACGATTCCGGCGGCCTCGTGGCCGAGGAGGAAGGGGAACTCGTCGTTGATGGCGCCCTGTTTGTAGTGGAGGTCGGTGTGGCAGACGCCGCAGGCCTGGATCTTCACGACGGCCTCGCCGGGGCCGGGGTCGGGGATGACGATCGTCTCGACCCGTACCGGTTCGTTCCTGCCGGGGGCGATGACCCCCTGGACGTGCTGTGGCATCGCGACCTTCCCTTCCTCCGACCGGATCTTGTAAGGCTCTTGCGTACCACTATCTCCTGACAAAAGGCGAGACCCCCGCAGGCCGTGCCTGCGGGGGTCTCGCCGTATCCCGTGGGGGGAGGTCGTCAGTCGCGGTTCGCCGCGGCGGTCGTACGGACGCGCTTGCGGACGAGGAACCAGCCGCCGACCAGGGCCGCCGCGATGAGCGGCAGGCAGTTGACGGTGGTGCGGCTGATGCCGCCGTCCATCCACATGAGGACGAGGACGGAGCCGAGGAAGACGAGGGTCACGATCTGGGTGTACGGGGCCCAGGGCAGGTTGTAGCCGGGGCGGGTGAGCTTGCCCTGCTCGGCGTTGCGCCAGAACAGCAGCGAGCAGACCATGATCATGGCCCAGGTGCCGATGATGCCGATGGAGGCGAAGTTGAGGACCAGTTCGAAGGCCTCGCCGGGCATCACGTAGTTGAGCGCGACGCCCATGACGCCGAAGGCGGCGGTGAGCAGGATGCCGCCGTAGGGGACGCCGCCCTTGTTCATGACGCCGGTGAACTTCGGCGCGGAGCCGGAGAGCGACATGGAGCGCAGGATGCGGCCGGTGGAGTAGAGGCCCGAGTTGAGGCTGGAGAGCGCGGCCGTGAGGACGACCAGGTTCATCACGCCGGCGGCGCCGGGGACGCCCAGCTTGTCGAAGACGGTGACGAAGGGGCTCTGGTCTCCGGAGTACGCGGTGTACGGGAGGATCAGCGCGAGCAGGACGACGGAGCCGACGTAGAAGAGCCCCACGCGCCACATGATCGAGTTGATCGCCTTCGGCATGATCTTCTCGGGGTTCTCGGTCTCGCCGGCGGCGACGCCGCACAGCTCGACGGAGGCGTAGGCGAAGACGACGCCCTGGATGAGCAGCAGCATCGGCATCATGCCGTTGGGGAAGATGCCGCCGTTGTCGCTGATGTTGGCGAGGCCCGGGGTGTGGCCGCCGACGTCGTGCGAGGTCACGATGAGGAAGATGCCGATGAGCATGAAGGCGACCAGGGCGCCGACCTTGACGATCGCGAACCAGAACTCCATCTCGCCGAAGTACTTCACGGAGATGAGGTTGGCGGCGAGGACGACCGCGAGGGCGATCAGGGCGAGGATCCACTGCGGGACGTCGCTGAACATCGCCCAGAAGTGGGCGTAGGTGGCGGCCGCGGTGATGTCGGCGACGGCGGTGGTCGACCAGTTGAGGAAGTACAGCCAGCCGGCCGTGTAGGCGCCCTTCTCGCCCATGAACTCACGGGCGTAGGAGACGAAGGCGCCGGAGGAGGGGCGGTACAGGACCAGCTCGCCGAGGGCCCGCACCACGAAGAAGGCGAAGACGCCGCAGACCGCGTAGGCGATGAAGAGGGAGGGGCCGGCCTGGGACATCCGGCCGCCGGCGCCCAGGAAGAGGCCGGTGCCGATGGCGCCGCCGATGGCGATCATGTTGATGTGCCGGGACTTGAGGTCCTTGCGGTATCCGGCGTCGCCGGCGTCGACGTGGGGGGCGGCCGGGTTCGCCGGAGGGGCGGACAGCGGGTCGGCCGCGATGACGCGGTCACTCATGGAGTTGTTCGCCTTCGTGAGGGGGCTGTGCGGACCCGGCCGTGCCTCGTGGGGGTCTCCCGGCACGGCCAGCGGACATCCTCACGGCAAGGGGTGCCACCTGACTGTGGCGCATGTCACTGAACGCCCATATTTGAGCTAGTTCAGAGCTTTACGCGCGCCTTACGGGTGCCTGACCGGCGCCTTACGACGTCTCACGGAGCCAGGACGTCCAGTTCATGGAGGGCTCCGACCGCGATCTGGCGGGTGAGCTCCTCGGCGCGGGCCGCGTCCCGCTCCCGTACGGCCTCGGCGACCTGGACGTGGAGGGTGACGGCCGCCGGGTCGGGGTCCTCGAACATCACGTGGTGGTGGGTGCGGCCGGTGAGGACCTCGGCGACGACGTCACCGAGGCGGGCGAACATCTCGTTGCCCGAGGCGTCGAGCACGACCCGGTGGAAGGCGACGTCGTGGACGAGGTACTCCTCCAGACGTCGGCCGCGCGAGGTGGCGACCATGCCCAGGGCGTGTTCGGTGAGCTCGCGGCACTGGTCCGGGGTGGCGTTCTCGGCGGCGAGGCCGGCGGCGACGGGTTCGACGGCCGAGCGCAGGACGGTGAGCGAGCGGAGCTGGCGGGGGCGGTCGGCGCCGGCCAGGCGCCAGCGGATGACCTGGGGGTCGTAGACGTTCCAGCTGGGGGTGGGGAGGACGGTCACGCCGACGCGGCGGCGGGACTCGACGAGATGCATGGACTCCAGGACGCGGACGACCTCGCGGACCACGGTCCGGGAGACGTCGAAGCGCTGGGCGACCTCGTCGGTGCGCAGCACGGTGCCGGGTGGGTACTCCCCGGCGGTGATCGCGAGACCCAGGGTGGCGAGGACGTGCGAGTGAAGCCCCTGGGCCGGTGTCGTCATGGTGGCAAGCCTATGCGGGCCCGGCCGGGTGATCACATCGGGAATTAAAAGTACTACTTTTATGTCACAGTCTCTTGAATACGTCGTACCCAATGGGTTTCATGGGCGCGACGGATCGATGTCGAAGAAGACAGCGAGGCACCACCCATGAGCACCACCCCCCAGCCCAGGACGAGGACAGTCGTCGTCGTGATGGGCGTCGCCGGGACCGGCAAGACCACGATCGGCCCGCTGGTCGCCGAAGCCCTCGGCCTCCCCTACGCGGAGGGCGACGACTTCCACCCTCCGGCCAACGTGGCCAAGATGTCGGCCGGCGTCCCCCTGGACGACGAGGACCGGGGCCCCTGGCTCGACGCGATCGGCGCCTGGGCGCACAGCAGGGCCGGACTCGGCGGCGTGGTGAGCAGCTCCGCCCTCAAGCGGGTCTACCGGGACCGGCTGCGTGCGGCGGCGCCCGGTGTCGTCTTCCTCCATCTGACCGGCGACCGGGAGCTCATCGAGCGGCGCATGGGCTCCCGCGAGGGGCACTTCATGCCGACGGCGCTCCTCGACTCCCAGTTCGTCACCCTGCAGCCGTTGCAGGACGACGAGGCCGGTGTCGCCGTCGACGTCTCCGGCACCCCCGAGGACATCGCCGCCCGGGCCGTCGTCGCGCTGCGCGGCCTCGCCGTCCGCTGACTCCCGTACCCCGTCCCCTTCCCCCGCTCGTACGAAGGACTCCACCGTGACCAGTCTCAGCGTCGAGATCCTGGCAGCGGACGCCGCCGAACCGATCACCTCGGCAGGCAACGCCCAGCTCGGGATCGCCGTGCTCGCCGGCATCGCCGTCATCGTCCTGCTCATCACCAAGTTCAAGCTGCACGCGTTCCTGGCGCTGACCATCGGCTCGCTCGCGCTCGGCGCGTTCGCCGGGGCGCCGCTCGCCGACGCCATCAAGTCGTTCACCGCCGGGCTCGGCAGCACCGTCGCCGGTGTGGGCGTGCTGATCGCCCTCGGCGCGATCCTCGGCAAGCTCCTCGCCGACTCGGGCGGCGCCGACCAGATCGTCGACACGATCCTGGCCAGGGCCAGCGGCAGGGCCATGCCCTGGGCGATGGTCCTGATCGCCTCCGTGATCGGCCTGCCGCTGTTCTTCGAGGTCGGCATCGTGCTGCTGATCCCGGTGGTCCTCATGGTCGCCAAGCGGGGCAACTACTCCCTGATGCGGATCGGCATCCCGGCCCTCGCCGGTCTGTCGGTCATGCACGGGCTGATCCCGCCGCACCCCGGCCCGCTCGTCGCGATCGACGCGGTCGGCGCCAACCTGGGTGTCACCCTCGCGCTCGGTCTCGTCGTCGCCGTCCCGACCGTGATCATCGCCGGTCCGCTCTTCTCCCGGTACGCGGCCCGCTGGGTCGACATCCCGGCCCCGGAGCACATGATCCCCGCCCGGCCCTCCGAGGACCTGGAGAAGCGCCCCGGTTTCGGCGTCACCGTCGCGACCGTGCTGCTGCCGGTCGTCCTGATGCTGGTCAAGGCGCTCGTCGACATCGTCGTGGACGACCCGGAGAACGGTGTCCAGAAGGTCACCGACGTCATCGGCTCGCCCCTGATCGCGCTGCTCGCCGCCGTCATAGTGGCCCTGTTCACGCTGGGCCGCGCGGCCGGCTTCACCAAGGAACGGCTCTCCTCGACCGTCGAGAAGTCCCTCGCCCCGATCGCCGGCGTGCTGCTCATCGTCGGCGCGGGCGGCGGCTTCAAGCAGACCCTCATCGACATCGGCGTCGGCCAGATGATCCTGGACTTCTCCAAGGACTGGTCGATCCCGGCGCTCCTCCTCGCCTGGCTGATCGCGGTCGCGATCCGGCTCGCGACGGGCTCGGCGACGGTGGCGACGATCTCGGCGGCCGGGCTTGTCGCTCCGCTGGCGGCGGGCATGTCGACGAGCGAGACGGCGCTGCTCGTGCTCGCGATCGGCGCGGGTTCGCTCTTCTTCAGCCACGTGAACGACGCCGGGTTCTGGCTGGTGAAGGAGTACTTCGGCATGAGCGTCGGCCAGACCATCAAGACCTGGTCGGTCATGGAGACGATCATCTCGGTCGTCGGCATCGTGTTCGTGCTGCTGCTGTCGCTGGTGTTGTGACCTGAACGGTGCGTACACCCGTGCGGGCCGGTCGTGGCTGACAGACTGTCGGCCATGACCGGCCCTCACGCGCTCAAGCCCTTCCTCCTCGCCTTCCCGGGTCCGCTGCGGGACCGGCTCGTCGCCGCGGTCCTCTCCGGCGAGAAGGTCGCCACGACGGGCCTCCTCGTGGAGTACGAGATCGAGAACGAGGAACTGCCGGAGCCCGGCGAACGCTCGGCGCTCATCGACTCCGACGGCCGCGAGGTCGCGGTCGTCGAGGTGACGGAGGTCCAGGTCCTGCCCCTGGGCGAGGCGGACCTGCGGCTCGCGCTCGACGAGGGCGAGGGCTTCCTGTCGGTCGCGGACTGGCGGGAGGCGCACGAGCGCTTCTGGCACAGCGCGGAGATGCGGGAGGGGTTGGGGGACCCCGGGTTCACGGTGGACGACTCGACGATGGTGGTGGTGGAGCGGTTCAGGGTGGTGGAGTTGATTCAGGAGGGCTGAGGGGCGAGGACCGTGAGGAGGCGCTGCGCGAGTTCTCGGATCTCCCGGTGGTCGTCGGTCGCGGCTGCCCGGCGGAGGAGGGGAAGGAGCTCGGGGTCGTCGCGGCGGAGGTCCGCGAGGACCCGGAAGGCGGTGAGCCGGACCGAGGGGTCGGGGTCGTGGGCGACACGGTCCTGGGCCAGGGCCGCCAGCTCAGGGCCGCCGGCGCACTCCAGGAGGTACCCCAGGACGGTGGCCCGTACCTCACCCGCCTCGTCCCGCACGGCGAGGTCGTGGGCCAGGCGCACCGCCTCCACGCCGTCGTCGTCCTCGGTCATCAAGTGTCCGACCACCGCGACGCGCACGTCCGCGTCGGGGTGGTTCCGCGCAAGGTCGACGGCCAGGCCGTGCGCCCCCTCGTGATCCAGGGACTCGAGCCACATCAGAGCCTGGGCGCGGACCTCCGGACTCACGTCGTTCCGACCCCGGTCGAAGAGGAAGTCCCGGACCGCCACCTCGTTCTCGCCGTGTGCCACCAGGAGATCCAAGCCGTACTGACGGATCCAGCCGAACTCGTCGCACGTCAGCCGATCAGTGAACAGGTCTGCCAACGGCCCGTCCGGGATCCCCGCCTCGGCCAGGCAGCGGAGGGCGGCCCAGCGCACGGAGAGGTGCTCGTGCCGGGTCAGCTCACAGAGGTGCGCGTGCGTGCCCGGCTCGTCCGACCCGATCTCCCGTACGGCGTCGATCGCGGCGGACACCACCTCGGGGCTGCCGTCCTTCCTCAGCAGGTCCTGGACGAGCGCACGGACCGCCGGCTCGTCGCCGGTCCTCGTCACCACGGCGGTCAGTGCCGTACCGCGGAGCACGGGATCGACGTCCTCCAGCGCGGACCGCAGCAGCTCGACCGCTTCTGTTCCGTCCTCGGCGTGCAGGGCGAGCGCCCGTACGACCGGGTCACGCAGGTGGGGATCGTCGCGCAACCCGTCGAGCGCGACCCGGGCTTCCGGCGTGGCGATCCGGTGACGCTCCAGACATTCGAGCGCCGCTTCGCGCACATCCGTGTCCGCGTCACCGAGCCGCTCCACGGCGAGCCGGGCCACCCAGTCGGGGGCGGCGTCCTCGCTGTACTTCAGGCGTCTCATGAGCGCCGCCCTCATCGCGGCACTCGGTTCCTGCCGAAGGCAGTGCGCCAGCCGCTCCCCCGACGCCGTGTCACGGCCCGCCCTGTCCATGAGCAGGCCCGCCGCACTGAGCCGCGCCGCCCTGCCGGATCCGGTCAGGGCTGTGTCGGCGAGGAGTTCGGTGCTGGGCGGCTCCCCACCACCGTGCAGGAACAGGTGGATCCGCATGGCGAGCCGGCTGATGGAGCCGTCCAGCACCAGCCAATCCTCCCGGTCCCCTCGGGTCCACGACTCGCACCACCGCAGATAGTCGTCCCGGCCCGCCCAGTCGGCGCCGAGAGACGTCAGCGTCGGCCCCAGGGACTTCACGTGCTCGGAGGGATGGAAGGTGGCGACGCCCAGCTCTCGGGTGAACTCGAACAGCCGGATCGTCCGCCGCACCAGTGCCCTGCTCTGCGGGGCCAATGCCCCGATGCGGCGGGTCTCCGCCAGGCAGCGGGCGACGAAGGCCACTCCGGCGAAGGCCCCGTCCGTACGGTCTCCCACCGGTGTCTCGATGAGCTTCGGCGCCAGCAGCCGGTCGATCACCCCCGCCACGAAGCGCTCGTCGAGCAGCCCCACCAGCAACAGCAGGATCTCGTGCCACGTCGGGTCGTGGACCTTCGTCGCGAAGAGCTCCTGGAGGTCCTCCTCCGACAGGGTTCGTTCGTGGTGGAAGCGGTGGGCCAGGTCCGTCGCCGCCAGGTACTCCAGGAACGTGCGGTGGACGAAGCCGTAGATCTCGCCGCCGTAGCGGCTGAGGATGAAGTTGCGGTGGCGGAACTGGTCGAGCATCACGCGGGCCGCCGTCGCCGCGCGGTCCGGCGGGAGGGCGTAGCGGTCCTTCAGGTACTCCTCGAAGCTCCTGAGGAGGTCCGGGCCCGCGATGTGGTTGCCGGAGATGCCGCCGTGGCCCTCCTGCATCTGGCGGGCGATGAGGCGCAGGAGTTCGCGTTTGTCCTCGGGGCCGAGGTACGGGAGGTGTTCCTCGACCTGACGGTCCCTGAGGTACTTGCTGGGGTCCCAGTGCTCCACCAGGACCTCGACCGCGTGCTCGTACACCGTACGCCGGTCGCGCGGGAGTTCACGGCGGCGGCCGATGATCGCCAGGATCGTGAGGATCAGCGGGTTGCCCGCGAGTTCCCGGACGGAGGTGGACGCGTCGACGGCCGTCGTGACGCGTTCGATCAGTTTCCGGGCCTGATCCGGGTCGTCCGGGCACGCGAGCGCGAACCACTGTCCCGCGAACGCGCCGATCTGCTCCCGGTCGAGTTCCTGGAGCATGAAGTTGGTGAACCCCGCGCCGTCCAGGACGGCCCGCTGGTAGCCGTAGCCGCGTGAGGTGACGACGATCCGGGCCCGGGGGTGGCGGGCGGCGAAGCCCGCGATCCGGCGGGTGACCGCGTCCCTGATGTCCTTCTCGAAGAGTTCGTCGAGGCCGTCGAAGATCACGAGGGCGGTGTACGGACCCTCCCCCGCGAGGAGCGCGGTCAGCGTCTCCGGCGGCAGCCCGAGTCCCTCCGTCGCGTACTGGTGGGCGAGGAAGTCCTCGAAGGTCCGCTCGCGCCAGGCGGGTTGTGCGTACTCCCGGAGTTCGACGATGAGCGGGAGGCTGCCGTGCAGTGCGTCGAGGCCCGGCGGGGGTTCGGGGGAGGTGAGGACGAGTGCCAGGTAGCGGGCCAGGGTGGACTTGCCGGAGCCCGGGTGGCCGAGCAGGACGACACGGTCGTGCTTGGGCGTGGTCAGGACGTCGAGTACGGGCAGCGGTGGCCGCTCCTGGTACGCGCGGCGGACCCGGTCGACCGTCTCCCGGTCGATGCCGGGCGGCAGGTCGTGGAGCTCGGCCTCCGCGGGGTCCATGAGACGGCGCAGCAGCTCCTGGGGAAGTTCGACGGGCGGCGGGTCGGCCCGTACGGACTGGGGGACGAAGACGTCCCGCAGCCGCAGGACCGGGCGCTCGTCCTGCTCCCGGAGCGGGGTGAGGACCTCCAGGTCGAGGCGGCCGTAGCGCTGGCGGACGCGGGTGGCGTAGGCCTCTCGGGCCGCCTCGATCTCCGGTGATCCGTGCTGGGGTGGGACCGATGCGAGCGTGACGTGGACATCGCCCTGTACGCCGCTGATCTGGGTGAGGGGGCCTTGGACCGTGGCTCCCGACGCCGTCTGCGCCGCCTTCCGGCGCTGGAAGAAGCCCCTCACGGCGTGGCGGACGGCGGTGCTTCGATGCGGACCGAGCCGCCCACCCCGTCGATCTGGTGCAGGTCCCCCGCCGTCCGGGCTCCGTGGGCCGACTGCGTCCCGGCGCCCTGCCCCTCGGCAGGGGTGGAGGCGGTCGGAGGGGCGGTCGTGGCGCCGCCGGTCCCGATCACCACGTCGCCGGTGACGTTCCTGATCTGGTGCAGCGATCCCCCGGTCACGGTCTGGTCCGCCGACTGCGCGGAGGGGCGGTTGAGCAGGCCCACCAGGGTCAGCGCGCAGCCCGCGATCGTGAAGAACAGGCTCAGGACGCTGCTCCACTTGTCGGCGGCGTCCAGGCCCTGGAGGACGAGGAAGGCCGCCAGGCCGCCGAGGGCCACGACGCCGCCGACGAGTATCAGCAGTACACGTTTTGTCACGCCGTCATCTTGCCCCGGTCCGGGGCCTCGCGTCAGCCGACCGCCCTCGCCGCCGCCCTGCCCGCCGCGCGGCCCGAGAAGATGCAGCCGCCGAGGAAGGTGCCTTCCAGGGAGCGGTAGCCGTGGACTCCGCCGCCGCCGAAGCCGGCCGCCTCGCCGGCCGCGTACACGCCCTCCAGGGGTTCGCCGTCCTCCGTCAGGACGCGGGAGTCGAGGTCGGTCTCCAGGCCGCCGAGGGACTTGCGGGTGAGGATGTTGAGGCGGACGGCGATGAGCGGGCCCGCCTTGGGGTCGAGGATGCGGTGCGGGGCGGCCGTGCGGATGAGCTTGTCGCCCAGGTACTTGCGGGCGCCTCGGATCGCCGTGATCTGGAGGTCCTTGGTGAAGGGGTTGGCGATCTCGCGGTCGCGGGCGGTGATCTCGCGGCGGAGGGCCGCCTCGTCGATGAGGGGCTCGTCGGTGAGCGCGTTCATGCCCCGGACGAGGGCCGGGAGGTCGTTCTCGACGACGAAGTCGACGCCCTTGTCCATGAACGCCTGGACCGGGCCCGGCACGTCGGCGCGGGCGCGGCCGAGGACGTCCCGGACGGACTTGCCGGTGAGGTCGGGGTTCTGTTCGGAGCCGGAGAGGGCGAACTCCTTGCCGATGATCCTCTTGTCGAGGACGAACCAGGTGTGGTCGTGGCCGGTCCGCGTGATGTGTTCGAGGGTGCCGAGGGTGTCGAAGCCGGGGAACAGGGGGACGGGCAGCCGCTTGCCGGTGGCGTCGAGCCAGAGGCTGGACGGTCCGGGCAGGATGCGGATGCCGTGCCGGGCCCAGATGGGGTTCCAGTTCTCGATGCCCTCGGTGTAGTGCCACATGCGGTCGCGGTTGATGTGCCGGGCGCCGGCCTTCTCGGCGACGCCGAGCATCAGGCCGTCGACGTGGGCGGGCACGCCGGAGAGCATCCGGGCGGGCGGGGTGCCGAGGCGTTCGGGCCACTGGGCGCGGACCAGGTCGTGGTTGCCGCCGATGCCGCCGGAGGTGACGATCACGGCCTGGGCGCGGAGTTCGAAGGTGCCGGTGGTGGTGCGGGTGCTGGCGGTGCCCCGGGCGGCGGTGGAGGGTTCCAGGATCTCGCCGGTGACGGTGTCGACGGCTCCGGCGGTGCGGCCGAGGGCGGTGACCCGGTGGCGGAAGCGGAACTGGACGAGGCCCCGGGCGACGCCCTCGCGGACCGTGCGCTCGAAGGGGGCGACGAGGCCGGGGCCCGTACCCCAGGTGATGTGGAAGCGGGGTACGGAGTTGCCGTGGCCGTTGGCGTCGTAGCCGCCGCGCTCGGCCCAGCCGACGACGGGGAAGAAGCGCACCCCGCGCGCGTGGAGCCAGGAGCGCTTCTCTCCGGCGGCGAAGTCGACGTACGCCTCGGCCCACTTCCTCGGCCAGTGGTCCTCGGTCCGGTCGAAGCCCGCGGTGCCGTACCAGTCCTGGAGGGCGAGGGCGTGGCTGTCCTTGACGCGCATCCTGCGCTGCTCGGGCGAGTCGACGAGGAAGAGCCCGCCGAAGGACCAGTGGGCCTGGCCGCCGAGGGACTGTTCGGGTTCCTGGTCGAGCAGGATCACGGTGCGGCCGGCGGCGACCAGCTCGGCGGTGGCGACGAGCCCGGCGAGGCCGGCCCCGATCACGATCACATCAGCGTCGTAGGACATGGACCGCATCTTGGATACACGAATGTATCGAGTCAACCGTTTCACCGATCGGCGACCCTTCCCGTTTTCTAATGTCCGGCATTAATATGAGTCCATGGCGAGAACATCGGGGCCCGAGACCCGGGAGAAGCTGATCCGTGCGGCGGAGGAACTCTTCGCCGCCCAGGGCGTGCTCGGGGCGCAGCTGCGGGACATCGTGGGCCGCGCCGGGCAGGCCAACCCCTCTGCCGTGCAGTACCACTTCGGCTCCCGGGCCGGGCTGCTCGACGCGGTGATGAGAGGCCGCCAGGCGCGTACGGAGAGTGTGCTCGCCCCGCTGCTCGCGGCGGCCCCCGACGAGCTGCGCGCCCTGGTCACGGCCCTCGTCACGGCGGAGGCGAGCGAGCTGGGCACCGAGTCGGGGCGGCGCTGTCTGCGGATCTCCGCGCAGCTCAGCCATGAGAGCGGTGTGCGCGCCCGCACCCCCCATCCCACGCTCGCCGGCACCGGCTACTGGCGTCTGATCGAGCGGATCACGGACCGCCTGGCCGTCGACGGGCTGCCGGAGCCCCTGCTCCTGGAGCGTCTCGACCTGGCGCTGACCGTGGTGGGCGCGGCGATGGCGGACCGGGCCCGGCAGTACCTCGACGGCACGGAACCCCTCACCGGCGAGGCGCTCTTCCTCGCCGATCTGGTCGAGACCACCACCGCCCTGCTGCGTGCCGCGCAGCCGGAGCAGGCACCTCCCCTTCCCCGAAAGGATCTTCCATGAACGACCTCACCGGCAGGACCGTGCTCATCACCGGCGGCGCCCGCGGCCTGGGGGCCGAGGCCGCCCGGCAGGCGGTGGCGGCGGGCGCGAACGTCGTGATCACCGACGTCCTGGACGAGGAGGGCAGGGCGACCGCGGACGCGCTCGGCGAGCGGGCCCGCTTCCTCCACCACGACGTGACCTCCGAGGAGGAGTGGGCGGCGGCCGTCGCGTACGCCGTGGCGGAGTTCGGCGGGCTGCACGGCCTGGTCAACAACGCGGGGATCTCGACCGGCGGCTTCCTGGAGAGCGAGTCCGTCGAGCGCTTCCGCAAGGTCCTCGACATCAACCTGACCGGCGTCTTCATCGGCATGAAGGCCGCGATACCGGCGATGAGGGAGGCGGGCGGCGGCTCGATCGTCAACATCTCCTCGGCCGCCGGCCTGATGGGCCTGGCCCTGACCGCCGGATACGGCGCCGCGAAGTGGGGTGTGCGGGGGCTGACGAAGATCGGCGCGGTGGAGCTCGGAACGGCGGGCATCCGCGTCAACTCCGTCCACCCGGGCATGACGTACACCCCGATGACGGCCTCCGTCGGCATCGAACGCGGCGAGGGCAAGTACCCGAACACGCCGATGGGCCGGGTCGGCGAGGCCGACGAGATCGCGGGCGCGGTCGTCTTCCTGCTCTCGGACGCCGCCTCGTACGTGACCGGCGCCGAACTCGCCGTCGACGGCGGCTGGACCACCGGCCCGACGGTCAAGTACGTCATGGGGCAGTGAGGCCCGTCGGCGCTTTTGCTTGGATGGGGGCATGAGCGCCGCTGAGGAGATTCTCGATGTCGTCGACGAGCACGACCGGGTGATCGGACAGGCCCCGCGCGGTGAGGTGTACGCGCGAGGCCTGATCCACCGTTGCGTCTTCGTCCGGGTCAGGGACGCCGAGGGCCGAATCTTCGTCCATCGCAGGACCCCGACGAAGCTGGTCTTCCCCTCCCTGTACGACATGTTCGTCGGCGGGGTCGTCGGCGCGGGCGAGTCCTACGACGAGGCCGCGCTGCGGGAGGCGGAGGAGGAGCTGGGGGTCTCCGGGCTGCCCCGGCCCGAGCCGGTCATGCGTTTCCTGTACGACTCCGAGGGCGTGGCCGGGAAGTGGTGGTCGGCGGTGTACGAGGTCCGCTGCGAGCTGCCCGTCCACCCTCAGGTGGAGGAGGTCGCCTGGCACGGCTTCCTCACCGACGGGGAACTGGCCGAGCGGCTCGGCACCTGGGAGTGGGTGCCGGACGGGCTCGACGCGTATGAGCGGCTGCGGGACCGTGGGGCGGGCGGCGGGCGCGGGGCCGGCCGTTAGGGTGCACGTGTGAGCGACTTCGTACAGAGCCTGCGGCTGTGGTTCGCCCCGCAGCGGATCCGGGACGAGGGAGAGACCCCCGACTACCGCTTCTCCCTCGCCAACGAGCGGACCTTCCTCGCCTGGATCCGGACCGCGCTCGCCCTGGTCGGCGGCGGGTTCGCCGTGGACCAGTTCCTGCCGGACCTGCGCTGGGGCGTGCGGGTCGGGCTGGCGCTCGCGCTGCTCGCGGCCGGGGTCCTGTGCGCGCTGCGGGCGGTGAACCACTGGGTGCGCTGCGAGCGGGCGATGCGGCGCGGCGAGGATCTGCCCGGGTCCCGGTTCCCGGCGTTGCTGAGCCTCGCCGTGGCGGTGGTGGCGCTCACGATGGTGGTGGTCGTGGTCTTCGGCTGGACGGGGCGGTGACGGAGGGCTCCGATCCGGGGGGCGGGGCTGAGGCACGTGATCCCGGGGCGGGGGCGGCCGAGGCGCGTGATCCCGGGGCCGGGGCGGCCGAGGCACGTGATCCCGGGCTTCAGCCGGAGCGGACGCGGCTCGCGTGGCGGCGTACGACCCTGTCGTGCACGGTGGTGGCGGTCCTCGCCGTCAAACTGGCCGTCCACGGCGACGTCACGGCGGTGGGGCTGACCGGGCTCGCGCTCTCGGCGCTCGTGTGGATCGGTTTCCTGGCCGTCGCCCATCGCCGGATCCGGTCCCTGAGCGCGGCCAGGCCGCGGCCCCTCTCGCACCGGGGCGCGCTGTTCGCGACGGTGTGCACGATCGCGCTCGCCGTCTTCGGGGCGGCGATGATCTGGTGACCCGGGGCCCGTGGGCCGGGGAGACAGGCACGACACGAGCCGGACAGGTTGGGCGGATCGGACAGGCCGGACGGGAGGGGCAAACCGGGACCAGCAGTGCATTCGCGGCTAGCCTGGGGTGTGTCAGCCGACCCCTCACAGAGGCCATGTCATGACCGTTCTCCACAGCGAACACCCCACGCACCCCCACACCCACGGCGCGGACTGCGGCCACCCGGCGGTGACCCACGAGGACCACGTCGACTACGCGCACGACGGGCATCTGCACCGCGAGCACTCCGGACACTGGGACGAGTGCGAGAAGTCCGGCCACGTCGCCCACGACGGGCACGCGCACGAGCACGGGCCGGAGTGCGGACACCAGGCGGTGACGCACGGGAACCACGTCGACTACGTGCACGACGGGCACCGGCACGCGGCCCACGACGGCCACTGGGACGATCACTGAGCCGTGCCGACTTCCCCCGGGCTCGGGCCGACTGGCAGGCTGCGCCTGTCCAGTCGGGCTCTCAACCGGGGGAACTCCTGTGTCTGCCACCGATCCCTATGTGGTCGCGCTCGCTCCGAAGGTCCACGCCTTCGTCCAGCCCGACGGCGGGTGGTGCCTGAACAACGCCGGCTTCCTCGGCGACGCGCGCGAGTCGCTGCTCGTCGACACCGCCGCCACCGAGCGGCGGGCGCGGCTGCTGCGCGAGGCGGTGCTCGCCGAGGGACTTCCGCTGCCGGGGACCGTCGTCTCCACCCACCACCACGGCGACCACACCTACGGCAACGGGGTGTTCCTGCCGGAGGCGCGGATCGTGGGGCACGAGAACTGCCGGAGCGAGCAGCTCGCGGCCGGCCACCAGCTCCATCTCCTGTGGCCGCGGACCGACTTCGGCAAGGTCGACATCCTGCCGCCGTCCGTCACCTACCGCGAACGGCTGACGCTGTACGTCGGGGACATCGAGGTGCGGCTGATCCACCCGGGCGTCGCGCACACCACCGGCGACTCGATCGTGCATCTCCCCGCGCAGGGCGTGGTCTTCACCGGTGACCTGGTCTTCCACGGCGGGACGCCGTTCGTGCCGATGGGTTCGCTCGCCGGGTCGCTGCGCGCGCTGGAGCTGCTGCGGTCGCTCGACGCGCCGACGGTCGTCCCGGGGCACGGGCCGGTGGCCGACCCCTCGGTGTACGACACCACGGAGCGGTATCTGCTCTGGGTGCGGGAGCTGGCCGCCGAGGGGTACGCGAGGGGGGCGGCGCCGCTGGAGACGGCGCGGCGGGCGGAGCTCGGCGAGTTCGCCGCGTGGCGGGAGAGCGAGCGGCTCGTGGCGAACCTGCACCGGGCGTACGCGGAGCTCGAGGGTCTGCCGGAGGGTTGCCCGCTGGACCCGGCCGTGGTGTTCGGCGACATGGCGGCGATGAATGGTGGGGTGCCGGTGGCCTGTCACGCGTAGCGCTTGAGCGCGCGGCGGCGAGGCCTGTGTGCGGGGTCCTGTTGGCGTGCGGGGCCTCTGGGCGGCGGGGACCAGGGGCGGGGGCGCTCGCCGGCGCGCCGTCCCGTGTGCCCACCCGTCCCGCCCTGCGGGACGATTGCCCACACGGGGGGGGCAGGAGGCACCCGTCACCACGTGCGCTGTTGCCATTCCGGGGTCGATCGTCGCATCGCCGCCCTGTCGTCGCGGTTTCGTAGGGTGCCGTCGTCTTCGAGCCAGCGGCGGTGGAGGGCGGCGAGTGCCGTGCGGTCGAGGTCGACGCCCAGGCCGGGGGCGTCGGAGACGGTGAGGTGTCCGTCGCGGAAGACGGGGCGGGTGGTGACGACGTCCTCGGTCTGCCACGGGTAGTGGGTGTCGCAGGCGTGATGGAGCGCGGGCAGAGTGGCGGCGACCTGGGTCATGGCGGCGAGGCTGATGCCCAGGTGGGTGTTGGAGTGCATGGAGAGCCCGACGCCGTACGTCCGGCAGAGCGCGGCCAGTTCGCGGGTGCGCCCGAGCCCGCCCCAGTAATGGTGGTCGCACAGGACGATCCGTACCGCCCCCTTCGCGAAGGCCTCCGGGACCTCCTCGAAGGTGGTCACGCACATGTTGGTGGCGAGCGGCACGTCGGTGCGGGCGGCGATCCCGGCCATGGCGTCGGTGCCGCTCGCGGGATCCTCCAGGTATTCGAGTACGTCCTCGAGTTCGCGCGCCACGGCGAGCGAGGTCTCCACGGACCAGGCGCCGTTGGGGTCGAGGCGCAGCGGGCGGCCGGGGAAGGCCTCGGCCAGCGCGCGGATCGCGGCGATCTCCTGCTCGGGCTCGAACACCCCGCCCTTGAGCTTGAAGGAACGGAAGCCGTGGAGGCGGTCGAAGCGGCGGGCCTGGGCGACGATTCCGGCGGGGTCGAGGGCCGGACCCCAGTCGTCCGTCGGCAGGTCCCGGCCGCCCGCGTCCGGGTGGGCAGCCCAGCGGTAGAAGAGGTAGGCGCTGTACTCGACGGTGTCGCGGACCTTGCCGCCGAGCAGGGCATGGACGGGCAGGCCGAGCGTCCTGCCGAGTGCGTCGAGGCAGGCGGTCTCGAAGGCGGAGACGACGGAGAGGCGGAGCTTGTCGGCGGTGCGGACCCCGCGCAGTCCGGCGGCGTCGACGCCCGCGTCCGGTTCCTGGACGGCCCCGGCCGGCGCCGCTGCTGCGGCCAGGGCGAAGAGGGCGTTCACGTCCGTGACCGGGTGGCCCGGGAGCGCTTCGGCCAGCGGCCGGGCGAGGTCCAGGTACACGCTGTCGCCGTATGTCTCCCCGAGGCCGCTGACCCCTCCCCGGGTGATCACTTCGACGACCAGCCGGGGCGTGTAGGGCTGGTGGACTCCCTGGACGTTGAGGAGAGGCGGGTCGGAGATGAGGATCGGGGTCAGCCGGACTTCGTCGACGATCAGCTTCGCATCCATATGTGAACCCTATTCAGGGATACGACTCGACACCAGAGCCCGGCAGGGCTTTCCCGTGCCCCCTCTGGACGACATACCGACTGGTCGGTCATCATGAACGCCGACCGAAGCCGATCCGGAGGTACGTACGTATGAGTTCCGCCCCGCCGCCAGGCCTCGACCCCGAGCAGCTGCGCCGCTTCCTCGACCGCGAGCGCCCCGGCCTGGTGTCCGGCCCCCTCGAAGCCCGGCTGATCGAGGGCGGCCGGTCGAACCTGACGTACGTCGTGACCGACGGCGCCGGGCGCTGGGTCGTCCGCCGGCCGCCGCTCGGCCACGTCCTCGCCACCGCCCACGACATGCGGCGCGAGCACCGCGTCATCAGCGCCCTGCACAGCACGGACGTACCCGTCCCGGAGACGCTGCTGCTCTGCGAGGACGACTCCGTGCTCGGGGCGCCCTTCTACGTCATGGAGTTCGTCGAGGGCACGCCGTACCGCTCGGCCCGTGAACTCGCCCCGCTCGGCCCCGAGCGCACCCGCGCCGCCCTCCTCGGCCTGGTCGACACCCTCGTCGACCTGCACGCCGTGGACCCGGCCGCCGTCGGTCTCGGCGACTTCGGGCGCCCCGAGGGCTTCCTCGACCGGCAGCTGCGCCGCTGGGGCAAGCAGCTCGACGCCTCGCGCGGCCGTGAACTCGCCGGGATCGACGAGCTGCACGCCGCCCTCGGCCGATCGCTCCCGCCGTCCGGGGCGCCCACGGTGATCCACGGCGACTACCGGCTCGACAACGTCCTCATCGACGGCGACGACCGCATCCGGGCCGTCCTCGACTGGGAGATGTCCACCCTCGGCGACCCGCTCACCGACCTCGGTCTGCTCGTCATGTACAGCACGCCGCTCGACCTGCCGGACTCCCCCGTCTCCACGACCGCCACGGCCCCCGGACACCCGAGCGCCGCCGAGCTCGTCGAGCGCTACGCGGCCCGCTCGGGCCGCGACACCTCCGCCCTCGCCTGGTACACGGCCTTCGCCTGGTTCAAGCTCGCCGTGATCCTGGAGGGCATCCACTACCGCTGGACCCTCGGGCAGACCGTCGGCGCGGGCTTCGACCGCATCGGCGACCTCGTCCCCGTCTTCATCGAGCACGGCCTCACCACCCTCCAGGAAGGCTGATCCGTCATGGACTTCGCGTACGACGCCCGCACCGAGGAACTGCGGGCGAAACTCCTCGCCTTCATGGACGAGCACGTGTACCCGGCCGAGGTGGTCGCCGAGGAGCAGCGCGCCCTGCTCGCCTCCCCCTGGGACACCCCGGCGGTCGTCGACGAGCTCAAGGCCGAGGCCAGGCGGCAGGGCCTGTGGAATCTCTTCCTTCCCGACGAGGAGTACGGGGCGGGGCTCACCAACCTCCAGTACGCGCCGCTCGCCGAGATCACCGGCCGCAGCCCGCACCTGGCCCCGACCGCCCTCAACTGCGCCGCCCCGGACACCGGGAACATGGAGCTGCTCGCCCAGTTCGCCGACGAGGCGCAGAAGAAGCAGTGGCTCGAGCCGCTCCTCGCGGGCGAGATCCGCTCGGCGTTCGCGATGACCGAGCCCGAGGTCGCCTCCTCCGACGCGACGAACATCGAGACGCGGATCCGGCGCGACGGCGACTCGTACGTCGTCGACGGCCGCAAGTGGTACATCTCCGGGGCCATGAACCCCGACTGCGCGATCTTCATCGTGATGGGCAAGACCGACCCCGACGGCGCCGACCCGCGCCGCCAGCAGTCGATGATCCTCGTGCCCCGCGACACCCCCGGTGTCGAGGTGCGGCGCGCGATGCGGGTGTACGGGTACGAGGACCACTCCCACGGCGGCCACGCCGAGGTGCTCTTCGACGGGGTGCGGGTCCCGGCCGCGAACCTGATCGGCGAGGAGGGCGGCGGCTTCGCCATCGCGCAGGCCCGGCTCGGCCCGGGCCGCATCCACCACTGCATGCGGCTCATCGGGATGGCCGAGCGGGCCGTCGAGCTGATGTGCCGGCGCGCGGTCTCCCGTACCGCCTTCGGCAAGACGCTCGCCCAGCAGGGCGTCGTGCAGAACTGGATCGCGGACGCCCGGGTGACGATCGAGCAGCTGCGGCTCCTCGTCCTCAAGACGGCCTGGCTGATGGACACCGTCGGCAACCGTGGCGCGCACACCGAGATCCAGGCCATCAAGATCGCGACTCCGCGCGCGGTCGTCGACATCATCGACAAGGCCGTGCAGGCGCACGGGGCGGGCGGGGTGTCGCAGGACTTCCCGCTGGCCGAGCTGTGGGCGGCGGCGCGCACGCTGAAGCTCGCGGACGGGCCGGACGAGGTGCACCAGCGGTCGCTGGCGCGGCGGGAGCTGAAGAAGTACCTGTAGCGGTGGCTGCACGAGGGAGGGGCCCACGACCGTTCGGTCGTGGGCCCCTCCGTCGCGTCCGGCCCTACGGCCGGAGCGCCCTGAGCAGGAGGTCGGCGAGGTGGCCCGCGACCTGCTCGGGGGTGAGCGGGCCGTCCGGGCGGTACCAGGTGGAGAGGTGGTGCACCGAGCCGAAGTGGTAGTCGACGACCAGGTCGGCGGGGGTCGCCGAGGAGAACACCCCGGCCTGCTGACCCTCCTCGATCAGGGCGCGGAACCGTTCGTGGTAGCGGCGGCGCTCGGATCGGACCTGCTTGTTCTTCTCCGGGCTGAGGTGGTGCATGGAGCGGAAGAAGATGGCGGCGTCGTCGAGGTTCTCGATGGTGGTGACGACGACGTCGGCGGCGGCGTCGCGCAGCCGGTCCTCGATGGGCGCGTCGGCGTCCGCGTACGCGTCGAGGCGTTCCTGCTGGAGGCGCAGGACGCGGGAGTAGACCTCCTGGAGGAGGTCCTCCTTGGAGCCGAAGTAGTGGTAGAGGGCGCCCTTGGTGACCCCGGCGGCCTCGACGATCTCCTGGACGGAAGTGCGGTCGTAGCCCTGCTCGGCGAAGAGCCGGGTGGCGGCGGCGAGGAGCCTCTGGGGGACGGGGGTGCCGCTCCCGTCCGTCGTCCTGGCCATGCTCCGCCGCCTTCCGTGGTGATCGTTTTCGGTCATGGGGAACGTGTTCCCGCCGGTAGATCTTCCCATCCGCCGGGGTCCGCGCCGACGAGGGCTATCGGGTGCCCGTCTCCCAGGCCTGCTGGACGTGGTTCATGGTGGAGAGCCAGCGCTCGGGGTCGGTGGCCCGGTTGCGGTAGTAGCCGGCGACCTCGGGGTGCGGCAGGACGAGGAAGCGGTCGGCCGCGACGGCGTCGAGGAGGGCGTCGGCGACGTCCTCGGGCTCGATGGCGGTGGGGGCGAGGACGAGTTCGCCGGCCGTTCCGGCGGCGGTGAGCATGTCCGTACGGACGCCCTGCGGGCAGATGGCGTGGACCTTGAGGCCGCGGTGCCGGTAGGTGAGGGAGAGCCATTCGGCGAAGGCGTACGCGCCGTGCTTGGAGACGCTGTACGGCGCGGCGCCGATCATGGTGAGCAGTCCGGCGGCGGAGACGGTGCAGACGAACCGGCCGCTGCCGCGCTCCAGCCACTCCGGGAGGAGGGCGCGGGCCGCGCGGACATGGGCCATGACGTTGACGTCCCAGGCGGCGGCCCACACGTCCTCGTCGGCGAAGGCGTCGCCGGGCGAGGAAAGACCGGCGTTGGCGCACCAGACGTCGACGGTGCCGCCGAGGGCCTCGCGGGCCTCGTCGACGACGGCGGAGGCGTCACCGGGGACGGCGAGGGCGCCGATCTCCTCGGCGACGGCCTTCGTGCGGACGGGGTCGAGGTCGTTGACGACGACCCGGGCCCCTTCGGCGGCGAACCGGCGGGCGAGGGCGGCGCCGATGCCACCGCCCGCTCCCGTGACGACCACTCCGGCGCCCCGGACGACGCCCGTGCTCCCGCTCGCGTCCGTGCTCCCGCTCGTACCCGCACCC
Source organism: Streptomyces sp. NPDC093795 (assembly GCF_044764665.1). NCBI lineage: Bacteria > Bacillati > Actinomycetota > Actinomycetes > Kitasatosporales > Streptomycetaceae > Streptomyces > Streptomyces sp. NPDC093795. The sequence goes on from NZ_JBIWIO010000007.1 coordinate 332,272, forward strand.
ATGGCGTGATCCACCTCTCCGCGACGACGACCCTGACCTGTCGACCGGCAGACTAACCGGTCGGTATGTCGGGAGGGAAGGGACCGGGTGGGGGTGACGGACGAGCCGGACCCGGCGGGTCCCGCACGCCTCGTTCCCCGGGGGCGTCAGGAGCGCTAGCGTGCGTGCCCATGTCACGCGCCCCGGCCGGGGACGGCGATCGAGGAGGTTTCCGCATGAGCCTGTCGCGACGGAGTCTGCTGGCCGCCGGAGGCGCGCTCGGGGCGGTGGCGGCCACCGCGCCCACCGCTGCGGCGGCCACGCCATCGGCTTCGCAGGCCGGCGCGGCCACCGCTTCGGAGCCCGCCTCGGCGGCCGGGGAGCGGTCGGGCCGGCACGGGGTACGCACCGGGTTCGAGCGGCTCGCGGCCGACGGGTACGCCCTCCTCGACGGCGAGCGGGTCGGCGTCGTCACCAATCCGACCGGCGTCACCCGGGACGCGCGGCACATCGTGGACGTGATGCACGCCGACGAGCGGGTGGACCTGGTCGCCGTCTTCGGCCCCGAACACGGCTTCCGCGGCACGGCCCAGGCGGGCGGCTCCGAGGGGCGGTACGACGACCCGGCGACCGGACTGCCCGTCTACGACACGTACCTGAAGAGCGGACAGCCGCTCGCGGACGTCTTCACCGCCTCCGGGGTGGACACCGTCGTCTTCGACATCCAGGACGTCGGCGCCCGCTTCTACACCTACATCTGGACGCTGTACGACTGCATGGCCGCCGCCGCCCTCGCCGGGAAGCGGTTCGTGGTCCTGGACCGGCCGAACCCGGTGACCGGGCGGGCGGCCCTCGGCCCGGTCCTCGACCGGGCGTTCGCCACGTTCGTCGGACGCGAGCCGATCGCGCAGGCGCACGGCATGACGGTGGCCGAGCTGGCCCGTCTCTTCGAGGGCGAGTTCCTGACCGCGCCCCTCGCCCTGGAGACGGTACGGATGTCGGGGTGGCGGCGTACGGACTTCTTCGACGCGACGGGGCTGCCATGGGTGCCGCCCAGCCCCAACATGCCGACGCCGGACACCGCGCTCGTGTACTCCGGCACCTGCCTCTTCGAGGGGACGAACCTGTCCGAGGGCAGGGGCACCACCCGCCCCTTCGAACTCCTCGGCGCCGAGGGGATCGACCGGCGGTGGGCGGATGCGGCGAACGCGCTCGGTCTGCCCGGGGTGCGGTTCCGTGAGGCGTACTTCGCGCCGACCTTCTCCAAGTTCCAGGGGAAGACGGTGGGCGGGGTGCAGCTGCACGTCCACGACCGGGACTCCTTCGACCCGGTACGGACCGGGATCGCGCTCCTGGTCACCGCCCGGAGCTCGTGGTCCGGCTTCGCCTGGCGGGCGGACCACTGGATCGACAAGCTGACCGGGTCGACCCGGGTACGGACCATGATCGACGCCGGCGCGGGCGTGGACGAGACCGTGGGGGCGTGGCAGGCCGACCTGGCGGCGTTCCGGGCGGTACGGAAGGAGTACCTGCTCTACCGGTGAGGCGAGGGCGACCGGGGGCTGTCCCCCGGTCGGAACGGGTGCGGGCGGGATGTTCCCCAGGCGTCTCGCCGACCACGCTGGCCCCATGAACTTCTCCTTACGCCGCCGGCTGCCCCTCGTCGGACTCCTGCTCGCCGCCTGTCTCGGCACCCTGGCGCCCGCCGCCGGCGCCACCGCGGCCCCGGCCGCGCCCGATCCCGCACGTGAACTCGCCCGGACCGCACAGCCCTTGACCGATCTTCGCCCGCTCGACCGGATGATCGGCTCGGCCAAGGTCGTCGGGATAGGCGAGGCCACCCACAGCTCGGCGGAGTTCTTCACCGCCAAGCACCGGATCTTCGAACACCTCGTGGAGCGGCGGGGCTTCACCACCTTCGCCCTGGAGGCCAACTGGTCGACCGGACTGCTCGTCGACGAGTGGGTGCGCACCGGCCGCGGCGACATCCGGAAGATCATGCGGGACGAGTTCCAGGAGTCGTACCGCCTCTGGAACACCGAGGAGTACCTCGACCTGTTCCAGTGGATGCGGCGGCACAACCAGCTCCACCCCGGGCACCAGGTCCGCTTCATGGGCAACGACCTCGGCTACGCGGGCGTGAACGTCTTCGACGAGGTGACCTCGTACGTGTCCCGTGTCCACCCGGCGCTCCTCCCCCGCTTCCAGGAGCTGTACCGGGCCTCGCGCCCCACCGGCGAGGTGGAGGCGTGGATGAAGGGGTACATGGAGAAGCCGCGGCCCGAACGGCAGCGGATGGCCGCCGAGGTGAACACCGCCCTCGCCCTCCTGGAGCGGCAGCGCCCCGGGACGGACGCACGCGCGCGCGAGGCCGCCGCGTGGGCCGTCCAGCACGCGCGATCCATCGCCCAGGTCGGCACCGAGTACGCCCACGACATCCTGACGGACACCGGGGTCGCCGAGGCGATGCTCTACCGCGACCGGGTCATGGCCGAGAACACCGTGTGGTGGCAGCGGCGGACCGGCGACCGGATCCTGCTCTCCGCGCACAACGGGCACGTCGGCTACGAGACCACGAAGCCGGACCAGTACCCGCGGCTCCAGGGCGCCTTCCTCCGGGACGCCCTCGGCCGGGACTACGTGAGCGTCGGCACCTCCTTCGGACAGGGCTCCTTCAACGCGCACGACACCGAGGCCCCGGGCGAGCCGCTGCGGCCCTTCACCGTCGGCGCGCTCGGTCCCGACAGCAGCGCCCACACCCTCGACCGGGTCGCGCCCGGCGCCTTCTACCTGGACCTCAGGCGCACGACACCGGCGGCGCGCGACTGGCTCGGCACGCACCGGCCGACCCGGGGCATCGGGACCGCGTACCCGTGGCCCGGCGCCGTCGCCCCGGTCCGCCTCTCCACCGCGTACGACCTCCTCGTCCACTTCCCCCGGATCACGGCGGCCCGGCTGCGCTGACAGCGCGCCGCGCGTCTGGACGGGGCCGTGCGCGGGCATGCTGGCCTTGGAGCCGCCGCCCGCGCACGGGCGCACCCGGCGTCGCGGCCCCCTCGACGTGGAGGGACGGTCGGGCCGTGGCCGGGATGAGTGTGGAGCCGTACCAGGAGATCAGCTTCGACAAGGAGGGCGACGGGCCGCCGGGGCAGACCGCGGCCCTCGCCGCACTGGCCCGGCGAGGGGTCACCGACCTGGTGGTCCTCGCGCACGGGTGGAACAACTCGCCCTCCGGCGCCACCCGCCTCTGCTCCGACTTCTTCGCTCCCTTCCCCGGCCTGCTCGCCCCCGGGACCGAGGTCGGGTACGCGGGGGTGATGTGGCCGTCGATGATGTTCACCGGCGAGCCGGTCCCCGACTACCGGGCCCTCGTGACGGTCCTCCCGGAGAAGGAACCGGTCCTCGACCGGATCACCGAACTCCTCGTCACGGCACCGGCGGACGCGGGCGCGTTCGCCGAGTTCGGGGCGCTGCTGCGGGAGCTGACGGACGTGTCCGGCGGTGGCGACCGGGAGAGCGCCGCCGGGCCCGGGGAGCCGGTGCCGGAGTTCCTGGTCGCGGACCCGGTGGAGGTCTGCGCCTTGTTCACGGAGGCGCTGGAGGGGGGCGGGGGCGCCGTACCGACGGAGGGCTTCGGGGAGGGCCTCACGCGGTACTGGAAGGGCGGCCGGGAGGCGCTTCGGCAGGCCACGTACTACGTGATGAAGAAGCGGGCCGGGCAGGTCGGCGAGTCCGGGCTCGGGCCCCTGCTCGGTGAGGTCGCCCGGGCCGCCCCCGGCCTCCGCGTCCATCTCGTGGGCCACAGCATGGGCGCCCGGCTCGTCGCGCACGCGCTGAAGGGGCTGCCCTCCGGGGCTCGTCCCGTCGCCTCCGTGACCCTCCTCCAGGGCGCCTTCTCGCACTACGCGTTCGCGGGGCGGCTGCCGCACGACCCCCGGCGGTCCGGCTCGCTGCGGGACATGCAGGAGCGGGTCAGGGGGCCCCTGGTGGCCTGCTACTCGCGGCACGACACGGCACTCGGGGTGATGTACCCGCTGGCGTCCCGGCTCGCGCGCGACTCCGAGTCGCTCGGGGCCGCCGCGCCCGGCCTGCTGGGCTCGGGCGATCCGCGCTGGGGCGCGATCGGTCACGACGGCGTCCAGGCGGTACCGGGCACGGTGGTACGGACCCTGGCGGCGGTCCTGCGCGAGGGGGTGCCGGCGTCGGGGTGCGTGAGCGTGGACGCGGCGGAGGTCGTTCTCTCGCACAGCGACATCTGCCGTCCCGAGCTGGCCCGGGTGGTGGTGTCGGCGGCACGGGCGGGCCGCTAGGGCCTGGGCGGATGCCTGGTCGAACGCCTGGTCAGGGCCTGGTCAGGGCCTGGTCAGGGGTCCGCTCAGAGGTTTGCGCGGCCTTGGCGGACGCATGCGTTCCGCCGGGTGTCAGGGGCCTCTCGCGCACCAGTGATGGCTGCCATCCGAATTTCGATGGAACACGGCGGGCCGCTCGTTCGTCCCTCTGATACCGCGGAAGGACCAGCGACGGAGGTGGCGGGAGATGGCCGGTTTCCGGAGTCTCGCGAGACAGGTGCGCGATCCGGGGTGCGACACGGCGCTGCGCAGGTACTCGCTGCGCAAATGCCTGGAGCGGTTCGCGCCGTACGGGCACCGGGCGACGTGGGACCACCTGTGCCGGCGGCACAGGTTCGGACCCGAGGACCGGGAGCTGGACCCGGGGCGGTTGATCGCCGCGCTCGACGAGCTGGAGGAGGCGCGGGCCGTGTGGCTCGCGTACGAGGAGGAGTTCGCCGCCCGGCGGCGGCGTGAGAAGCAGGAGGGCCTGCGCGGCCTCGGGGCGGTCGACGACTGGCACCGCCGGGTCTGGGGCGGCAACGGGGTGGTGCGGTGCGGTGATCCCGCGGTGCACCCGTCGGACCCGCTGCCGGAGGTGCTGCGGCGGCTGATCACGGCCCTGGAGCGCGGGCCTGGTGAGCGGTGCCCGGTGTGCGCGGGGCCGCGGATCGAGTGGGCCGGTCCCGCCGAGCCGTACGAGCCGTGGCTCGGCCCGGTCTGCGGGGACTGCGGGGTGGGCGTGCCGCGTACGGTGCTCACCTCGGGGGCGCTGGCCCGCGCCCGCGGGGAACGGAACAGGTCGCTGGCGTCGGCGGCGTGAGCGGGGCGGCTGGGGCGTCCGGTGCGTCAGGTGTGCCTGGTACGTCCGGTGCCACGGGGGCTCGGGTGCCACGGGCGCTCGGGGGCTTCAGGTGCTTGAGGCGTCTCAGGTGCCCCAGGTGACTCAGGTGCTTCAGGCGTGTCTCAACGGCTTGCGCGGGCCCGGTGATTCGGCGGCGGTCCCGGTGTCGCCGGAGTCGCTCGCGGAGTCCGCGGCGCGGGCGGTGGCGGCCGGGGCCCGGGAGGTGCGCGTGTACGCCCGTACGCCGTGCGGGGCGTCCTCGCTCTCGCCCCGGGTGCTCACCCCGCTCCTGGACGCGGTCCGGGCCGCGGTCGGCACCCGTACCGCGGCCGCGGACGGCGTCGCGGGCGCCAGGGTCCGGGTCGCGACGGCGGTGGCCGCCGAGACCGATCCGGGGTGCCGGGTGGAGCGGATCCACTCCTGGCCTGTGCTGCCCGACCTCGTGTCGGTGGACTGGCACGAGCCGGACGCCGAGGAGGTGGCGGCGGCGCTCCTCCAGCGGGGCGTCGGGGTCGAGGCCGCGCTGCGGTCGGGCACGGACGGCCCGGCCCGGTTCGCCCGCTCCCCCCTCGCGCCCCGGGTACGGCGGATCGCCGCGGCAGTGCCGTACCCGGAGACGAAGACAGAGGCCGAGATCGAGGCCGCCGCGCGCTCGCTCCTGGCGGCGCTCGTCCTCCCGCCCGGCGTCCCGGTGCTGCTCCACGGCGAGGAGGGCGGCGCGTGGCCGGTGCTGCGGCTCGCCCGCCGTCTCGGCCTCGCGGCCCGGATCGGGTTCGAGGACACCCTGCTGCTGCCGGACGGCACCCCGGCACGCTCCAACGCCGAGCTCGTGACGACAGCTCTCGGCAGCTAGGGCGCGTCCGGGCCCGGCCGGCGGACCGGCAGCAGGCGGGAGCCCGCGATGCGTTCGCCGACGACGTCGTCGGGGTTGGACAGGACGCAGGTCTCGAGCGAGAGGCAGCCGCAGCCGATGCAGTCCGTCAGGTGGTCGCGGAGCCGGCCGAGCTGGGTGATGCGCTCGTCGAGCTCGGCGCGCCAGGCGGCCGAGAGCTTCGCCCAGTCGTCGTTGGTGGGGGTGCGTTCCTCGGGGAGCTGGGCGAGCGCCTCACGGATCGTGGCCAGCGGGATCCCGACCCGCTGCGCGGCGCGGACGAAGGCGACCCGGCGCAGGGTGTCGCGGCCGTAGCGGCGCTGGTTGCCGGTGGTGCGGCGGCTGCTGATGAGCCCCTTCGCCTCGTAGAAGTGGAGGGCGGAGACGGCGGCCCCGCTACGGGCGGAGAGCTGGCCGACGGTGAGTTCGTGGATCTTCTCTGGAATCTGCGGCACCCCGCGACCCTACTGGTCCGTCGACCGGCCACCCCCGCCCGTCCGTTGACAGCGCCCCCCTCACCCCCACATGCTGAGCAAGCGCTTAGATACCGACCGTTGGGTATGCCGTACCGAAGGGAACAGGAACATGGCCGAGCCGAGGATCTTCACCTCCGCCGAGGAGCTGCGCGCGGGGGTCGGCGAGCAGTTGGGACACAGCGACTGGCTGGAGATCGACCAGAAGCGGATCGATCTCTTCGCGGAGGCGACCGGGGACCACCAGTGGATCCACGTGGACCCGGAGCGCGCGGCCTCCGGCCCGTTCGGGACGACCATCGCGCACGGCTATCTGACCCTGTCGCTGCTGCCGCTGTTCGTCCCGCAGCTCCTGACGGTCGAGGGCATGAAGATGGGCGTCAACTACGGCACGGAGAAGGTGCGTTTCCCCGCTCCCGTGCCGGTCGGCTCGCGACTGCGGGCCACGGCCGTCCTGACGAAGGTCGAGGAGGCGGGCGGCGGCGTGCAGGTGACGGCGGCGGTGACGGTGGAGCGCGAGGGCGCCGAGAAGCCGGTCTGCGTCGCCGAGTCGGTCTCCCGCTACTACTTCTGAGCGCCGACCATCCTCAGGACGAGGTCGGCGTAGAGCGCGCCGACCTCGTCGGGCGTCCGGCGGCCCTGGGTGTTGAACCAGCGCGAGACGTCGATGCAGAGGGAGAGCACGGCGACCGTCGTGCCGGCCACGTCGGGCACGTCGAACTCGCCCGCCGCCACGCCCTCGTTGATGACGCGGCGCACCACGGCGTCCGACCTGCGGCGCAGTTCCACGATCTCGGCGCGGTGTTCGGGGCCGAGGGCGTCGAGTTCGTACTGGACGACCCGGGCCGTCGTGTGGCGCTCGGCGTGCCAGCGGACGAAGGAGCGGACGGCGTCGGCGAGGCGCTCGGCGGCCGTGCCGTCGGCGTCGGCCGCGGCCGTGAGGATCTCCAGGGCCCTGTCGTGACCGATCCTGCTGATCCGGTGGAGCAGCTCTTCCTTGGTCTTGTAGTGGATGTAGAGCGCGGCCGGGCTCATCCCGGCACGGCCGGCGATGTCCCGGGTGGTGGTGGCGTGGTAGCCGCGCTCGGCGAACGCCTCGACGGCGGCCACCAGCAGCCGCCGGGCAGCCTCGGGCGTGACCTCGCCCCAGGGCATGTCCTCGACCCCGGGGGTCTCCTCCGCCGCGCTCATCCCACACTCCTCCTCGGACCCCGTCAGGACGCCACCATACAACGAGGGTGAGCAAGCGCTTAGAGCTCGGCGGCTCGGAGGTCACGGCCGACGGCCGGGTCCCGGCGGCTCAGAGCTTCTGGAAGGGGTCGTGCTCCGCGAGGAGCTTCTCCAGCCGGGCCTGGTCGACGCGGCTGACGATCTGCCCGGCCTCCTGGCGGTCGCGGACCACCTTGGCGAGCGTGAAGGCCGAGGTCGTGAGGTAGAGGACCGAGACGGCGAGGAAGGCGCGCACCCAGGCGCTCGCCTCCAGCTGGAAGATCCCGATGGACACGGCCGCGAGGGCGAGCCCGAAGGAGAGGACGGCCTGCGTGTAGTAGGCGGCGGTGTTCTGCTGCTTGACCGGTGTGTCGCTCATGCCGGACAGCATCGGCCGGATGTGGCCGGTGCCACATCCGTCCGCGTACTCATCGACGTACTCAGAAGCCGGGGTTCAGAAGGCCGACACCCCCGTCAGCGCCCGTCCGATGATGAGCTTCTGGATCTGGCTCGTGCCTTCGTAGAGGGTCATCACGCGCGCGTCGCGGAGCAGTTTGCCGACCGGGTACTCGTCGATGTAGCCGTAGCCGCCGAAGACCTGGAGGGCGTTGTTCGCGGCGCGGACGGCGGCCTCGGAGGCGTACAGCTTCGCCTTGGAGGCGGCGGTCGCGAAGTCCTGGCCGCGGTCGATCAGGTCGGCGACCCGCCAGGTCAGCAGCCGGGCGGCGTCCACGTCGACGGCGATGTCGCTGATCAGTTCCTGGACGAGCTGGTACGAGGCGATGGGCTTTCCGAACTGCTCGCGCTCCCCCGCGTACCGTACGGCGGCGTCGAGCGCGGCCTGCGCGATGCCGACGCAGCCCGCGGCGACCGACATGCGCCCCTTGGCGAGGGCGGACATGGCGACGGTGAAGCCCTTGCCCTCCGGGCCGAGCATCGCGTCGGCCGGGACGCGGACGCCGTCGAGGACGAGCTCGGCGGTGGCCTGGCCGCGCAGGCCGAGCTTGCCGTGGACGGGGCGGCGGGTGAGGCCGGGGGTGTCGGCGGGGACGAGGAAGGCGGAGACGCCCTTGTGGCCGGGGGTGTCGTTGGTGCGGGCGAAGAGCAGCACGACGTCGGCCCAGGTGCCGTTGGTGATGAACATCTTGGTGCCGTCGAGGACGTAGTCGTCCCCGTCCCGTACGGCCCTGGTGGCGAGGTTCCCGGCGTCGGAGCCGGTGCCGGGTTCGGTGAGGCCGAAGCAGCCGAGCGCCTCACCGGAGGCGAGCCGGGGCAGCCACGCCCGCTTCTGTGCCTCGCTGCCCCACGCGGCGACGGTCTTGGCGACCAGGCCGAGGGAGACGGAGACGATGCCGCGCACGGAGGAGTCGCCGCGCCCGAGTTCCTCGGTCACGAGGCAGTATGCGAGGTGGTCGCCGCCCGAGCCGCCGTACTCCTCCGGGATGGTGAGCCCGAGGAAGCCGACGGCACCGAGCTTCTTCACGATGGCCCGGTCGACCTCCTCGGCGCGGTCCCACGCCACGGCGTGCGGGGTCACCTCGCGCGCGACGAAGTCCTCGGCGAGCCGCCGTACGGCCTCCTGCTCCTCGCTCAGCGCCAGATCCACCGTGCACCCCTCACTCGGGCCGCTGCCCGGCTCATTAATTACCACTGCTAGTTTTTTCTGCGCGGGCCTACTATGTGCGCCATGGCCCGACCGCGCAAGCCCCTGCTCAGCCGAGACCGCATCGTCGAGACGGCGGGCGCGCTCGTGGACGCGGAGGGCCTCGGCGCGCTCTCCACCCGCCGGCTCGCGGCCGAACTCGGGGTGAGCGGACCCTCGCTCTACAACCACTTCCGCACGAAGGACGAGATCCTCGACGCCGTCGCCGACGCGGTCAGCGCGAAGATCGACCTGTCGATGTTCACGGAGACGGACGGCCGGGACTGGGTGACGGCACTGCGGGACTGGGCCGTGTCCTACCGCGCCGCCCTCGCCGACCATCCGCACATCGTCCCGGTCCTCGCCCAGGGACCCGGCCGCCGCCCGGCCGGTCTGCGCGTCGCGGACGCCGTCTTCGGCGCGATGGTCCGCGCGGGCTGGCCACCGGCCCAGGCCACCTCCATCGGCGCGCTGATGCGGTACTTCATCACCGGGTCCGCGCTGGGCTCCTTCGCCCGCGGCTTCGTCGACGACGTGTCGGCCTACGACCCGGCCGACTACCCCCACCTCGGCCAGGCGCACCTCCTCGCGGAGCACCGCCAGAAGGTCGACGAGGGCGCCTTCGACACGGGGCTGCGGGCCCTGCTCGACGGGCTGCGGCTCCAGTACGCAGCCCTCGGCCGCCGACCGGGGACCTCGATCGACGCTTCGGCCACCACCGAAGCGTGAGTGCGGGAGCCTTGGCGCATGGCTGCCAGTGACCTCGCCGCGCTCGCGGCGCTCCTCGCGGACGAGACCCGCGCCGCGTTCCTGCTCGCCCTGCTCGACGGACGGGCCTGGACCGCCGGGGAGCTCGCCCGGCACGCGGGCGTGGCGCCGTCCACCGCGAGCGAGCACCTCGGCAAGCTCGTCTCCGGCGGGGTGCTCACGGAGGAACGGCAGGGGCGCCACCGGTACGTACGCCTCGCCGATCCCGGGATCGCGCATCTCGTCGAGGACCTCGCCGCCCGGTCCGAACCGGCGGTGGCCGCGCCGCCCCGCTCCCTGGGGGCGGCGAGCGCCGGGCGGGCGATGGCCCGGGGGCGGACCTGCTACGACCACCTCGCCGGACGGCTCGGCATCGTCGTCACCGAGGCGATGACCGTGCGCGGGCTGCTGCGCCAGGACACCGGCTTCGCGCTGACGGACCGGGGCCTCGCCTGGTTCGACGAGCTGGGCGTTCCCCTCGTACGCCGGGGGCGGCGGCCCGTCGCGCGCGGCTGTCTCGACTGGACCGAGCGGCGGCCGCACCTCGCGGGGATCGCGGGCGCCGCGCTGTGCGGGCACGCGCTGGAGGCCGGATGGTGCGTACGGATCGGCTCGGAGCGGGCCGTGAGGGTGACCGAGGAGGGCGAGAGCGCGCTGTACGCGTCCCTGGGCATCGCCCCGGCGGAACTGCGGTGACATCGCGGCGGGTCGGGGCGGCGGCGGTCCCGGCCGGCGGCCGCGCGATATTGCGGTGACCGCCGAAGTGTCCGCGTCCTACGGTCGGGCCATGCAGAAGCAATCCTCGCGGCTCGCCTTCGCGGCCGCCGGTGTCACCGTCGTCCTCTGGGCCTCCGCCTTCGTCTCCATCCGCAGCGCCGGGGAGGCCTACTCGCCCGGCGCCCTCGCCCTCGGCCGGCTGCTCGCGGGGGTCCTGGTCCTCGGGACCGTCCTCCTGGTCCGGCGGGAGGGGCTGCCGCCGCGGGCGGCCTGGCCGGGGATCGTGGTCTCGGGCCTGCTCTGGTTCGGGGTGTACATGGTGGTGCTCAACTGGGGCGAGCAGGAGGTCGACGCGGGCACGGCCGCGATGGTGGTGAACATCGGGCCGATCCTGATCGCGCTGCTCGGCGCCCGGTTCCTCAAGGAGTCGCTGCCGCCACGGCTGCTCGCGGGCATGGCGGTATCCTTCGCCGGCGCGGTGACCGTGGGCCTTTCGATGTCCGCCGCCTCCTCCGGCGGGCACGCCTCGGTCCTCGGAGTGCTGCTCTGCGTCCTGGCGGCGATGGCGTACGCGGGCGGGGTCGTGGCCCAGAAGCCGGCGCTCGCGCACGGCAGCGCGCTCCAGGTGACGACCTTCGGGTGCCTGGTGGGGGCGGTGGCCTGTCTGCCGTTCGCCGGGCAGCTGGTGGAGGAGGCGGGCCGCGCCCCGCTGTCGGCGACCCTCAACATGGTCTATCTCGGCGTGTTCCCGACCGCGCTCGCGTTCACGACCTGGGCCTACGCCCTGGCGCGTACGACCGCCGGGCGGATGGGCGCGACGACGTACGCCGTGCCCGCTCTCGTCGTGGTGATGGCCTGGGTGTTCCTGGGCGAGCTGCCGGAGCTGCTCACCCTCGCCGGAGGCGCGCTGTGTCTGGCCGGTGTGGCCGTTTCGCGCTCGAGGTCACGGGCTTCGGTCGCCGCCGGAACGGCCGGATCCACCTGACAGGCCATACCTCCGGTTCCGGTCACTTCACGGACGGGTGGCGTGCGGCGGGCGCCCGCGACCTGGAGCGGAGATGCCCGTCAAGCCCCAGTTTCGGCCCCTGGGACGGCGAGGTACGTTTCGTCGTCTCCCGGCCGGATAGTTTCGAGTCGGTCACAGGCATGGGCCGGAACATAACGCTCCGGCACCTTCTCGCAAGCTCGACGGGGGAGCTCATGGCGATACAGCAGCGGGCGGAACGTACGAGACAGGAAATCCTGTCGGCAGCGGCCAGGGTGTTCGACGGGCTCGGGTACGAGCGGGCATCCCTGGCCAGGATCGCCGGCGAGGCCCGGGTCACCACCGGGGCGCTCGTCTTCCATTTCGCGACGAAGGCGGATCTGGCGACGGCGGTCCGCGGGCGGGCCCGCGCGGTCACCCGGATCACCGTCGAGTCGGCCTGCCTGTCCACCGAGGGTGTGGGCGGCACCGCGATCGACAAGCTGGTGATCGCCACGCACGCGCTGATCCGGCTCTTCGAGACCGATCCCATGGCGCGGGCCGGAGAACGCCTCGCGCGGGAGCTCCAGTTGACCGACCCCGGCTTATCCGGGGACTGCCCCTGGCGCCGCGAGGTGGCCCGCCTGGCGCGCTTCGCCGCGGCCGAGAAGGCCCTGCGCCCCGGCGTCGACGCGACGGCGGTCGCGGCGCTGATCGGCTATGTGATCACCGGGGTCGAGCTGGAGATGCGCTGCCCGAGCACACCGTCGGACGAGGCCTGGTCCACCGATGAGGAGCCCAGGACCGCCGAGACCGGCGCGCTGCACTGCCCGGCCGAGCAACGGCTCGGCCGCATCTGGAAGTTGATCCTGCCGGGCCTGGTCCACCCGGCCCCGCACGTCCCCTAGGACCTGTGGGCCTGATCCACCCGGCCCCACACATTCCCTTGGGCATACGGCCCGGTCCACCCGGCCCCACACATTCCCTGGGCGTATCCGGCCCCGATCCGCCGGGCACCTCCCAGGCGCTGACCCGGCTCACTCCCCCGAGCGCAGCAGCTGGCGGGCGAAGAGCGCGAGGGAACGGCCTATGCGCTCGGTCGACAGGCCGAGTTCGTGCCGCTGGAACTGGAAGAGCTCGGGTGACAGCGGGCCGAGCGCGATGTCGATCAGCGGGTCCGGGTCCTGGACCTTGTGGTCGACGAGCAGGGTGCGGACGTGGACGCGCCAGAAGCCGTAGGCGCCCGTCCGGAAGCGCGCGGGGCCGGTCTCCGCCCCCAGCGCCAGCGGCAGATGCCGTTCGAGCAGGTCGAGCATCGCCAGGTAGAAGGCCGCGAGCCGCTCCCCGGCGGGGGCGCCGGGGCCGAGCGGCGGCGGACCGTAGATGAGCTGCCCCTGGAGCCGGCGCTCGTGCTCGTCGAGCAGCGCGACGGCGACCGACGACGGGTCGGGGAAGCTCCGGTACAGGGTGGCGCGGCCCACCCCGGCAGCCTTGGCGATCTTGTCCATGGTGACCGATCGCGGGTCCTGCTCGGCGAAGAGCCGTTCGGCCGCGGACAGGATCTGGGCGCGGTTGCGTTCCGCGTCCGCGCGCCGGCGCGGGGCGACCGGCTGTTCGTCGACCGCCTGGAGATCGCCGAGGAGCCCGCCGACCCGGTGCACGGAGGCGGCTCCACGACCGCGCTGCTCGTCCTCGCTCATGGACCAGACCTTACTTCCCCTCGAGCTAAGTGGACACCTTGTCCGCTTGCTGGGTGTCATGGCATGCTAAACGGACTCAGTGTCCACTTACTCGCTCGCCATCCCGCCCCAGGGAGATCAAGATGCACACCGCGCTCCTCGCCGCGGCCCTGCTGGTCGGCTGCCTCCTGGCCGTCCAGGCCTCGGTGAACCTCCAGCTCAACTCGGCCGTCGGCACCCCGTACGGCGCCTCGACCATCCAGCTCGGCGTCGCGACCGGTCTGCTGACCGTGCTCGCGGTGGCGGCCGGAGCCCTCGGCGCGCTCGGCAAACTGCCCGACGTCGAGGCCTGGCAGCTCCTGGGCGGTCTGGCCAGTCCGCTCTACATCACCAGCGGCATCCTGCTCTTCCCCCGGCTCGGAGCCCTCGCCGCCGTCGGGCTCTTCGTCACCGGCCAGATGTTCGCCTCGCTCGCGCTCGACCTCTTCGGTCTCCTCGGGCTCGAACGGAAGGACCTCAGCGCCGGGATCGTCATCGGCGCCCTGGCCGTGCTCGCCGGCATCGTCGTGATCATCCGGGGCATGAAGGCCGCCGCCCCTCCCGGCGCGCCCAGGATGTCGAGCGCCGGCCGCGTCGGCTGGCTCGCCCTCGGTGTCGTCGCCGGCGCCGTGCTCCCCGTACAGGGCGCGGTCAACGCCCAGCTGCGCGCCCAGCTCAAGGAGCCCATCACCGTCGCCGTGATCAGCTTCGCCGTGGCGACCTTCACCATCGCCGTCGTCCTGCTCGTGCTCTACGCGACCCGGCGCACCCCCAAGCCGAAGATCGCGCCGCTGAAGAAGATGCCCTGGTGGGGCTGGCTCGGGGGCGCCTGCGCCGCCGCCTACGTCACCGGGACCTTCCTGCTCATCCCCTCCATCGGGGCGGCGGTGACCATCGCGCTCACCGTGACGGGACAGCAGCTCACCTCGGCCCTCATCGACCACAAGGGCCTCTTCAAGCTCCCCCAGCGCTCCCTCACGAAGCCGCGCGCCCTGGGTCTCGTCCTGCTGATCGCCGGATCCCTGACCATCCAGCTCGTCTGACCGCGGCCCGATCGCGCGTCATGAAAGGTGTGTCATGAAAGCGTCCTACACCGCCGGGCCGGACATCCACGTCCTCCCCTCGGCGCTGCCCATACCGGGCCTCGGCGACCAGCCGGTGAACGCCTTCCTCGTACGCTCCGGTCAGCCGCTCCTCGTGGACACCGGCATGCCCGTGGACCGGGAGGACTTCCTGGACTCCCTCTGGTCGCTGATCGAGCCCGGCGATCTGCGCTGGGTCGTCGTCACCCACGACGACCGCGACCACACCGGAGCCCTCGCGGGCATCCTGGCGGCCGCGCCGCACGCGAAGGTGCTCACCAACGCGTTATCGGTGACGCGAATATCGGAAGAGTTCAGCATTCCGCAGGGCCGGGTGGTGACCGCGAACCCGGGAAGCCGGGTGAAAATCGGCGACCGTGAGCTGAGTTTCCACCGGCCGCCCACCTTCGATTCACCCGGAACTCTCGCCGTGTTCGACCACTCCGATGGAACGCTCTACAGCTCCGACAGTTTCGGTACCGTCGTCGAGGAAATCAGCGAGGACTTCGCCGATCTCTCCGAGGAGGAATTCTTCCACGGCTTCGACGTGCTGAACCGGGCCATAGCTCCGTGGACCGCACTTGTCGACGAGGCGAAATTCCTCCGCCCCGTGCGCGAACTGGCGGCCCTGCGTCCCACGCGGCTGCTCAGCGCCCACGGCCCGACCGTCCGCGAGGACGCGGTACCGCGACTCTTCCGGGCGATGGCCCGCATCCCCTCCCTGCCCGCCTGGCTGCCGGGCGCCGACCTCGACCTCGAGGCGGCGCTCGACACCATCGAGTCCCCCGCCGGCTGAGCCCGCTCCGCCCGCGTACCCACCGAGGAGAACCATGCTCGACCCGACCACCGCCGACCTGACCCCGCCGCGCGGAGTCGTCACCGTCTTCTCCGACATCTGGTGTTCCTTCGCGCACATCGCCATCCACCGGCTGCACGCCACCCGGGCCCGTCTCGGCCTGGAGGAGCAGGTCTCCTTCGACCTGCGCGCCTTCCCCCTGGAACTGCTCAACGACGCCCCGAGCCCGCGCCCCGGCACGGACAGCGAGGTCGCCCGGATGGCCAGTCTCGAGCCGTCCGCCGGCTGGCAGCTGTGGCAGGCCAAGGACTGGCTCTACCCCTCCACGACCCTGCCCGCCCTGGAAGCGGTGCTCGCCGCCAAGGAACAGAGCCTGAACGCGTCCGAACAGCTCGACCTCGGGCTGCGCCGGGCCTTCTGGGCCGAGTCGCGCTGCATCAGCCACCGCAAGGTGATCCTGGACGTGGCCGCGGACACCGGCGCGGTCGACGTCGACGCCCTCACCGAGGCGCTGGACGACGGGCGCGCGCGCCGGGCGCTCGCGGACCAGGCCGCCCTGTCCCGGACCGACCGGGTCAACTGCAGCCCCCATCTGTTCCTGCCCGACGGCTCGGACCAGGCCAACCCCGGCATCGACGTGGGCTGGGAGGGCTCGTACGGCATCGGCTGGCCGGTGATCCACTCGGACGACCCGAAGGTATACGAGGACATCCTGCTGAGGGCCGCCACTGAATAGTTGAAAGGCTGCCCAAAGCGGCAGGACAAGCGCGAGAACAAGGGGAACGACGGTCAGGCATTCCTTTCGAGGAATGCCCGACCGTCGTTCCTTTTTTACGCCGGGAGAACATCGCGGTGATTATTAATTGCGTGACCCGGTCGTTATTCGCAAGGCCGGTCGAAGCTCCTACAGTCGTTCACGCCGCCGGAATTCCGGACGGAGATTCGTATCGACAGCGGGAGTTCTTCATGTCGTTGACCGACAAGGCAGACGTCAGCACGTTCGTCGACCTCACCCAGCACGAGATCGAAGCCCTGAAGACCCGGTTCAATCTGGCCGACGCGCACACCCACCAGCGTCAGTCCGCGTCCCAGGAGCGGATCGTCTCGCGCCTCCCCGAGCTCTGGCACGAGTCCGAGTCGAAGCAGCAGGCGCACTTCGAGCGCCAGTTCATCGACGCCTTCTTCCGACTGCACCAGCAGCCCACCGCCCGTGCGATGGACCGCACGCTCCTTTCCTACTCCGCCAGTGTGTCGACCATGGTCGCCGGCATGTTCCTGAAGCAGCGCGGGAAGTCGGTGCAGCTGGTCGAGCCCTGCTTCGACAACCTGGTCGACCTGCTGCGCAACATGCAGGTGCCGATCTCCCCGCTCGCCGAGTCGGCGCTGCACGACAAGGACGCCATCTACGAGCGGCTCGTCGAGCAGGTCGACGCCGACGCCCTCTACCTCGTCGACCCCAACAACCCCACCGGGTTCACCTTGCTCGCCGAGAAGCTGGACGGTTTCCGCGAGGTGGTCCGCTACTGCGTGGACCACGACAAGGTCCTGGTGATGGACTTCTGCTTCGCCTCCTTCGCGCTCTGCGACGAGGGCATCGGCCGGGTCGACATCTACCGGCTCCTGGAGGAGTCGGGCGTCACGTACATGGTCATGGAGGACACCGGGAAGACCTGGCCGATCCAGGACGCCAAGTGCGCCATGATCACGGCCAGCCGGGACATCCAGGAGGAGGTCTACAACCTCCACACGAGCGTCCTCCTGAACGTCTCGCCCTTCGTCCTCAACATGGTCACCCAGTACGTCGAGGACTCCATCTCCGACGGTTTCGCCTCCGTCCGCGACATCATCCGGACCAACGGCGACGCCGCCCGCGCGGCCCTCAGCGGCACGATCCTGGAGTTCCAGGAGCCGGTCGTGGGCACCAGCGTCGCCTGGTTCCGCATCACGGCGGAGCACCTGACCGCCACCCGGCTCCAGGCCGTCCTCTTCGACGAGGAGGTGTACGTCCTACCGGGGACGTTCTTCTACTGGAACACCAAGGAGAAGGGCGAGCGCTTCATCCGCCTGGCACTGGCCCGCGAGCCCGAGGTGTTCGCCGGCGCGATGGAGCGGATGCGGAAGGTGCTCGAGCGCTATGCGGCCTGACCCCAGTGCCGTGCGGCCCGACCCGAGCGCCACGCGGCCCGGCGCGAACCCGGCCGTGTTCGTCGATGCCACGCTCTTCATGGGCATGCACAGCAAGGACGACACCGTCCGCCTGGCCGCCAAGGCCTTCTTCGCCGGCCGGCTGGCCGCGGGGGACGCCGGCGGGGTCGTCATGAGCTGGGAGCAGGTCGGCCGCTGCGACGACCTGGTGTGGGGCTACGAACGAGGGGTGCAGGACGAGTACTACCCCTTCATGGACGTCCTCCACACCGACCTTGCCATCGAGCGCGCCGCCTACACCGAGGACGACATCCGCCGGGCCTGCACCACGCCCGGGTTCGACGGCCTCCCCACCCACGAACGGCTGCTGCTCGCCCAGGTCGCCGGCCGCGGGGGCGTCCTGCACACCGCGAGCCCCCGGCTCACGGCGAGGGCCGGCCTGCCAGTCGTACCGATCGTGCCGGACGGCTCAGCCGGCCCGCTCGGGGAAACGACGTTCCCCTCGTACCTGGAAGACCTCTACCAGCGGTCGCTGGTGCTGACGGTCGTCTCCGAAAACCTCTGAAGGCATTCCGAAAGGCACCCCTCTCATGCCTGACACCCACTCCTACTCCGGGACCGTCGTCCCGCTGATCACCCCCCTCGACGAGCACGGCACCGTCGACGAGCAGAGCGTCGCCCGCCTCCTGGACCACATCCGGGCCGAGGTCACCGGCCTCATGCCGGCCCTGACCTCCGGGGAGGGCTGGAAGCTCGACGCCCGGCAGTGGCAGGACGTCGTCACGTACACCGTCAAGCACGCCGACGGCCTCCCCGTGCTCGCCGGCATCCAGCTCCCCGACACCGCCTCGGTGATCGACCGGGCGCGCACGGCCGCGGAGATCGGCGCCGACGCGGTCGTCGTCACCACGCCGTTCGGCGCCGACGTGACGCAGGACCAGATCGTCGCGCACTACCGGGCCATCCGCACGGCCCTCGACATACCGATCTTCCTCTACAACGAGGAAGCGCTGTCGGGCAACCGGATCGAGTTCGACACCCTGGTGCGGATCTGCGCGGAGATCCCCGGGATCGTCGGCATCAAGGAGTCCAGCGGCGACGCCGCCTTCACCCGGAAGATGGCCGAGGCCGGCACCGGCATCCCGGTCTTCGAGGGCTGGGAGAACCTGCTCGTCGACGCCCGCGGCATCCAGGGCTTCATCGGCCCGCTCGCCAACCTGGAACCCGCCCTGTGCAACGCGATGCTGGTCGACCCGACCCCCGACCGCCAGGCGGAGATCAACACCGTCTGCGAGCGGTACGGAGTCTTCCGCGACGACTGGTACCGCTGGGTCAAGAAGGAATTGCACCAGCGTGGCGTCATCGCCTCCCCCACCACCCACGAGGAGGCGAAGGCGGCATGAGCACGCCCTCGTCCCACCTGTCCGTCCCGGTGGCCGCGCATTCGATCGCGGCCCCGGCCGCGACCGCGCAGCGCGAACTGCACAGCCTCTACCGGAGGGTTCCCAACCTCGGCGACTACGGGTCGATGACCGCCATCGAGGAGCGGTGGATCCTGCCCAAGGCGCGGGCGTACGAGACCTCGGCGCCCCGCTTCGACTCGGCCGGCGAGCTGCTCCAGGCGCTCAAGCAGTTCCTCGCCGAGGAGGAGGCCGCGCTGCCCGAGAGCGCGACCTTCCTCGCCGAGCACGCGACGCTCGACCAGTTCAAGGTCGTGGTGCGGCAGTTCGCGCTCGACGGCCTCACGGAGTCCGAGTCGCTGCTGCCGGTGGTGCCCCGGCTGCCGTACCGCTCGGCGATGGCGGTCTTCCGGGTCCTCATCGACGAACTCGGCTGCGGCAACGAGGAGAAGGCGCACTCCCAGCTCTACCGCGACCTGCTCACCGAGCTCGGCATGAGCCTCCGGCTCGACGACTACCTCGACGAGACGGTCCCGGAGTGCTTCGCGTACGTCAACATGTTCCACTGGCTGGCGAGCCGGGCGCCCTCGCCCCAGTACTTCCTGGGCGCGTACGCCTACTTCGAGACCAGTGTGCTGTACGCCTTCCAGAGCTTCGCGCGGGCGGCGCGGCGGCTCGGGATCGCCCACGACGCCTACTACACCGAGCACCTCTACATCGACTCCTACCACAGCAACCACATGCGTACGGCGATCCGCTCCCTCGAGGAGCCGGACCTGGCGAAGATCTGGGCGGGGGTCCGGCTGGCCTCCGACATCGTCGGCACGGCCACGGAGGCGGCCGTCGCCCGGGCGCGGGAGACCGTCGCGTGACGGCCGTGCCCGCCGGGCGGCGGGGTTCCGACGAGCCGACCGTCCGCCAGGTGACCGAGGACCTGGTCCTGGTCGAGGTCGGGGGCCGCAAGGTCCTCGCGGCCGCCGTCTGCCCGCACCGCGGGGGCCGGCTGAAGTACGGCAGGGTCGACGGGGACAGGCTGCGGATCACCTGCCCCCTGCACCACACGACCTTCGACCTGACGAGCGGGGAGCGCACGTCGGGCGCGGCCTGCGCGGCCCTGCGGGTGCTCGACGTACTGCCGGGCGAGCCCGCCGGGGGCGCCTCATGACCACCACTCCGACCGGGGCGGCGTCCACCGTGGCGCCGCCCCGTGCGGGGGCCGACCACGACGGCATCGCGCCGGTGCCCGAGGCCGAACGCACCTCGACACCGGGCGACTTCGGCTGGATCTGGCCCTCCGCGCAGTTCTCGTTCGGCACGGTCGTCCTCGGTGCGCTGCCCGTCGTCTTCGGCCTTGGCTGGTGGGCCTCGGCGAGCGCCATCGCCGTGGGCGTCGCCGTCGGCACGGTGTTGCTCGCCCCGCTGGCCCGGTTCGGCGTCCGTACCGGCACCAACGATCCGGTGGCGAGCGGCGCGCACTTCGGCGTGCGGGGCCGGGTCGTCGGCAACGCCCTCACCGTGGTGACCGCGCTCGGGTTCTTCGCGATCGCCGTGTGGACGGGCGGCACCGCCGTCATGGTCGCGGGACACCGGCTCCTCGGCACCCCCACGGGCCCCGGCGCGCTGACCGCCGCGATGTTCGTGACGGCGGCCGCGGTCGCGCTGGTCGCCGTACGCGGACACCAGACGCTCGTCCGCACCTACAAGGTGACCGCGGTCACCGGCGGCGTGGTCCTCCTCGGCACCGTGCTCGTCCTCGCCCCGGACTTCGACGCGGGCTACGCCGGCGGGACGCTCGCGCTCGACAGCGCCTTCCACACCTGGCTGCTCGCGGCCACCGCATCCGCCACCGTGCCCCTGTCGTACGCCACCTTCCAGGGCGACTACACCCGTTTCATGCCCTCCTCCACCCCCACCGGCCGGGTGGTACGGGCCAGCGGGGTCTCCATGTTCCTCAGCAGTCTCGCCGCGCTGCTCACCGGCGCGTACGTGACGACCCTCTTCCCCGTGCCCGACGAACCGTGGCTCCAGGGCCTGACGGACGCGGTGCCCGGCTGGTTCGCGGTGGCGGTCGTCATCTTCGGCTTCGCGGGCACCCTGCCGCAGGCGGGGCTGTGT
The DNA here is from genome assembly GCF_044764665.1 of Streptomyces sp. NPDC093795. Taxonomy (NCBI): domain Bacteria; kingdom Bacillati; phylum Actinomycetota; class Actinomycetes; order Kitasatosporales; family Streptomycetaceae; genus Streptomyces; species Streptomyces sp. NPDC093795. Next base: position 353,302 of record NZ_JBIWIO010000007.1, read on the forward strand.
CTGTACGCGGCCGGGCTCTCCGCCAACTCGGTGTTCTGGCGCTCCTCGCGGGCCGCCGTGACCACGGTGGTCGCGCTGCTCGCGGCGGCCGTGCTGTACCTCGGGGCGGTGGTGTACGACGCCATGGACGCCATGTCGGCGTTCGTGACGCTGCTGCTCACGGTCGTCGCCCCGTGGGCGGCCGTGCTCTCCGTCGGGTACGTGCTGCACCGGGGCCGTTACGACACGGAGGCGCTGCGCAGCTTCACCACGGGCGGCGGCGGGCGGTACTGGTACACGGGCGGGGTCAACGCGCGGGCCGCCGCGGCCTTCACGGCCGGTTCCGTCGTCGGCGTGCTCTGGGTCAACAACCCCCTGTACACCGGGCCGTTGACCGGGCTCACGGACGGGGTCGACCTGAGCCTGCCGGCCTCCTTCGTGGTCGCGGCCGCGCTGTACGGGGCGCTGTGCCGCGTATGGCCGGAGCCGCTTCTCCCGCCGACGCGAGCTGGGAGGTGACGCCATGGCCATGCTGACGGACCGGCCGGCGGCCCGGCTGACGGTCCGGTCGGTCGTCCGGGAGGCGGAGGGCGTCCTGGGGCTGCTGCTCGTCGACCCGGCGGGCGGGGAGCTGCCCCCGTGGGAGCCCGGCGCGCACGTGGAGGTGACGCTGCCGTCCGGGGCGGTGCGGCACTACTCGCTCTGCGGCGACCCGGCGGACCGGGGCGCGTACCGGCTCGGGGTGCTGCGCCAGCCGGCGGGCCGGGGCGGCTCCGCGGAGATCCACACCTCGGTCGGCGAGGGCACGGTCCTCGGGGTCCGGGGCCCGGTCAACCGCTTCCCGCTGGTGCCCGCCGAGCGGTATCTGTTCGTCGCGGGAGGCATCGGCATCACCCCGCTCCTTCCGATGGTCCGCTCGCTGCCGCCGGGGTCGTGGTCGCTGCTGTACGGGGGGCGGAGTCTCGCCTCCATGGCGTACCGCGCGGAGCTCACCGGCCTCCCGGGGGTCACGCTCGTCCCGCAGGACACGGCGGGGCTGCCCGACCTGGACGGTGTCCTCGCCGGCCTGCCGGCGGAGACGGCCGTGTACTGCTGCGGCCCGGAGGGGCTGCTGCGGGCGGTGGAGGAACGGTGGCCGGGTCCCCTCCACATGGAGCGGTTCGGGGTGGCGCCGCCCTCCGAGGAGGCCACCGTGGCGGGCGGCTTCGAGGTCGAGCTGCGGCGGACCGGGCGGACCCTGCGCGTGGATCCCGGCCGGACGCTGCTCGACGCCGTGCGCGAGGCCGTGCCGGGTGTGGCGTACTCCTGCGAGGAGGGCTGGTGCGGCACCTGTGAGACGAAGGTGCTCGCCGGGACGCCCGAGCATCATGACTCCGTCCTCGGTGAGGAGGAGAAGGCCTCGGGGACGACCATGATGATCTGTGTGGGACGCTCACGCGGGCCCCGGTTGACCCTGGACCTGTGAGCGCGGAAGCCCGTACCGGCATGTTCGCCGGTACGGGCTTCCGCACGCTGTCGGTCGGGCGGGCGGACGGTCGGGTGGGCTGGCGGTCGGGCGGGCGGTCAGTCGAAGATGACGAGGGCCCGGCCGCCCTTGCCGGCGATCATGTTGTCGAAGGCGCCCGGGATGCCGTCCAGGGTGATCCGCTCGGTGACGAGCGCGCCGAGGTCGAACCGGCCCGCCCTGATGTGCTCGGCGAGGACCGGCAGGTCCACGGCCGGGTTCGAGTTGCCGTAGACGCAGCCCGCGAGGGTACGGCCCCAGTGGAAGATCTCCAGGGCGTTGAAGGTGACCTGCTGGTCCTTGCCGCCGATGCCGACGACCGTGGTGCGGCCGCCGCGCCGGGTGGACTCCCAGGCGGTACGGATGGTGACGGCACGGCCCACGCACTCGACGGCCACGTCGACGCCCTGGCCGCCGGTCAGCTTCCGGATCTCCCGGGCGGTGTTGTCGGAGGCGACGACGTACTCGGTGGCGCCCGCCGCCCTCGCGAGGGCCTCCTTCTCCGGGGAGACGTCGACGGCGACGATCGTCGACGCGCCCGCGATCCGGGCGGCCTGGAGGGTGGCGAGACCGACCCCGCCGACGCCGAACACCGCGACGGACTCGCCTTCGCGGACCCGCGCGGAGTGGTGGACCGCGCCCCAGCCGGTGAGGACGGCGCAGCCGAGCAGGGCCGCGTCGGCGAGCGGCACCCCTTCGGGGGCGGGCAGGACGCAGTTCGCGGCGACGACCGTCTCCTCGGCGAAGGCGGCGACGTTGAGACCGGGGTGGAGCTCCGTGCCGTCCTGGGTACGGGCGTGGATGTTCGCGGCGCCGGCCAGGGCGCTGGCGCAGAGCCAGACCTCGCCGAGCGAACAGGGGTGGCAGGTCCCGCAGGACGGGGCCCAGTTGAGGACGACGTCGTCACCGGCGGCGATATGGGTGACGCCCTCACCGACGGAGACGACGGTTCCGGCGCCCTCGTGGCCGAGGACGGCGGGGACCGGCAGGCGCATGGTGCCGTTGGTGAGGGACAGGTCGGAGTGGCAGACGCCTGCGGCGGCGAGCCGGATGCGGACCTGGCCGGGGCCGGGCTCGGGGAGCTCGATGCCGGTGATCTCCAGCGGAGAGCCGACGGCGGGCAGGACTGCGGCGCGGATCACGCTCGTTGCTCCTTCTGCGCGGAGGGCCGGGGGGTCAGAACTGGAGGGACTTGGTCTGGAGGTACTCGGAGAGACCGTGCGCGCCGAGCTCCCGGCCCACGCCGGACTGCTTGTAGCCGCCGAAGGGGGCAAGCGGGTTGAACCGGCCTCCGTTGATGTCGACCTGACCGGTCTCCATGCGGCGGGCGAAGGCCACGGCCTCGTCCGGCTCGCCCCAGACCGCTCCGGCGAGGCCGTAGACGGTGCCGTTGGCGATCGCGAGGGCGTCGGCCTCGTCCTCGTACTTCAGGAGCGAGACGACGGGCCCGAAGATCTCCTCCTGGGCGATGGTCATCTCCGGGGTGACGTCGGCGAAGACGGTCGGGGAGACGTAGTAGCCGGTCTCGCGCGGGGCCTCGGGGCCGCCGGCGACGAGCCGGGCGCCCTCCTCGACGCCCTTCTCGATGTAGCCGCGGACGCGCTGCTGCTGCTTGGCGTTGACCAGGGGGCCGACGCGCTCGCCGGGGACGTACTTGGCGACGGCCTCGGCGGCGAGCGCCACCGCTTCCTCATACCGGTCGGCGGGGATCAGCATCCGGGTCCAGGCGCTGCACGTCTGGCCGGAGTTGGACATCACGTTGGCGACGCCGACGGCGACGGCCTTGGGGAGGTCGGCGCTCGGCAGGATCACGTTGGCGGACTTGCCGCCGAGTTCGAGGGCGACCCGCTTGACGGCCCCACCCGCGAGGGCGCCGATGCGGCGGCCGACGGCGGTGGAGCCGGTGAAGGAGACGAGGTCCACGTCCGGGTGCTCGGCGAGCGCCTGCCCCGCGACCGGGCCGAGGCCGGTGACCAGGTTGAACACACCGGCGGGCAGGCCCGCCTCGTGGACGGCCTCGGCGAAGAGCTGGGCGGTGAGCGGGGTGTCCTCGGCGGGCTTGAGGACGGTCGTGCAGCCGGCCGCGAGAGCGGGGGCGACCTTGGCGACGATCTGGTGGAGGGGGTAGTTCCAGGGGGTGATCGCGGCGACGACACCGACCGGCTCGGAGAAGACGGTCGAGTTGCCGACCTTCTCCTCGAAGGGGTGGGTGGCGGCCAGTTCGGCGTACGAGCCTGCCACGGCGATCGGCAGTCCGGCGTGGACGGCGGCGGCGAGCTGCGGCGGCGCGCCGAGTTCGGCGGTGACGGTGGCGGCGATCTCCTCCGCGCGGGCGGCGAGCGCGTCGCGCAGGGCGGCGATACGGGCGCCTCGCTCGGCGGGCGGGGTCGCGGCCCAGCCGGGGAGCGCGGCGCGGGCGGCGCGTACGGCGGCGTCGACGTCCTCGGCCGTGCCGGCCGGGACATGGCCGATGACCTGCTCGTCCGCCGGGTTGATGACGGCGATCGTGTCGGGGCCGGAGGCGGGGCGCCATTCCCCGCCGATGTACATCGCGTCGTGCGCGTCGTGGGCCTTCATGCGCTTCCCTCTCCTCACCCGGCCGAGCGGTTCGGCGGCGTCGACCCAAACTAGCGCTGTTAGTTTTTCGGCGCCAGGGCCCCGGGGCGTGCCCCCGGTCTCAGTAGCCGGTACGGGACCGATCGTGCCGCCCCGGCGCGGACCCTGTCCACGGCGGGACCGGACTGACGCAGGTGGCCGGAACTGGCGCGGGGCTCCTGGACAGGGCGGGGGCGGGGGCGCGAGGGCTGGCGGGTCGGGTGGGGTGGGCTGGGGTGGGGTGGGGTGGGGTGGGGTGGGGTGGGGTGGGGTGGGGTGGGGTGGGGTGGGGTGGGGTGGGGTGGGGTGGGGTGGGGTGGGCCGGGTGGATCGGGGACGCGCCGACGCGTCCGGTGGGCGCGCGCCGGGTGGCGGGCCCACCGGACGCGGCGGGGAGGGGCCCGACGGAGCGGCTGGGTCCGTCGGGACCGTGGGTCAGATCTTCTGGGCGGTGTCGGTGAGGTGGGCGAAGACGACGATGTTCGCCTCGTAGCCCGTCTCGCGGTCGAAGGCTCCGCCACAGGTCAGCAGCCGCAGTTCGGGCCGCCCGGTGGAGCCGTAGACCTCCTTGTCGGGGAACTCGGCCTTGGTGTACGTACGGATGCGGTCGACCGTGAAGACGGCGACCCTGCCGTCGGCGCGGGCGACCCTGATGGTGTTGCCGGGGCTGAGCGCGTCGAGGTTCAGGAAGACGGCAGGCCCGGTGCGGGTGTCGCGGTGGCCGACGACGATGGCGGTCCCCCGCTCCCCCGGCGTGGCGCCCTTCGCGTACCAGCCGACGACCCGGGGGTTGTCGACGGGCGGCGTGGCGAGCCGTCCCGTGGCGTCGAGACCGAGCTCGATGACGGGTGCCTCGATGGTGATGGCCGGCACGGCGAGGGTGGTGGGACGTGACCGGGCCAGCGGCGCGGGCGGAGCCGCCGGCCGGGGCGGTGGCACGGCCTTCGGCCGGGGTGGTGGTGTGGCTTTCGGCCGCACCCCGGTCCGCGCCTTGTGGTCCTGGGCCTGGGCGGCCGGCGCTCCGGCCGCCGCGGCCGCCCCGGCACCGCCGGCCTCGCCGGTTTCACCGGTCTGGCCGGTCTCGCCGGGTGCGGCCGGGCCGGCGGCGAGCGCCGGCGGGGCCGGCTCCTCGTCGCCGGCCCACCAGACGCCTCCGGTCACCAGGACCACGGTGACGGTCACGGTCCTGGCGAGCCGGAACAGGCGCCGGCGCCTGCGCGTGAGGCGGGACGACCTACGCGGCGCCATCGTTGCGGCGGCGCGAGCGGCGGATCAGGACGAGTCCGGCCGTACCGGCGATGCCGGCGGCGACGGCCGCCCCGACGCCGAAGGTGGAGGAGTCCTCGGCGGCGATCACCGCGCTGCCGCCGCCGCCCGCGCCGACCGGGCCGTGCGGGGGCTTGTGGTGACCGTTGCCGCCGTTGTGGCCGCCGTTGTTGCCGTTGCCGCCGTTCGGCGGGTTGGTGAAGCGGTCGCAGTCGACCTTGAAGACCTTGCTCTTCTTGGCCCCCTGCTGCCCCGTCCAGGTCCACTCGACCTTGTACATGCCGTCGGGGAGCTCGATGTCCGGGGTGTACCCGTTGCCGGACATGTCGACGGTGATCGCGCCGACTCTGACCGCGCCGCCCTTCGGGGGCTGCGGCGAGATCGTCCAGTTGAGCAGCGCGAGCCCGTCGAAGCCGAGCGCGGAGATGTAGAACGTGCAGACCTTGGGCTCGTTGCGCTGATCGGTCTCCCCCGTGCGGGGCGGCTCGTCGGGGCGCCCGGCGTGGTGGATCTTGACGTCGCCGTTGTCGCCGGGGGCGGCGAGAGCGGCGGGTGCGCCCGCGAGGGCGAGGCCGCTGAGCGTGAGAGCGGCGGCGGTGGCGGCCAGGGGCCGGGCGAGGCGAACGGACATGCGGATTCCTCCGGGAAGATGTCGGCGGACATTTCAACCGATAGTCTGACTATCGGTCACGACATGAGCACGGAGGGTGGCGACATGCGCGTCGCCACCCTCCGTTTCCCCCGTCCGGCCCAGCGGGCTCTCGTACCGGCCCTGCCGGCCCCCCGTAACAGCCCGGCTAGCCCCGCCCCGGCTCAGATGATCCCGAAGAGGATCCCCGCCGCGAGTACCACCAGCGAGGTCAGCGCGGCCCACTTCACCGTGAACCTGGTGTGGTCGCCGAACTCCACCTTCGCCATGCCGACCAGGACGTACACGGCGGGCACCAGCGGGCTCGACATGTGCAGCGCCTGGCCGACCAGCGAGGCCCTGGCGATCTCCAGGGGCGACACGCCGTGGGCGGCGCCCGCCTCGGCGAGGACCGGCAGCACGCCGAAGTAGAAGCCGTCGTTCGACATGAAGTAGGTGAGCGGGAGGCTGAGCACGCCGGTGACCACGGCCATGTGCGGGCCCATGCCCTCGGGGATGGCGCCGACGAGCCAGTCGGCCATGTGCTTGACCATGCCCGTACCGGTCAGGACACCGGTGAAGACGGCCGCGGCGAAGACCATGCCGGAGACGTTGAGGACGTTGTCGGCGTGGGCGGCGATACGCGCCTTCTGCTCGGCCATGTTCGGGTAGTTGACGGTGAGCGCGAGGGCGGCGCCGAGGAGGAACAGCACCGGGATCGGCAGCAGTTCGAGGATCATCGCGGTGAGCAGCACGAGCGTGAGTCCGGCGTTGAACCAGTACAGCTTGGGGCGGAGCGTCGCGCGGTTGGGGTCGAGGCCCTGGAAGCCGCCGTCCTCGCCGGCTGCCCCGCCGCCGCCCCCGCCGGATGCCGCGCCGGAGCCCGTCGGCTTGCCCGGGGAGCCGTCGCCGGAACCGGTGGCAGTGCCGCCGCCGCCCGCCGCGACGAGCACGGTCTCGGTCTCCGGCACCAGGGCCTCGTCGAGCGTGAGGTAGCCGAGGCGCTTGCGCTCGCGGCGACCGAGGACGTACGCGAGGACGAAGACGAAGAGCAGGCCCATGCCGAGCGCGGGGATCATCGGTACGAAGATGTCGGCGGCGTCCAGCTTCAGCGCGGTCGCGGCGCGGGCCGTGGGGCCGCCCCAGGGCAGGGTGTTCATGACGCCGTTGGCGGTGGCGGCGACACCTGTCATGACGACGAGGCTCATGCCGAGCCGCTTGTAGAGCGGATACATCGCCGAGACGGTGATCATGAAGGTGGTGGAGCCGTCGCCGTCCAGCGAGACGATCGCGGCGAGCACCGCCGTACCCACGACGATCCGTACGGGGTCGGCCTTGCAGAAGCGCAGGATGCCCCGGACGATCGGGTCGAAGAGGCCGACGTCGATCATGACGCCGAAGTAGACGATGGCGAACATCAGCATCGCGGCGGTCGGTGCCAGCTTGCCGACGCCTTCGATGACGTAGTCGCCGAGCTGGGCCCCCTGTCCGACCGCGACGCAGAAGAGCGCGGGGATCAGCACGAGCGCCGCGATCGGCGACATCTTTTTCATCATGATCAGGACCAGGAAGGTCGCGATCATGGCGAAGCCGAGGACGGTCAGCATGGGGCACCTCACGTTCACCGTTGAACTGCCGCCGAGCGGCGGTCCGGATGACGGTAGGTGCCCCGTTCTGCCGTTAACAAGATGTTGACGCGTGAGCAATACGAGCAAAACCCCAGGTCACGGCAGGGGAGACAGACGGGGGCGCGGCAGGCGTCACGACGGCGCCCCGGCGGACGTCACGGCAGGGGCGACACCTCGACGGGGAAGCCGTTCAGCACGGCCGTACCCGACAGCGGGTCGATCCGGGTCCCGTCGAGCAGCTGGTTGACGTTGACGCCGGGGCGGGCGGACGCCACGGTCAGCCGGGTGCCCGGCCGGTCGTGGCCCCAGCCGTGAGGGAGGCTCACGACCCCCGGGCGCACCCCGTCCGTGACCTCGACCGGCACCTCCAGCTCGCCGCCCTCGCCCTTGACGCGGGCGAGTCCGCCGTCGGCCAGCCGCAGCCGGGCGGCGTCCTCGGGGTGCACCTGGAGGGTGCAGCGGTTCGAGCCGCCGCCGAGGGCGGGGGTGTTGTGCAGCCAGCTATTGTTCGAGCGCAGGTGGCGGCGCCCGACGAGCTGGAGGGTGCCCGGGTCGGGTACGGCGTCGAGCGCGGCGCGCAACCGGGGCAGGTCGGCGGCGAGGGGCGCGGGGAACAGTTCGATCCGTCCGCTGCGGGTCTTGAGGAGCTGTGGGACGCGCGGCTTCAGCGGGCCGAGGTCGATGCCGTGCGGGTGGGCCTTCAGCTCGTCGAGGGTGAGCCCGTAGGGGCCGAGGCGCAGCATCAGGTCGAGCCGGCGCTCGGCCCCGGTGTCCCCGGTGAGCCGGGCCCCGAACTCCTCGGGATCGGCGCCGTACGCCGGCGAGTGCTCCTGCGTCACGGCCTTGGCGAGGGTGGTGTCGATGGCGAGCTGGTCGACGGCGGAGGGAGGAGCACCCCGCATCCCGGAGACCGCGAGGACGAGCCTGGCGTGGATCTCGCACTCGTCCATGCGATCCGCTTCGAGGGGTACGGCCGCCGGGGTGTAGCGGACCTGGTCGCGGACGGCGAACCCGTTGAAGGCGAAGTCGAAGTGGGCACTGCGGGAGGGCGGCGGCGGGGGCAGCAGGACATCGGCGTGGCGGGTGGTCTCGTTGAGGTACGGGTCGACGGCGACCATGAGGTCGAGGGAGTCGAGGGCCGCGTCGAGGCGGTCCCCGTCGGGCGCGGAGAGGACGGGATTGGCGGCGATGGTGATCACCGCGCGGACGCGCCCCTCTCCCGGGGTCTCGATCTCCTCGGCGAGCGCGACCAGCGGCAACTCGCCCTTGGCCTCGGGGTGGTGCGAGACCCTGCTGTGCCGCCGCCCGAGGGCGAAGCCCTTCCCCGGTCCGGCGGGGCGCGGGGCGGCCGCGGTGGCGGAGAGCGGGAAGAGGGCGCCGCCGGGCCGGTCGAGGTTGCCGGTGAGGATGTTGAGGACGTCGACGAGCCAGTTGCCGAGGGTGCCGTATGCCACGGTGGAGCTGCCCATCCGCCCGTAGACGGCGGCGGTGGGCGCGGCGGCGAGCTCCCTGGCGAGGGCGCGGATGGTGTCCGCGTCCACGTCGCAGGCGGCGGCGACCGCCTCGGGGCTGAACTCCCGTACGGCAGCCCGCACCTCCTCGACCCCCTCCACATGCGCGGCGAGCGGACCGAGGTCGGTGAGGCCCTCCTCGAAGAGGGTGTGGGCGAGGGCGGCGAGGAGGAGTGCGTCGGCGCCGGGGCGGATCGCGACGTGCCGGTCGGCGAGCCGTGCGGTGCGGGTCCGCCGGGGGTCGACGACGGTGAGGGTGCCGCCGCGCCGGCGCAGCGCCTTGAGCCTGCCGGGGAAGTCGGGGGCGGTGCACAGGCTTCCGTTGGAGTCCAGCGGGTTGGCTCCGAAGATCAGCAGGTGATCGGTGCGGTCCAGGTCCGGCACGGGGACGGCGAAGGGGTCTCCGAACAGCAGACCGCTGGAGACGTGCTTGGGCATCTGGTCGAGCGTGGACGCCGTGAAGAGGTTCCGGGTGCGCAACGCGCCGATCAGCAGGGGTGGGTAGAGGGCGCCGGCGATCGTGTGCACATTGGGGTTGCCCAGGACGATACCCACGGCATCCGGGCCGTACTCCTCGATGATCGGTCGGATTCTGGCGGCGATCGTGTCGAACGCCTCCTCCCAGGTGGCCTCCTGGAGCCGCCCGTCCTTCCGGACCAGGGGGGCGCGGAGCCGGTCGGGGTCGGCGTCGACCTCGGGGAACGCGGCGCCCTTGGGGCAGATGAACCCCTGGCTGAAGACGTCGTCGCGGTCGCCGCGCGCCCCGGTGACGCGGGTCCCCTCGATCGTCAGGGTCAGTCCGCAGGTCGCTTCGCAGAGCGGGCAGATGCGCGGGGCGGTGGGCATGGCGTCTCCCTGGGGCGGCGTCGGGTGGCCGAGCATACCGACCGGTAGGCACGTACGGGAGGGGTCTGCGGGAGGTGGTCTGCGGGAGGTTACGAGAGCGAGGGCGCCAGATAGGCGTGCAGCAGGTGACGGGTCTCGTCGATCAGCGCGGGATCTCCGGCGGGGTCGGTGCGGAACGCGAGCCGGACGAGGGCGTCGGCGGTCTCGACGCCGACCAGGACCTTCCGTCGCAGGCCCTCGTCGGCCGGCCGGTTCAGATGGGTGGCGAGGAGTGCGCAAAGCCGTTCGGCGACCAGCCGGTTGGGGTCCTCGGCGGCGCCCCCCGGCGAGCGGTCCGGCTCGGCCTCACCCTCGTCTGCGCCGCGGTCTGCGCCGTCGTCTGCGCCGTCGCCGGCCTCTCCCGTGCCCCCGCCCTCGCTCCCGCTCTCGCCGGGTGCGGCCGCGGGCACCCCGAAGTCGACGAGCGCGAACCCCGGGACGGTCCGCTTCATCGCGATGAACTCGTCCAGGACGCCGTCGATGGCCCCGTACGCGTCGAGGAGCGGCGCCTCGGCGAGGCGTTCGGAGACCCGTCGTGCGTATTCGTCGAGGTTGCGGTGCGCGAGGGCGGCGACCATCGCCCGCTTGTTGCCGAAGAAGCGGTAGACGGAGCCGATGGGGACTCCGGCGCGGCCGGCGACGGCACGGGTACTCAGTTGTTCGTACCCCGTCTCGTCGAGGAGCGCGGCGCAGGCGTCGAGGATCCGGGCGAGCCGCTCGGCGCTGCGCTGCTGGACGGGCGCGCGGCGGAGGACGGCGGGGGTCTGCGGGCGGGTCTGGGGCACGGGGACCATGATGCCGCTCCGGTCGGGGGACTCCAGGCCGATTCAGGCGATCAGCAGGCCGATGCCTCCGAGGGTGTAGGCGATCATCAGCGCGAACAGCGGGAGTTGGCCCGCGACGGCCCGGTGGGGCGGGAAGAGACGTACGGACCGGTCGTGGGCGGCGACGACGCCGAGGACGTGGCCGGTGACGATCGCGGCGACCTGGAGCGTCGCGAGGCCCCCGGGACCCAGGAACGGGGCGGGTACGAGGGCGTTGTCAGTGCCCCCTGCCATGATGACTGTGCGTGGTCCTTCGGTGACGAGGAGCGAGAAGTAGTGGGCCACGAGGTAGCCGAGGGCGATGGGCAGGAGCGAGTGGGCGAAGGAGGTGAGCGGACTGGTCAGGGCGGGGTTCATCAGGCGTAGGGCGCCGGCGCAGAGTCCGTAGCAGGCGGCGGCGAGGGCGACGGTGGCGAGGAGACCGAGCGTGGCGGTGGGCGTGGGGCCGAGGGAGGAGGTCTGGAGGGTGGTGATCCAGCGGGGGTTGTCGGAGAGGCCGTCGTAGGCGGTGGAGCCGAGCAGGACGCAGACGGTGGCGACGAGACCGGAGGTCTGCGGGGTCGAGTCGAGGCCGTGGAAGGGGGAGCGCAGGACCAGCCGTCCGTCGGTGCGGCGGCCGAGCGGTGAGAGCCGGGCGAGAAGGGAGGAGTACACCTCGAAGAGGTCGGCGTGGGCGAACCACCGGTCGCCGTAGCGGGCGGCGCCGAGGAGTTGGACGCCTGTGTGCACGGTCAGGGCGATGAGGAGGGTGGAGGAGGAGGTGTTGTCGGGGGCGACGAGTTCGAGCCAGGTGAAGAGGAGGAGTCCGGCGGCGGCCGGGCGGATGCCGAGCGCGGCGGGCAGGGGGCGGGGGCTCCGGGGCGGGTGGAGGGCGAGCAGGGCGCGCAGGGGGTTGAGGAGGCGCCAGACAGGGCCGAGGAGGAGGGAGGCAGGGACGAGTCCGACCCAGAGCAGGACGTAGAGGGCGCCGGGCGCGGGGTTGCGGTCGGGGTCGTCCGGGCCGAGGAGGAGGTGGAGGAGGAAGACCAGGGCGGCGGCGGCTCCGAGCAGGCGGAGCGCGGTGCGGGTGGCGGGGGCGTCGGCCATCCGCTGGAGGGAGGCGGGGAGCGGGCGTCCGGCGAGGTCGCCGCGGAAGCGGGAGGAGGACCAGAGCAGCCCCAGGGCGAGGAAGGAGACGAAGAGCGCGGCGAAGGCGCCCGCGTAGGCGTAGAAGGGAGAGAGGGGGAGGTCGTGCCGGGAGCCCACGCCGTGGGCGAGCGGAAGACCGAGCGCGGGGGCGTGGGCGTGGGCGTTGAGGGCGGCGTGGGCGTGGATGCCGGTCATCGGACGACGAGTTGGGTCAGCAGGAGTCCTGACTCGTGGGTCTCCACCTCGAAGAGGCCGGTGCGGTCCACGGTGAGGGTGAGAGAGGCGGGGGTCCCCGGGGAGAGCGGCAGTTCGCGGTCGTAGCCGTGCACGTGGAGAGTGTCGGCGCGGTCGCCGGTGACACGGAGGGTGAGGCGCTCGCCCTTCTTCAACTCGATGCGGGAAGGGGGTGGTGAGACGGTCGTTCCGGTGACGGTGAGGACGACGGTCCGGCCGGGCTCGGGCGGGCGCGGGCTGGTGGGGCGGGTGCCGGCGGGCGGCGCGGAAGTGGCGGGCGTCGATGGGGCGGAGGCCGGCGGGGCGGGCGTCGGCGGGGCAGGCGTCGGTGGGGTGGGCGTCGACGGGACCGGGGGGCTATCCAGGCGGACGGTGGTCTGCACGGGGGCGCCGGCGGCGGCCCAGACCGTGTGGTCGTCCGCGTGGAGCCGGACGGTCACGGTGCGGGCGCCCGCCGGGACGTACGCCCAGGGGCCGTACAGGCGGGCCGTCTCCCGGCCGTCGACCAGGAGGCGGGCGTGGCCCCGGCCCGGGAGGGCGGCGCCGCCGGCGCTCTCGGGGGTGAACCGGAACCTCTCCACCGTGAGGTGGACGTTCCAGCCGCCCTCGCTGTCGGGACGGGCCTCGGCCCGGACGGTGGGCGCGTCCGCCATCGGGAGCTCCCGGAGCCTGCGCCCACCCTCGTCCCGGGCCGGCAGCAGGGTGCCGCTGCTCCCGGTGGCCTCCTGGTGGCTGGTGCCGGGCTTGTGGTGGGTGGTGGCCCGCCCGCCGCAGCCCGCGAGGGCCAGCACGACGGCCAGGGCCGGCAGCACCAGGAGCGCCGCGGACATCCGGGGTGACCGGGGTATCCGGCGTGGCTGGGGCATCCGGCGTGGCTGGGGTGCCCTGGCCTCGCGTGGCCGCCTCATGCCGTTCCCTCCCCGCGCGGCCGCCCCTCGGTGTGCCCGGCACCGGCGTCAGCACCGGCAGCGGGCTCGCCACCGGGACCGGGCTCGCCACCGCCACCGGCAGCGCCACCGCCACCGGCGACGCCAGGCACGGGTTCCGGTTCGGGCCTCGCGGTGGGGTCCTGGCCCCGGCCCTCGTCCTGCTCCTGCTCCTTGTCCTGGTCCGGGGGCGCAGGCCGGGACGGGGTGCCGGGGGTGCGGCTTCCCGCTGCCACCACCGCCCACAGCACCCAGACGGTGCCGAGCAGGAGGCGGAGCCAGGCGGGGCTCAGGGGGATGCCCGGGACCATCAGGATCGCCTTGTCGAAGGCGTCGAGGAGGGTGAGGGCGCCGAGGGCCACGGTGGTCCAGGCGAAGACGGGGCGGTCGGGGCGCAGGGCGAGGCCGAGGAGGGTCCACCAGGCGCCGATGAGCAGGAGCGCGAGGGCCGGGACGACGGTCGGTGTGAGGGCGAGGGTCGAGCCGGCCACGTCGAGGGCGAGGCCTGCGAGGCCGATGAGGGTGGCGGCGCCCGCGAGTCGGTTGCCGCGCAGTCGGCGCCACCAGAGGGCGGTGCCGGTCAGGGCGAGGACGAGGGCGGTGCCGAGGGCGAGTTGGGTCTCGACGCGCTGGAGGCCGCGGGCGCCGTACCAGTCGCAGCCGGCGGGGAGGCGGCGGGCCTGGACGTTGTAGTCGGCGCAGACGAGGAGCTGGGCGAGTTTGACGGGTTCGCCGACGAGCCGGTCGGTGTTCCCGGAGACCTCGCCGCGGCGCGCCCCGCAGCCGGGCAGGGCGCCGGGTGAGGCGGCGCCGGTGTCCGTCTGCCAGCAGTTGCCGCTGCCCTGGCCGTCCCACCACACGTCGCTGCGGTTGGGGCGGGAGGCGCCGGCCCGGTCGACGCCGAGGTGGTTGCCGGCGTAGCGGTTGTGGTGGGAGGTGTCGGTCTGCTTGGCCCAGGCGGACTCGCCGCGGATGAAGGCGGGGACGGCGTTCAGGTAGAAGGCGGCGCGCTGATGGCCGTAGACCCAGTTGTCCTCGTAGAGGTTCCAGTTGCCTCCGGCGGTGATGATGCCGGTGCCGGGGGGCATGGAGATCTGGGGGCAGACGACGCCTTGTTCGTAGCCGCGTTCGACGGGCGGGCGGGCGCAGGTGCCGTCGGCGACGTACGGGTAGTAGTTCTGGTTGTTGTCGTGGATGAGGTTCCGCTCGAACCTGGCGTGGTTCTGGGGCAGTCCGGGGTGGCCGGGGAAGGCGGAGTCCATGGAGGCGCCGCCCATGTTGTGGTCGAACTCGTTGTCGTGGACCCAGACGGAGTCGCCGGCGGTTCCGGAGTAGCCGACCATGTTGTGGTGGCTGCGGCAGCCGGTGATCTCGATGGAGTAGCGGGGGACGTCGTAGCCGCGGCCGTCGTTGATGTTCGAGGCGGAGCCGGGGTAGATGCCGGAGTCGCCGTTTCCGTAGGACTCGCAGTTCTTGTAGAGGCCGTGGTCGGAGGCGAAGGTGAGGAAGCCGTACTCGTCGTTCCAGCGGGTGAGGACGTCGTCGATGACGAAGCCGTCGGCGGCGAGCACGTACAGCGAGTTGAACGTGGTGCGCTGGGCGGTGAAGTTGCGGAAGTAGACGCCGTCGGAGAGGTCGGCGCGGAGGGCGTTGAGTTTCTGGTACTTGGCGTCGATGACGACGTCGAGGCGGGAGGCTCCGGTGCCTTCGATCTGGAGGTTCTTCTTGCCGAGGATGGCGACGAGGTTCTGGTTGTGCGGGCACTGCCGCTGCTGCTCGTAGCTGAGGATCTGGTAGCCGAGCGCGGACTTCGGGGCCTTGAGGGTGGCGCAGGCCCCGGTGGGCGGGGGCAGTGAGGGCTCCTCCTCGTACAGGCCGGGGAGGATCGCGATCGTCGTCCCGGGCCGGTCGACGGCGTCGACGGCCTGCTGGAGGTGGCGGTAGCCGTCGCGGACGCAGCGCGCGTGGAGGGCGAGGTTGCGGGCCTTGAGAGGGGCCGGGAAGCCGGAGATCCGGCGCTCGAACTCGGCCCGGCCGGTCTTGCAGACGAGGAGGTCGGGCTCTCCGGTGCGCAGCTTCGGCACGGTGCCGGAGCCGTCGGGGAAGGTGACGGGCCGCTCCTCGTGGGCCTGGGCCCCAGGGGCGGTGAGCAGGGCCGCGGCGAGCGCCGCGAGCACGACCGAGAGCGCGAGGACGAACCTTCGGGTCCAGGACATGCGCGTGAGAGTAGAGCAATGTTCATCTTTTTTGACCCCCTCGCGCCTAGATCCCCGGCAAGAACCCCCCGGGACCCCCGGCCCGCGCCCCGTTGACGGGAGCCGCGCGGAATCCTACGGTCATCCATAGGATTCCCTTGTGGGCTCAGGACAGGAGCGGCGATGACCACGGAGCAGGCCAGGAAGACGGCCGATGCGCTCAGCTACAGCAGCGGTTTCGGCAACGAGCACAGCTCGGAGGCGATCCCCGGCGCACTGCCGCACGGCCGCAACTCGCCGCAGCGCGCCCCTCTCGGGCTCTACGCCGAGCAGCTCAGCGGCAGCGCCTTCACCGAGCCGCGGGCCCACAACCGCCGCTCCTGGCTCTACCGGATCCGCCCCTCGGCCGCGCACCCGCCGTACACCCGGATCGACAACGGCGCGCTGCGCGGCGCCCCCTTCACGGAGACCGTGCCCGACCCCAACCGGCTGCGCTGGGACCCGCTGCCCGAGCCCGCGCCCGGCACCGACTGGCTGGCCGGTCTGTGGACCCTCGGCGGCAACGGCGACGCGACCCAGCGCGCCGGGATGGCCGTGCACCTCTACCACGCCAACGCCTCCATGGAGCGGGTCTTCGGCGACGCGGACGGGGAGCTGCTGATCGTCCCGGAGCGCGGCGGCCTCCTCCTCCGTACCGAGCTGGGGCTGCTCGCCGTCCGCCCCGGTGAGGTCGCGCTGGTCCCGCGCGGGGTCCGCTTCCGTGTCGAGCTCCTCGACGAGAGTGCCCGCGGGTACGTCTGCGAGAACTACGGGGCTCCGTTCCAGCTCCCCGATCTCGGCCCGATCGGCGCCAACGGCCTGGCCAACGCCCGGGACTTCCGGGCGCCGGTCGCCGCCTACGAGGACGTCGAGGGTCCGGTCGAGGTGGTCAACAAGTACTGCGGCAACCTCTGGTCTGCGACGTACGGCCACTCCCCGCTCGATGTCGTCGCCTGGCACGGCAACCACACCCCGTACGTCTACGACCTGCACCGTTTCAACGTCATCGGGTCGATCTCCTACGACCACCCCGACCCGTCGATCTTCACGGTCCTCACCTCGCCCTCCGACACTCCGGGGCTCGCGAGCGTGGACTTCGTGGCCTTCGCCCCGCGCTGGCTGGTCGGCGAGGACACCTTCCGGCCGCCGTACTTCCACCGCAACGTGATGAGCGAGTACATGGGCCTCATCGAGGGCGCGTACGACGCCAAGACGGCCGGAAAGGGTGGGTTCGTGCCGGGCGGCGGCTCGCTGCACAACATGATGTCGGCGCACGGCCCCGACCGGGACACCTTCGACAAGGCCAGCGCCGCCGAGCTGAAGCCGCAGAAGATCGACGACGGTCTTGCCTTCATGTTCGAGACCCGCTGGCCGGTGACCACGACCTCGCAGGCCGCGGAGGCCGACCATCTGCAGAAGGGGTACGACGACGTATGGCAGGGTCTTGAGCGCCACTTCCGGCCGTAGTGTCTCGGCCGTAAGCCCGTAGCCTTCGTACGGAGAACCCGTGACCGCCTTCGCTCCCGACTCGCTGGTCCTGAACCGCAAGCTGCCGCTCTGGTATCAGGTCTCGCAGTCGCTGCGCGCCTCGATACTGGGCCGCACGCCCGACGCCTCGCTGCGGCTGCCCACCGAGGAGCAGCTCGCCGCCCACTACGGCGTGAGCGTGCTCACGATGCGCCAGGCCCTCAAGGAACTGGAGGAGGAGGGCCTGATCAGCCGGCACCGGCGGCGCGGCACCTTCATCGAGCCGGGCGCCCGACGCTCCACCCCGCGCCGGCTGCTCGGCTCGATCGACGCGATCGTGGCCCAGCAGTCGGGCGAGCGGACGACGGTCCTCGGGCACGGCACCGAACACGTGCCGGGTGAGCTCGCGGAGTACTTCCCGGACGTGACGGAGATCGTGGCGTACCGGAGGCTGCGCCGCGACGGCGAGAGCGGTGAGCCGACGAACTGGGCGGAGAACGCGGTGCGCCCCGAGCTCGCCGCCGCGATCGACCCGGCCGATCTGGAGCGCTGGCCGATGACGAAGGTGCTGCGGGATGTCGTCGGGGTGCGGATCAGCCGCATCACGGACACGGTCGAGGCCCGTCTCGCCGACCCCGAGACGGCGGCTCTGCTCCAGGTCCCGCTCCTCTCGCCGATCCTCCACTACACCGGCGTGAGCTACGACGCGGACGGCAGGGTCGTCGACGTGGCGCGGATCCGCTACCGCGGCGACCGCTTCTCCTTCACGGTCACGGTGGAGGCCCAGTAGCCCGGGGGCGGCCGGAGCCCCACCGCAGTCGTTAGCATGCGGGGCGTGACGGAAGTTCCCGGAGCGCACGACGACGACCCGCCCCTCCTCGACGACCTCATGCCGTGGTCCGTCGCGCCGCTGCGGTTCGGCCGCCCGTGGATCGTGGCGCCGGACGCGCGGACGCTGCGGTCCCGCTGGGACCGTCTCGTGGCCGCCGAGGGGGCGGAGCGGGAGGCCCTGTTCCGGCCCAGCCGGGCGCGGACGCCCGCGAGCGCGGTGGCCGCGCTGCCCGGGCAGCGCACCTCGACCGGGCGCTGGGCCCGCGAGTCGGGGCCGTGCCCGGAGCCCGTACGGGTCGCGCTCGGTCCGTTCGACGAGCAGTGGCTGCTGCC
Source organism: Streptomyces sp. NPDC093795 (assembly GCF_044764665.1). Classification (NCBI taxonomy): domain Bacteria; kingdom Bacillati; phylum Actinomycetota; class Actinomycetes; order Kitasatosporales; family Streptomycetaceae; genus Streptomyces; species Streptomyces sp. NPDC093795. The sequence goes on from NZ_JBIWIO010000007.1 coordinate 371,275, forward strand.
CGACCACCGGCTCATCGACACCGCCCGGCCCGAGCTGTGGCGGGTCGCCGGGGAGCCTCAGCTCTTCGCCGTCGAGCAGGGGTACGTGCCGGGGGCGGCGGGGCCCGCCCTCCTGGTGACGGCCGCGCTGCCCGAGGGCCGCTCCCCCGCCGGCCGGCCGGGCCGGATCCGCCCGCTGTTCCGGCGCCCCGGAGGTCGGGAGCCCAATGTGGCGCCCGGCCTGCTCGCCCTCCTCGGGGAGCGGTACGGGCACGAGGTCGACGCACTGGAGTGGCTCGCGTGGACCGTGGCGGCGGCCCGGCCCTCCCCCGCCGGGTGCCGTGTCCCGCTCCCGGCGGACCCAGCGGCCTGGGCGGCGGGCGTGGCGCTCGGCCGGGAGCTCGTCGACGTCCAGGCGCGGGGCGCCCTGAGCGGGACGAAGCCACGGCTGCGGGGCGGGCGCCGCCCCTATGTGCGGGCGGCGGTCCCCGCGCGGCCGGGGACGATGACGTACGACGGCGGGGACGAGGCCCTGTGCCTGGACGAGGGCCGGATCTCACCCGTACCGGAGGATGCCTGGGAGTTCCGCGTCGGCGGGGCGCGGGTGCTCGAGCAGTGGTTCGCGCAGCGGACGGCCCCGGCGGAGCCGGGTTCCCTGGAGGCGATCGGACCGGCGGCCTGGCCGCAGGAGTGGACCTCGGAGCTGCTCGACCTGATCACGGTCCTCGCGCTGCTGGGGGCCCGGGAGCCGGAGCGGGCCGCCTTCGCCGAGGGAGCGGGAGCGACCGGCCGGGCGGAGCTGCGGGCGGCGGGGATCCTGCCCCCGCCACCCACGTCCCGCCGCCCCGCGTCCGTACTGGACCACCAGGAGGAGGGCCCGGAGGGGCAGTTCATGCTCCTGTGACAGGAACCGCCCCCGCGGGCGCGAACGAGTCGAGGAGCCGGGCGATGCCGAGAGCGAAGATCTCGTCCGCATCGACGGGTGCGGGGGCCTCGGCGAGCAGTCCGGCGAGGTGCGGGTACTCCCCGCTCGCCACCTGTCGCGTGAGGTAGGCGGCGCGTACCGCCTGTTCCTCCTCCTCGGACCAGGGCAGTCCCCGGGCCCGCTCGGCGACGGCCTGCTCGTTGGCGACGGTCGCCATGACCGTGCCGTTGACCATGGCGATCAGCTGCATCTTCAGCCCGGCGGGGATGTCCAGGGGGACCAGGCAGCCCAGGCACCACTCCAGGAAGCGCAGGGCGTTGGGCGTGAACCCGTAGGCGGTGGTCATCATCCGGGGCAGCCAGGGGTGGCGGTACATGAGGGCACGGCTCTGGTGGGCGATCCCCGTCATGTCGGCGCGCCAGTCACCACTGGGTTTCTCGGGGTACACGTACTCGCCGCTGACCGCGTCGACCATCAGCTCGTACAGGTCCTCCTTGCGGGGGACGTAGTTGTACAGCGACATGGTGCCGCAGCCGAGTTCGGTGGCGACGCGCCGCATGGAGACCGCGTCGATGCCGTCCGCGTCGGCGATGCGCACGGCGGCGGCCGCGATGTCGTTCCTGCTGTACGCCGGCTTGGGGCCTCGGCCCGCGCGCACGGGGCGCGCCCAGATCACTTCCGGTTCGGCCGCTCGGCCCGTCATGGATCATCACCTCGCTCCCATCCTAGTTACGTACAGCGTACGTAGTGCGGTACGGTCACACCATGACAACTACGTACGCTGTACTTAGTGAGGGTCTGCAGAAGCGGTACGGCGAGGTCCACGCCCTCCGCGGCCTCGACCTCGCCGTCCCCGAGGGCTCGGTCTGCGGCGTCCTCGGCCCCAACGGCGCCGGCAAGACCACCGCCGTCCGCGTCCTCACCACCCTCGTCGCACCCGACGCCGGGAGCGCGCGGGTCGCGGGGCACGACGTGGTCCGCGACCCGGCCGGGGTGCGGAAGCGGATCGCGGTCACCGGGCAGTACGCCTCGGTCGACGGCGACCTCACCGGCGCCGAGAACCTGCGACTCTTCGCCCGACTGCTCCGCGCCCCGCGCGCCCGCGCCGACGAACTCCTGGACCGGTTCGGCCTCGCCCCGGCGGCCGGGCGGCCCGCCCGCACGTACTCCGGGGGCATGCGGCGCCGGCTTGACCTGGCGGCGAGCCTCCTCGTACCGCCACGTGTCCTCTTCCTCGACGAGCCGACGACCGGCCTCGACCCGCACAGCCGCAACGGGATCTGGGACGCCGTACGGGAGTTGGCGGCCCAGGGCACGACCGTGCTGCTCACCACGCAGTACCTGGAGGAGGCCGACCAGCTCGCCGACGACATCGTCCTGATCGACGAGGGGCGGGTCGCGCAGCGCGGCACCCCGGCCGAACTCAAGGCGCTCGTCGGCAGCTACGCCGAGGTCGTCGTCGGCGACCCGTCCTCCCTCGAAGCGGCCGCCGCCGTCCTCGACCAGCTGACCGGCTCGGCCCCCGCCCTGGACGCCGAGCGCCGCACGGCCGGCGCGGTGACCACGGACACCACGCTCACCCTCCCCCGGATGGTCCGCGAGCTCGACGCCGCCGGCGTCCTCCTCGTCGACGCCTCCCTGCGCCCGCCCACCCTCGACGAGGTGTTCCTGCGCCTCACCGACCGGAAGGAGCTCGTCGCGTGAGCACCCTCGTCCACGACGGGACCGCCGTCCTCGGCCGCCACCTCCAGCGCATCCGGCACGCGCCCGCGATCACCGTCATGACGCAGACGATGCCGATCGTGTTCCTGCTGTTCTTCGGGTACGTGTTCGGCAGCGCGCTCGCCATGCCGGGCGCCGAGTACCGGTCCCAGCTGGTGCCCGGCCTGCTCGTGGCGACCGCGGCGGGCGGCCTCATGACCGGCATGTTCCAGGCCGCCCAGGACTCCCACCGGGGCGTCATGGACCGCTTCCGGACCATGCCCGTGAGCCGGGCCGCCGTCCCCCTCGGGCAGGCGCTCGCCGATCTGGTGGCCAGCGCCGTCGGCACGGTCCCGCTGATCCTCGTCGGCCTCGCCATGGGCTGGCGGATCGAGGGGACGGCGGCGGAGGCCCTGGGCGCCATCGGTCTGCTGCTCCTCTTCCGCTTCGCGACGACCTGGGTGGGCATCCTGCTCGGCCTCGCCTCGAAGAGCGAGGAGGCGGCGGGGCAGCTCGGCAGTGCCACGTTCATGCTGCCGCTGCTGTCCAACGCGTACATCCCGATCGACAACATGCCGGGCTGGCTCCGCACCGTCGCCGAATGGAACCCGATCTCGGCGGTCACCACGGCGGTACGGGTCCTCTTCGGCAACGCGCCCGTCCCGGCGGACGCGGCCTGGCCGGTGGCCCACCCCGTCGCCGGGGCGCTGCTCTGGTCGCTCGGCCTGATCGCCCTCTTCGCCCCGCTCGCGGTACGCCGCTACGCCCGGGGCTGACGGAACCCGCCGGGAGTGACATACCCCCTGGTGACAAGGACCGGCCCCGCAGGGTAGGCAGGGCTTTCATGAGCACTCAGCCACTCCCCCTCGAAGGCATCACGGTCGTCGCCGTCGAGCAGGCCGTCGCCGCCCCCTTCGCCACCCGGCAACTCGCCGACCTCGGCGCCCGCGTCGTCAAGATCGAGCGGCCCGACGGCGGGGACTTCGCCCGGGGGTACGACACGGCCGCCCGGGGCCTCGCCTCCCACTTCGTGTGGTGCAACCGGGGCAAGGAGTCCGTGGCGGTCGACCTCAAGGACCCCCGCGGCCTCGCCCTCGTCCGGCGCCTCGTGGCCGGCGCGGACGTCTTCGTGCAGAACCTGGCCCAGGGGGCGGCGGCCAGACTCGGCCTCGACGCCGCCACCCTGTGCGCCGCGCACCCGCGGCTGATCGCGGTGGACGTCTCGGGGTACGGGGCGGAGGGACCGTACGCGCACAAGCGGGCGTACGACATGCTCGTCCAGTGCGAGGCGGGCCTGGTGTCGGTGACCGGCACGCCGGAGCAACCGGTCAAGTCGGGGATCCCGGCGGCCGACATCGCGGCCGGGACCTACGTCTTCTCGGGTGTCCTCGCCGCTCTCGTACGGCGGGGGACGACCGGCCGTGGCGGTCCGGTGGAGGTCTCGCTGCTCGACTCGCTGGCCGAGTGGATGGGGCATCCGCTGCACCACGGGATGCACGGGGGCACGCCCCCGGCGCGTACGGGGCTCGCGCACGCGGTGATCGCGCCGTACGACGCCTATCCGACGGCGGACGGGGGGCTGGTGCTGCTCTCCGTGCAGAACGACCGGGAGTGGCGACGGCTCGCCGAGCAGGTCATCGGCCGCCCGGAGCTCGCCGACGACCCGGCGTTCGCGACGAACACGGCGCGGGTGGCCGGGCGGGCGGCGACGGACGCGGTGGTCGCGTCGGCCCTCGCCCCGCTGACCGCGCCCGAGGCGCTGGCCCGGCTCGACACGGCGGGCGTCGCCTGCGCCCGGCTCAACTCGGTCGCGGAGCTCGCGGAGCACCCCCAGCTGACGTCCCGTGACCGCTGGCGGGAGGTGGAGTCACCGGTCGGGCCGCTGCGTTCGCTGCTGCCGCCGATCGTGTTCCCGGACGCGCCGGAACCGCGGATGGGCCGGATCCCGGCGCTCGGACAGGACACGGACGAGGTGCTCGCGGGGCTCGGGGTGCCGGAGGAGGAGGTGAAGGAGCTGAGGAGCGCGGGGGTGATCGCCTGAGGCCCCCGCCGGCCGCGCGGACCGGGGGCGCCTGACGCCTCTACGGAGCGGACAGGAGGGCGCCTGACGCCTCTACCGGCAGCGGATCCGCCGCCGGGTACGACTGATCGCCGGACGGGTGGGGACACGTCCGGCGGTGTCGCAGTCGGAGTCGTACGGCGGCCGGGCGGCAGCGGGCGGGAACCTCGGGGTGCGGGGCCCGGCACCCGACTCCTCCGCGCTAGCGGCGCGTTCCGAAGAGGGAACGGCGCAGGCGGCGGAGCGGGGCGAAGAGCGAGACCCGTGCGCTGCGGCTGCGGTGACTGTGCACCGGCGCCTCGTGCGTACGCGCCGTCAGCTCCCGCATCAGCAGCGTCGCCTCGGCCACCTCACGCTGGGGCACGGCGGGACCGCCGAGCACCGCGAGATGACGGTCGAGGCGCGAACTCGTCGCGCTGCTCCCGCAGGTGATGGCAGGCACTCGCGGCCTGCTGCGCATTGCTATCTGTTCCATGTCACTCCCCACCCGTACAAGGGCACCCGACCCAGGGCAGGTTAACCCTATCGCCCCGACGTGACACCCGTGTATCCCGCCGACGGGATCGACGGCACTCGTACGAGGGTTGACGGTCACTGTCCGAATCCATCTGATTCCAGGGCGAGTTGGACAGGACTCGAACACCTGCCGAACCGTCACGAACCATCCTGCCCTCCGGGCCCTCCTCCATGAGTACCCGGGCCGGTGTGATCTCCACCACCAAGATCGTTCCAGCTCTTCCCCGTCGCGGACCGGGGCCAGGAAGGCACCCCTCGGCTACCGTGGACGCATGACGGTGATCGCGGGTCGTTACCGGCTTCTGGACGTCCTCGCCGAGGGGGCGACGGGCACCGTCTGGCGCGCCCTGGACGAGACGAACCGGCACGAGGTGGCCCTCAAGGAGTTCCGCGCCCCGGCCGGACTCCCGGCGGACGAGGCGCCCCTCCTCTACGCCCGGCGCGAGCGCGAGGCGCGGGCCGCCGCCCGGATCTCCCATCCCGCTGTCGTACGGGGCCTCGGAGTGGCCACCGAGGACGGCAGGCCCTGGGTCGTGACCGAGCTCGTCCGCGGCCTCACCCTCGCCGAGACGCTGGAGGCCGGTCCACTGCCCCCGCGCGAGGCCGCACGCGTCGGCGCCGACGTCCTCTCCGCCCTGCGGGCGGCACGGGAGGCGGGCGTCCCCCACCGGGGCGTGGAGCCGAGACACGTCCTGCTCGCGAACGACGGGCGGATCGTCGTGACCGGCTTCGGTACGGCGCCGGCGGACGCGCCGGGGGCGGAGGCGGAGCTGAGGTCCCTGGGGGCGCTGCTCGACACGGCGGCCGGGACGTCGACGCTGTTGTCGATGGACGACCGGGCCGAGGCACTCCGCGCCGTGATCGAGGGTCTGTCCCACCCGGACCCGGCCCGGCCCCTGACGGCGGCCCGGGCCGAGGAGGAGCTGCGACGGTTGGCCGCGGGCGGGAGCCGGCCCCTGCGGACGGAGCCCTCCACCCCGAGGGACGCCGAGCGGCCCGGAGAAGGAAACACAGAAGGGCCCGGGCAAGGCAACGACAACGGGCCCACGCGGGCGCGTGGTTCCGCCTCACCGGCTCGCGGCTCGTCGCACCCGCCCCGCCGGACGACGCCGCCCCGTCGGGGCCGCGTCCTCCTCGCCGGGGCGGTCGGCGCGCTCCTGATCGCGGGAGCCCTGACGTATCACGTCGTACGGGACGACGAGCGTGGCGCCGGGCCCGTGCCGGGCGGTGTCACGAGCACCGCTCCGGCCGGCCCCGGCGCCACGGACGGCGCGGGCGGCGGTCCGGTTACACCGCGTTCCTGAAGCTGGGCAGGTAGCCGCCGGACTGTCCGGCGGCGGTCGGGTGGTAGGACTCCCCGATGTTGAGCCAGTTGACGCTGTGCAGCCAGGCGGAGCCGGAGCAGATCTCGTGCCCGGTGAAGGCGGAGACGACGCTGGAGAAGGTGTAGCCGTGGTCGGCCGCCCGCTTGGCGACGGCGGCGTTGAGGTGGTCGGAGGCGCCGTTGATGGCGCGGCGCTCGTTCTCGCTCAGGCCGGCGACGCAGTTGCCGCCGATCTGGTAGAAGCGCGGGTACCCGAGGACGACCACGCGGGCGGCGGGCGCCTTGTTCCTGATGGCCGTGTAGACGGAGTCGAGCTTGCCGGGGAGCGTGGTGTCCACGTAACTCTTGGCCTGATTCACGCGGTTGATGCAGGTGGCCTCGGACTGCAGCACACACGTCGTCATGACGTCGGCGAAACCGGCGTCATTTCCCCCGATCGTGACGGAGACCAGGTCGGTGGCGGCCGAGAGGGGTCCGAGCTGATTGGCGGTCACATCACCCGTTCGGGCGCCCGAGCAGGCGGTGAACGCGAAGGAGGAGGGGGCGTTCGCGTTCTTCCACAGCACCGGATACGCCTTCGTGGAGCGCTTGCAGTCGCCGCTGGCGCTGTCGTAGCTCCCGGCGCCCACACCGGAGGAGTACGAGTCCCCGAGCGCCACGTAGTCGAGTGCGGCGGTCTCGGCCGCCTGGGCCGCTCCCGCCCCGGTGAGGGCGAGGACGGCACCGAGCAGGAGAGAGGACGAAAGGGCGGTGAATCGGGACAGTCTCATGGAACCTCCCTGTAGCAGGATCTCTGCGCTACCAGGTAGTAGCATCGGATCCGCCGCGCCGGAAGTGTTCATGTCAAAACTGGGAGTGAACGCTCTCCGATCCTCCGTCAGCGACAGTCGAGATTCGGCCAGGACGGGAACCGGAGGCTCCGGTCCCGCCGGACGATCGAACGGGATCGCGACACATTCACACAACAATGCACAGAAGTGTGATCCTGTCTCACCGTCCCCCACCTGCAAACGGATTGATCGAATCCGATCGGGACGGTTGCACATCTGACCGGCGATGCTTCGCCAAACCACGGAAAAACGGGCCACAGATCCGGGACTTGCCATACAGTCCCATTCATCAATACCGTCGTACATCTCACCCGCACCGGTCCATCATGCAAAGCGGCTCAGGGGAGGGCTCTAGCGTCGCGATGGATCCGGGGTGGGGCGCGGTAGGGGGGTGCCGTGCTCGGTGTTCGAACGTGCGCCGAGCCGCGGGTACCGCGCGGCCAGACATGCCAACTCATCGATCCCGCAAGGAGATCGTTTCCGTGTGGGCGAGGTGAGAACCCCCCTTTCGAACCGGACACACCATCGGACCGCCCAAGGGGTGGGCGGCCCACCGGACGAGAGGGAAACCAGACCCATGAGCTCGTTCCTGCGCCCATCCGCCACGGGCCCCGAATTGACCGAGCCGAGTCGAATAGCCGCCCAGTACCGGGCCATCACCTCGCATTTGGCGATCACCCCGCCGGTGAGCGTCGTCATTCCCGCGATGAACGAAGCCGAAAATCTTCCGTACGTCTTCAAGACGCTGCCGGAATGGATTCACGAAGTCGTCCTCGTCGACGGAAATTCCACCGACAACACGGTGGACGTCGCCCGTGAACTCTGGCCGGACGTCAAAGTCGTCAAGCAGGCCGGCAAGGGCAAGGGCGACGCGCTGATCAGCGGCTTCGCCGCCTGCACCGGCGACATCATCGTCATGGTCGACGCGGACGGCTCGGCCGACGGCCAGGAGATCGTCTCCTACGTCTCCGCCCTCGTCGGCGGCGCCGACTTCGCCAAGGGCTCCCGTTTCGCCAACGGCGGCGGCACGGACGACATGACGACCATTCGCAGACTCGGCAACTGGGCCCTCTGCAGCCTCGTCAACCGCAAGTTCGGCGCCCGGTACACCGACCTCTGCTACGGCTACAACGCCTTCTGGCGCCACTGCCTCGACAAGATCACGCTCGACTGCACCGGATTCGAGATAGAGACCCTGATCAACATCCGGGTCGTCACGGCCGGTCTCAAGGTGCAGGAGGTGCCGAGCCACGAATACAACCGCATTCACGGCGTCAGCAACCTCAACGCCGTGCGCGACGGCATCCGCGTCCTGAAGGTCATCCTCAAGGAGAAGGCCGTCAGCAAGGCGGCCCGCCGCCGGCCCGCCCCGTTCTCGGTCAACATCCCCCGGGGAGAGGTCTCTTGAGCGACCGCACGTCCCCGTACGGCTTCTCGGTGGTGATCTGCGTCTACACGGAGGAGCGGTGGGAGGACATCCTCGCCGCCGTCGACTCCGTACGGAAGCAGTCACTGCCGCCGCTGGAGACGCTGCTCGTGGTCGACCACAACGAGCGGCTCCTCTCCCGGCTCACCGAGGAGTACGCGGACCAGCGGCTCCACGAGGAGGTGCGGGTGCTCGCCAACGCGGGCCCCCGCGGCCTCTCCGCCGGCCGCAACACCGGGATCGGCGCCGCCAGGGGCGAGTTCGTGGCCTTCCTCGACGACGACGCGGTCGCGGAGCGGGACTGGCTCCACCACTTCGCCGCCGCCTACGACGACCCGCGCGTCATGGCCGTCGGTGGCCGGACCCTGCCCGCCTGGGCGTCCGGCCGCCGCCCGGCCTGGTTCCCGGAGGAGTTCGACTGGGTCGTCGGCTGTACGTACCGGGGCCTGCCCCCGGGCCGGGTCCCCGTGCGCAACGTGCTCGGGGGCAACGCCTCCTTCCGCCGTACGGCCTTCGACGCGTCGGGCGGCTTCGCCACCGGCATCGGACGGGACGGCGACCGGCGGCCCCTCGGCGGCGAGGAGACCGAGCTGTGCATCCGGCTCGCCAAGGCACTGCCCGGGGCGATCCTCCTCATCGACGACCGTGCCGTCATCCACCACAAGGTGCCCGCCGTCCGCGAGCGCTTCGGCTACTTCCGTACCCGCGTCTACGCCGAGGGGCTCTCCAAGGCGCTCGTCGCGCGGAGCGTCGGCGCGCAGAAGGGCCTGGAGTCCGAACGGCGTTACTCGACACGGGTGTTGCCCTCGGGTGTCCTGCGCGGACTCCGTGACGCGCTGTACGGCCGCCCCGGCGGCGCGGGCCGGGCCGGCGCGATCGTGACCGGCGTGACCGTCGCGGCCGGCGGCTACGCGCTCGGCTCGCTCCGCGCCCGGCGGAGCGGCACGACCTTCTCGTGGGGACCGATCGAACGGGCCGGAGCGGGAGCCCGGGGAGGGGCCCGGGCGGAGGCTCCCGGAGCCGCGCGGCCAGTGGCCTCCGAAGGGGCGGCCTCGTGAACGACACCGCCGCCGTGCCGGTCCTCATGTACCACGCCGTCGACCCGGATCCCGCCCCCGCGACGCTGGGGCTCTCCGTCACCCCCGAGGCGTTCGCGGCGCAGATGGAGGTGGTCGCCGAGCGGGGGTTCACGCCGCTGACCACCGCCGGGCTCGCCGCCGCCTGGCGCACCGGCGGTCCGCTGCCCGCCCGGCCGCTGCTCGTCACCTTCGACGACGGGTACGAGGGCGTGCACCGGTACGCGCTGCCGGTGCTCGCCAAGCACTCCTTCACCAGCACGGTCTTCGTCTCCACCGGCTGGCTGCCCGGTCGGCACACGACGGGCGGCGCCCTCGACACCATGCTCGACTGGGCGCAGGTCCGTGAACTGGCCGACGCGGGAACGGAGATCGGCGGACACAGCCACACCCATCCGCAGCTCGACCAGCTCGACGCGCGGCGGCTCCGGTTCGAGACGCTGCGCTGCCGGGAGATCCTCGGCGAGGAGCTCGGTTCCGCCCCGGTCTCCTTCGCCTACCCGTACGGGTACTCCAGCCGCCGGGTCCGCCGTACGGTCCGGGAGGCCGGCTTCACGCAGGCGCTCGCCGTCGGCAACGCGCTGGCCAGGCGCCGCCAGGGGCCGTACGCCATCGAGCGGGTCACCGTGCGCCGGTCGACGGACGTCGAGGAGTTCACCCGGCTCGTCGAGGGCCGGGCGATCGCGCGGAACTTCGCCGCGGACCGGGTCATGACGAAGGGGTACGCGCTCGCGCGGCGCGCCCGGGGGGCCGTGCGGGGCCACTGGATCTGACGTGGCGCGGGCCCGGCGGCCGGGGGTGCGTCCCGTTCAAAACACCGTGCGCGCCATGCCCGGTTGCCGGATCATGGGCGCCATGGCTGACACCCCACCGGTACCGTCCGAGCCGCAGCGGTCGCTGCCGATCCGGCTGAACCTCGACGACAGCGACTCGCCCTCGGACGTCGTCGACGCGCTGTTCCTCGGCCGCTTCGCGACCGGGGAGCAGCCCCACTCCCACAGCACCACCCTGGACCGGGTCAGGCCCGAGGCGACGCTCCTCCCGACGGGGGCCACGGTGCTGCGGGCAGCGAAGGACGACGACCGCAGCGCGCTGCTCGCCGAGGGCGAGGGCTGGACGCTGCTCGTGTCCCGCTGGAACCGGGGGGCGGACGTCACCGTCACGGCCGCCGACGCCGACCTCGCCGAGCGCGTCCTGAAGGAGGCGACCGACGGGGCGAGGGACGAGCCGGAGCCGCAGCCGGAGAACGTGACGATGGGGTTCTGGTACGTGTCGCCACGGCGCGGCCCGCACCGGACGACCCGGCAGATCAGCGCGGGGACGTGGGAGGAGGTCCGGCCCAACTACTCGGCGCCGGTGGCGGAGTCCATGGACCGGCTGATGAAGGTGACGCCCGACTCGATCGCCGGCCGGCTCCTGCTGCTGCACGGGCCGCCGGGCACGGGCAAGACGTCCGCGCTGCGGACGCTGGCCCGGTCCTGGCGCGACTGGTGCCAGGTGGACTGCGTCCTCGATCCGGAGCGGCTCTTCAACGACGTCGGCTATCTGATGGACATCGCCATCGGCGAGGACGAGGGCACGGCGAAGGGACGCTGGCGGCTGCTGCTCCTGGAGGACTGCGACGAGCTGATCAGGGGCGAGGCGAAGCACACGGCCGGTCAGGCCCTGTCGCGGCTGCTCAACCTGACGGACGGTCTGCTGGGCCAGGGACGCAACGTCCTGGTGGGGGTCACCACCAACGAGGACCTGGAGCGGCTGCACCCGGCCGTGGTCCGTCCGGGCCGCTGCCTGGCCCGTATCGAGGTGGGGCCGCTGACCCGCGCGGAGTCCGTTACCTGGCTCGGACGCGAGGAGGGCGTGCCGCGCGAGGGCGCGACGCTCGCGGAGCTGTTCGCCCTGCGCCGCGGCACGCCCCCGACGGAACTTCCCGAACCGCGCACGGCGGGGGCCGGCCTCTACCTGTAGGTCCTTCGTCTCCCGGTGTCAGCTGTCGTACGCGGCCCGCAGCGCCTCGCTCAGCGCCGCCTCCGCCGCCTCGCGGCTGAGGCCGAGGCGGCGGGCCTCCTCGGCGTACTGGGCGGCGGCGGTGGCGGCCCGGCGGGTCGCGGCGTCGCCCGCCGCGGCGACGAAGGTCCCGTGGCGGCCGCGCGTCTCGATCACCCCGTCGGCCTCCAGCGCCTTGTACGCCTTGGCGACCGTGTTCGCGGCGAGGCCCAGCTGCTCCGCGAGCCCTCGTACCGTCGGCAGCTTGTATCCGACCGGCAGTCCGCCCGACCGGGCCCGCTCCGAGATCTGGGCACGCAGCTGTTCGTAGGGAGCGGTGGTGGATTCGTGGTCCACAGCGATGGTGAGTGTCACGCCGCCGATTCTGCCCCCACCCCACCGGAAAAGGGGAGGCGGCGGTGCGCCCCCGGCCCGTAGCGTGCGGCCTCATGACAGTCATCGTGCGTGACGTACGGGCCGAGGACGCCGAGGGTTTCGCCCGGGTCCGGCGGGCAGCGCTCCCCTATATGCTCGCGACCGCCGAGCAGCTCGTGTTCGACTGGGCGCACGCCCATCCCGACAGCCACTACCGTCCGCTGGTCGCCGTGACCGAGGACGGCGGGATCATCGGGACCGCCCAGGTGGGGATCGCCCACGAGGCGGCGGAGCCGGGCATCGGCTTCGTCAACGTGTACGTGGACCCGGCGCACTCGGGGCGCGGGGCGGGGACGCTGCTGCTGCGGGCCGGCGAGGAGCACGTGGCCGAGCGCGGTGCGCGCTCCCTGTTCAGCTGGGTCCTGGACGAACCGGCGAACCGCGCCTGGGCCGAGCGGCGAGGCTACACGCCGAGCCGTTCCGCGCACTTCCTCCGCCTCGACCTGGCGGCGGCCGGGCTGCCGCCGCTCCAGGCGGCGCCGGCCGGGGTCGAGCTGCTCACGGCCGAGGACTTCGCGGCCGACCCGCGGCCGCTGTTCGAGCTGGACGCGGTGACGACGGCCGATGAGCCGAGCGATGTGGGGACGCAGTTGGACGACTACGCGCACTGGCGGACGACCACCTGGGAGCACCCTCTCTTCGACCGGGCGCTGACGACGGTGGCGGTGGTGGACGGGGTCCCGGCCGCGTTCAGCGCGGCGCTGACGGACGGTCTGGGCCGGTACTTCTCGGGGATGACCGGTACGGCCCCGGCGTTCCGCGGGCGGGGGCTCGCCAAACTCGCGAAGAACACGTCGCTGCACCGGGCCCGCGCGGCGGGCTGCACGGAGGCGTTCACGGGGAACGACGCCGCCAACGGGCCGATGCTGGCGATCAACGAGTGGTTCGGGTACGAGATCGGGGCGACGGAGGTACGGCATGTCCGGACGATCGGTTGAGGTCACCCTGACGAAGGCGGGGCGGACGAAGATCCGCTACCCGGCCGAGGTGCTCGCCGAGGTCGGCAGCCGGCTCTCGGTGCGTGCTCCGTGGGCGGCGGAGGGGGTACGGGACTTCGGCTTCGTGCGGTTCGAGCCGGGCGACGTCTTCGTGGAGCACTACTGGCGCGACCGCTGGTTCTCCGTCAAGGAGGTGTGGTCCGCCGACGGCGCCCTCAAGGGCTGGTACTGCGACATCACGCGGCCGGCCGTGATCGACGGCTCCGGGGTGGTGGTGGACGACCTTGACCTGGACCTGTGGGTGTCGGCGGACGGCAGCGAGGTGCTGCGGCTCGACGAGGACGAGTTCGCGGCGAGCGGGCTCGCCGCCTCCGACCCGGAGGCGGCGGCGCGTGCCGTCGTCGCCCTCGACGAGCTGGAGGCGCTCGGCCGTGAGGGCCTGATCGACCTGTTGGGCTAGGGAGGCACCGGCCTGCGCCGTCTGCCGACCCGAGGCCGCCTGCCACGCCGGACGGTCAGAGCAGTTCGACGGTCGACTCCTCGACGGCGAGGAAGTCGGGGGTCGGCAGGCCCGTCTTCCCGGCCGTGAGCTGCATGAGGGTGGCCTGTACCCGGGCCGTGCCCGGCCGGTAGGCGGGGTCCTTCACGACGGCGGTGTTGGTCCACTCGTGGAGGTGTCCGTCGCAGACGGCCCGGACGCCGCCGATCCCGGCCGAGTGGTCGCCCTGGACGAGGATGGAGCTGACGAAGACGGGGCCGGCGCTGTCGTCGAGGCAACGGTAGCTGCCGTAGAGGGTCACCGTGCTGTCCTCGCCGACGGTTCCGTAGGCGTGGACGGAGAGGTCCGCGGCCCCTTCCGCGTGGGCGAGGGGGGCGGCGGCGGAGGCCAGCAGGACGCCTGTGGCGAGGGCGAGTCGGACGCGCATGAGCGGGGTCCTTTCGGGGTGGGGGGATGGTGCTGCCCGCCAGGGATATCCGATCCGGCCGCCGCGTGTCCGAAACTCACCCCATCGGGGGCGAGTTGAGGCGCTTTCGGTAGTGGATACGATCGTACGGTCCTTCCGCACGACGCTCGACGACCTCGTAGCCGTACCGCTCGTACAGCTTCTGGTTCTCCCGCATCAGCGCGTTGGTCAACAGCCGCACCTCGGGCAGCCCGAGCTCGCGGGCGTACCGCTCGACCCAGGTGAGCAGCAGGCGGCCCAGGCCCGTGCCCTGGGCGTCGGGATGTACGGCGACCTCGTCGAGGTAGAGGTGATCGGCCTCGCGGATCACCACCACGAGGCCGGCCACCGGCTCGCCCGTCACGAAGACCCGCCCCGCGGCCACGTTCGCCGCGTGGTCGTACTCCATCGGGGCCGGTACGAGACCGATCCGTTCGATGTAGTGGTGGAAGGCCGCGTCGGTCACGGCCTTCACGGCGGGCACGTCCGCGGCGACCGCGGGACGGATCGAGGTGTCTGTCATACCGTCACATTACGGCGGCGGACGATCACCTTCCTCAACAGGGGCCAGGCCAGGAGCAGGACCACGACCGCGTACACGGTGACCGAGAACGGGGTGTTCACCAGGCCCGTCACCGAGCCGTCGCTGATCTGCAGGGCGCGGCGCAGCTGCTGCTCGGCGGCCGGGCCGAGGATGACCCCGATGACGGCGGGCAGCACGGGGAGCCCGTACCTGCGCATGCCGAGCCCGATCAGGCCGATGACGAGCAGGACGACCAGGTCGAGGGCCTCACCGCCGACCGCGTACGCGCCGACGGCGGCGAAGAACAGGATGCCGGCGTAGAGGTACGGGCGCGGGATGCGAAGCAGTTTGGCCCAGACGGGCGCGAGCGGCAGGTTGAGCGCGAGCAGCAGCACCATGCCGACGAACAGGGAGGCGATCAGGCCCCACACCAGGTCGGGCTCCCGCTCGAACAGCAGCGGGCCGGGCTGGATGCCGTACTGCTGGAACGCGGCCAGCATCACGGCGGCGACGGCGGTCGTGGGCAGTCCGAGGGTCAGCATGGAGACGAGCGTCCCCGCCGCCGAGGCCGAGGCGGCCGCCTCGGGTCCCGCGACGCCCTCGATGGCGCCCTTGCCGAACTGCTCCTTGTGCTTCGAGAGCCGCTTCTCCGTGACGTACGACAGGAAGGTCGGGATCTCCGCGCCGCCGGCCGGGATCGCCCCGAACGGGAAGCCGATGAACGGTCCGCGCAGCCAGGGCTTCCAGGTGCGCCGTACGTCGTCCTTGCCGAGCCAGGGGCGTCCGACCGGGATGGCCTCCCCCGCCGTGCGGCGCAGGTGGGCGGCGACCCACAGGGCCTCGCCGATGGCGAAGAGGCCGACCGCGACGATGACGACGTCGACGCCGTCGGCGAGCTGGAGGGAGCCGAAGGTGAGTCGCTGCTGCCCGGTCATCTGGTCGAGGCCGACCAGGCCGATCGTGAGGCCGATGAGGAGGGAGGCGAGACCGCGGATGCGGGAGGAGCCGAGGACCGAGGTCACCGCGATGAACGCGAGGACCATCAGGGCGAGGTAGTCGGGGGCGCCGATGTCGACGGCGAGCGCGGCGACCGTCGGGGCGAGGACGACGAGCAGGATCGTGCCGATCATGCCGCCGGCGAAGTGGCCGATGGCGGCGGCGGCGAGCGCCTGCGCGCCACGGCCCGCCTTGGCCATCGGGTTGCCCTCGATGGCGGCGACGACGGCCGCGCTCTCCCCGGGGGTGTTGAGGAGGATCGAGGTGGTGGAGCCGCCGAACATGGCGCCGTAGTAGATGCCGGCAAACATGATGAACGCGCCGGTCGGTTCCAGCCCGTACGTGACGGGGAGGAGCAGGGCCACGGCCATGGCGGGGCCGATGCCGGGCAGGACGCCGATGGCGGTGCCGAGGAGCACGCCGATCGCGGCCCACAGCAGGTTCATCGGGGTGAGGGCGGTCCCGAAGCCGTCGATGAGGGAGTTCAGGGAATCCATGGGTCAGATCACTCCCATCAGCGGGCCGCCGGGCAGCGGGACGCCGAGCAGCTTGTCGAAGACGACGTAGGTCAGGAGCGAGAGCGCGGCCGCGATGAGCGGGTCGCGGTGGACGTGGCGGCTGCCGAGGGCGTAGGCCGCGCCCCAGAAGAGGAGCGCTCCGGCGACGGGGAAGCCGACGGGACCGATGAGGACGGCGAAGGCGAGGAACACACCGGCGAGGAGCAGGACCGTCCGCCAGTCGGCGGGTTCGGTCAGGTCGACGTCCTCGCCTGCCTCGGCCTCGCCGCGGCCGCCGCGCAGCACGTCGACGGAGAGGAGCACGGCGACGACGAGCAGGCCGCAGCCGACGACGAGGGGGACGGTGGCGGGGCCGACCGGGCCGCGGCCGGCGAGGTCGGCGTCGAGGGTGAGGGCGTCGGTGAGGACGAGGACGCCGAGGAGGAAGAGGAGGGCGCCGACACCGAACTCGGAGCGCTCGCGGAGCCAGGCCTTCAGGGGCGTCCTCGGGGACGTCTGCGGGGTCGGGGTCGGCTTCTGGGGCGTCTTCACAGGCCGAGCTCCTTGAGGACGGAGGCGACGCGGCGGTCCTGCTCGGTGAGGAAGGCGCCGAACTCCTCGCCGGGCAGGAAGGCGTCGTCCCAGCCGTGGGTCTTCAGGGACGCGCGCCACTGCGGGGAGTCGTGCAGGGCGGTCACCAGGGTGACGAGCTTGTCGCGCTCGGCGTCGGAGAGACCGGGCGGGGCGACGATGCCGCGCCAGTTGGTGAACTCGGTGTCGAGGCCGGCCTCGCGGAGCGTGGGGGCGTCGAGTCCGGGGACCCGCTTCGGTCCTGTGACCGCGAGGAGGCGCAGCTCGCCCGCCTTGATCTGGTCGAGGTACTCGCCGACGCCGGAGACGCCGAAGGCGACCTTGTCGCCGAGGATGGAGGCGAGGAGCTCGCCGCCGCCGTCGAAGGGCACGTAGTTGACGTCCTTCGGTGCGATCCCGGCGGCCTGGGCCATCAGCATCGGGGCGAGGTGGTCGGGGCCGCCGGGCGAGGAGCCGCCGCCGACGGGCAGCTTGCCGGGGTTCTCCCTCCAGGCGGCGAGGAGCTCCTGGATGGTGGTGTACGGGGAGTTCTTGCCGACCACGACGATGTCCTGCTCCTCGGTGAGCCGGGCGATCGGGGTGGTGTCGGCGAGGGTGATCGGGGTCTCGTTGGTGTGGACGGCGCCGACGACACCGAGGCCCATGGACATGGCGAGGCGGCCGTTGCCGCGTTCGCCGACGAGCCGGGTGAGGCCGACGGTGCCGCCCGCTCCGGGCAGGTTGAAGACCTCGATGTCGCCGGTGAGGTCCGCCTCCTCGGCGTTCTTGGCCGCGGTGCGGGCGGTGATGTCGTATCCGCCGCCCGGAGTGTTGGGGACCATGAAGCGCAGTCCGGGTATCCGCGTGCCGGTGTCGGTGCCGCTGCCCGGACTGAGCAGCGGCGGACCCACCAGGACGAGCAGCGCGGCCCCGAGGAGGGCGAAGGGGGTGCGCAACCGCACGTGTGCCGCCTCTCGATTCGAAGGGGTAGGGGGATGTGAGGTGGCCCACATGTTGCCTGCGCGTTAAGAAGCTGTCTCTCTTCCGCAATCAACGGACGTTGTGGTCGTTGTGGTCGGGACCTAGCGTGGGTCGGCGTGACGAGAGTGCTGGTGGTGGACGACGACTTCATGGTCGCCAAGCTGCACTGCCGCTATGTGTCGGCGGTGGCGGGCTTCTCGGTGTCCGGGGTCGCGCACAGCGGCGCGGAGGCACTGCGCGCGGCCGAGCGGCTGCGGCCCGATCTGGTACTGCTCGACGTCTTCCTGCCCGACATGGACGGGGTCCAGGTGCTGCGGGAGATGCGCGCGGCGGGCCTGGGCATGGACGCGCTCTTCATCACGGCGGCGCGGGACGTGGACACGATCCGGTCGGCGCTGCGGGCGGGGGCGTTGCACTATCTGATCAAGCCGTTCAGCCAGGCGGCGCTGCACGAGCAACTCCGCCATGTCGCCTCGCTGCGCAGCCGCCTCGACGAGCTCGAGGAGGCCCGCCAGGAGGACGTCGACCAGATCTTCGGCACCCGCCCCCGCGGCTCCCGGGAACTCCCGAAGGGCCTGGCCGCCCACACGGCCGACCTGGTCGACTCGGTCCTCCGCGCCCACCCGGCGGGCCTCTCGGCCACGGAGTGCGCGGAGGCGGGCTCGCTGTCCCGCGTGAGCGCCCGCCGCTACCTGGAGTACTTCGCGGAGACGGGCCGCGCGGAGATCACCCTGCGCTACGGAGGCACGGGGCGCCCGGAACGGCGCTACCGGCGGCTCGGCTGACGGTCCTCAGGACGTCCCTCAGAACATTCCCCGAGACGCTCCCCAGGGCGTTCCTCAGGGGCCTCTTACCTCCGCCTTAAAGCGGTCCTAAGAATCGTCTTCTCCCCTTCTCCAGCGGCTTTTTCGCGGGTGGCGGCGGCTAGCTTCCTTGGCAACCCCCCACGCCTCACCCTCGTGAAGGAGCTGTCCCCCCATGACCTCTCGTCGTTTCTCCGCGGCCGTCACCGCCGGCACCGTGCTGGTCCTGTCCGGGCTCGCCGCCGGGTCCGCGTCCGCGCACGGGTCGATGACCGATCCGGTGAGCCGGGTCTCGACCTGTTACGCGGAGGGGCCCGAGTCCCCGAGGTCGGCGGCCTGCAAGGCCGCGGTGGCGGCGAGCGGGGCGCAGGCGTTCTACGACTGGAACGCGGTGAACATCGCGAACGCCGCCGGGAAGCACCGCGAGCTGATCCCGGACGGCAAGCTGTGCAACGCGGGCAACGACAAGTACCGGGGGCTCGACCTGGCGCGGGCCGACTGGCCGGCGAGCAGCATGAAGTCCGGGGCGCACACCTTCCGGTACAAGGGGACCGCGCCGCACCGGGGCTCGTTCGAGCTGTACGTGACGAAGGACGGCTACGACCCGTCGAAGCCGCTGACGTGGTCGGACCTGGAGGAGAAGCCGTTCGCCACGGTGACCGACCCCCGGATGGAGAGCGGCGACTACGTCTTCGAGGGCACGGTGCCGAACAGGTCCGGCCGGCACCTGATCTACTCGATCTGGCAGCGCTCCGACTCCCCCGAGGCGTTCTACACCTGCTCGGACGTGGTGTTCGGGCAGGACAGCGGCGGTACGGCTCCGGCGCCGACCGCCTCCGCCCCGAGCGACGAGCAGATCGAGGAGGGCCAGGACGAGTCCTCCGTCGAGCACGGCGGGCACGGGGACGGCGACCCGGCCACGGGCGCGGAGGAGACGGCGGCGGCCCCGGCTGCGGGCGGCTCTGCCACGCAGGCTCCCGTACAGGAACCCACGTCCGCGCAGGAGCCCGCCGAGGAGCCCACCGAGGGGCCCTCGCAGGAGTCGTCGCCCAACGCGCCCGCTCCCGCCGCCGGTTCCGGTTCCGGTGAGCGGCTGGCCGAGACCGGTGGCGACGCCGCCACCCCGTACCTCGCGATCGGCGGCGCCGCCGTGCTCGCGACCGGCGCGGCCGTCCTCTTCGGCGCGACCCGGCGTCGGCGGGCCTAGGACGCGCGTCCGCCCGGGCGGCGCGAGGCTGCCCGGGCGGAGATGGCGTGCGGGGGTCGGCCCTCAGGTGCTGTCCGCCGCGCCGGCCATCCTCGTGTGACGGACCACCGCCGTGCCGGTCAGGAGGACGACGGCCACGGCACTCAGCAGCGCCAGGGCCTTGGCCCAGGCGAAGGTGGTGCCGAGGCTGCTGCTCAGCAGGTCGACGGTGCGGGCGCTCGCGACTCCGTGGAGTGCGATGACGACGATGGCGAGGCCCGCGACGGCGGCCCAGACGAGCAGGGTGTCCCGTGCGGCGAGCCACACCGCGGCCACCAGGCAGAGCACGGTGACGACCACGGACACGGTCTCCGCGTCCCCGCCCGAGCGCAGACCCGCGAGGTCCGTCGGCAGGTGGAGGAGGCCGCAGACGAACAGCGCGACGGCTGTCGGCCAGCGCAGCGCCGACCGCAGCGCCGGGGAGCTGCTGTGGCTGCCGGGCCCCGTGGCGAGGCCGCCGTCCAGCGTCGACTTCGGCCGCTCGGCGGCGCCCCGGCCGCGCTTCGGGACGGTGGCGGCCGCGGCCGCGTTTCCGGCGTCCTGGCCGGGTGCGGGCTTCCGCTCGCCGGCGGGCTGCCAGTCGCTGCTGTCGGTCCCGAGGATGCCGACGAGCCGCACCACGTCCTCGATCGGCCGGCCCACCGCCGCGGCGCGCAGCGTGGTCTCGGCCTGGTGGAGGTCGTACCCCGAGGCGTTCAGGAGCGCGAGCAGCTGTCGTACCTCGTCCAGGGGGCGGGTGACGGCGGCCGCGCGGAGCGCCACGTCGGCGGGGCTGGACACGGCGCCGGTCTCCTGGAGTCGTGCGACCAGTGCGGCGACCTCGGCCACCGGGCGCTCGGTCGCGGCCGTCCGCAGGAGCGTGTGGACCGCCTCGTCACCGTTCTCGTCCTGGGCCTGGGGCTCCTCGACCGGAGGCTCCCCCTTGAGCTGGGGCTCCATGACCGGAGGCGCCTCCTTGGCCGGAGACTCCTCCTTGGCCGGAGAGTCCTCCCTGGCCGGAGCGTCCATGACCGGAGGCTCCACCTTGACCGGAGACTCCGCCTTGACCGGAGACTCCACCTTGACCGGGTACTCCACCCTGGCCGGATACTCCACCTTGACCGGAGCGTCCATGACCGGAGGCTCCACCTTGGCCGGGGGCTCCTCCCTGACCGGAAGCGCCTCCTTGGCCGGGGTCGCCGTCAGGACCGGGACCGCCGGCACGACGGGGGGCAGCGTCGGCCGGGCGGGGATGGGCGGCGCCCCGGGTGCCGGGGGTGGGGAGACAGCCGAGTGGAGGGTCGGACCTCGGGCGGGCCCCGCGGTCGGTTCTATCTCGTCTTCCGCCGGACGGGTGGGGGGAAGGTCGGTGGTCATGTCACAGGCTCCATTCGTGAACATTCCGTACGCGTTCACCGTGGCTGTCTCGTGATGCGCCAGAAACGCACGCTTGAGCACGATTAGCCCCCATCCTGTGACACTGCGCCATCAGGGCGCGGCTTCCTTACGCCGACGGAGCGAACACGGCTGCTAGCCGATCACCGAGAGGCAGGTGGTCGGGGTCGCGTGGGCCGGATCGAGGGCGTTGGCGACCTCGTGGAAGGTGACCCGGTCCACCGTGCCGATCGCCACGTGCTCGGACAGGTCGAGCGCGCACTTGTCCTGGATGAGGACGTTCGTGACGTTGGGACCTGACAGGAACTGCGAGCGGTACGGGGTGACGACCTCGTCGTACCGGGTCGCGATGACGTGGTAACGGACGCCCGCGACGGTGTCGCCGCCCTCGTTGAGCTTGGTGATGAAGGGCGAGCCGGCGATCTGGTCGGCGAGGCCCGGGGTGGTGGCGCTGATCAGGTCCTCGGCGCCGGGGAAGTGCGGGAGCAACTTGGTGAGTCCGAGGAGGGTGGTGCCGTGGTTGTCGGGGGCGATGCCGACGAGCGCGTTCACCTTCTCGGCCCCGCCGAGGAACTTGAGGTACCAGCGGGGCATCATGCCGCCCTGCGAGTGTCCGACGAGGTCCGCCTCGGGGGCGCCGGTGGCGGCGAGGACCCGGTCGACGTAGGTGTCGAGCTGCTCGGCCGACTTCGCGATGGGGCCGAGGCCGTGGAAGAACGGCACGTCGGGCAGCTGGCCGTAGTCGAGCGAGAAGACGCAGTAGCCGCGGTTGACCAGGTACGGCGCGAGGACGAGCCAGTTGTCGACGGAGTTCCCGAAGGTGCCGTGGACGAGGACGACGGGGCGCGGGTGAGCGGCGGAGGGCTTGCAGGAGAAGTCGTTCCAGCCCCGGCTTGTGGTGGCGGTCTCGGCCTGGGCCGAGGCGGCGGTGGTCGGGGCGAGCGTGGCGGCGGCGGTGAGGAGCAGGACCGACAGCGCTCTGACGGCGTGCTTCCAGGGGTTCCGGGGCAGCATCGGGCGATCTCCTTGCGGCTCAAGGGAGAGGTGGGGTGTGACGCCCTGCGGTCCGGACCACAAGTGGGGATGCGCTTCAGCCAAGCTACGCACGAGTAGTCATGGCTGGGAAGTTACGCGTCGGTAAAAAGTGATACGTCATCAAGAAGGCCTAGCGACAAGGCTGTTAGGCCGCGAGCGAGCCCGGGAGGATCGCTCGCGGACCGAACCTCGCCCGTGCCCGGTCGGCCACCGCCTCGATCCGCCGGGCCTTCTCGTCCGCCGGGTCCAGGGACAGCTGGTGCGCGGCCCCCTCGGCGCCCGCCAGGCCCTCGGCGCGCAGGGCGATGCCCCGTACCCGGGCCCGCTGGAGGCCGAAGGAGTCGTGGACGGCGTACGCGAGGGTGGTGAGCGCGGCGGAGTGGGCGGTGGGTTCGGGCAGGGTACGGCTCCGGGTGGTCGTGGTCCGGTCCGCGTACCGCACGGTGACGGCGAGCCCGCGGCACACCTGCCCCTCCGTCCGCAGCCGGGCGCCCAATTCCTCGGCGAGCGAGAGGAGGGCCCTGCGCTGTTCCGTCCGGTCGGTCTCGTCGCGCGGGAAAGCGCGTTCGGCCGCGACCGACCGTGAGGCGGCGTGCGGGACGACGGGGGTGCGGTCGATGCCCTGGGCCCGTTCCCACACCTCGCGGCCGGCCTTCGCGCCGATGAGTCGCTGGAGCACGGCGAGCGGCGCGTCCGCGACGCGTCCCGCGGAGTCGAGTCCGTAGCCGCAGAGGGTACGCGCGGTGGTCCGGCCGACGCCGTCGAGCGCGACAACCGGGCGGTCGCGCAGGAAGGCCGCGGGGTCGTCGACGACGAGCGTCGCGCCTGGCCGGGCCTCGCGGGCGGCCATCCGGGCCAGCATCGGGTTGGGCCCGGCGCCGATGACGCAGTCGACGCCGTACAGGGCGAGCGCCCTGACCCGGATCACGGAGGCGAGCTCGGCCGGGGTCCGGTCGAAGTAGCGCAGTGCGCCGCGCACGTCGGCGAGCGCCTCGCCGGGTGGTGCGGCCTCGACGGTCGGGGTGAACTCGCCCAGGAGGTCGCAGAGTTGGGGGAAGAGAACTTCCCACATCGGTTCGAGCCGGAACCGTACACAGAGGATCATCCCGCGCTCCCCGGACTGCTGTGCCACAGCTTCCTTCCGCTCGGGGCCCCTTCGCCCGCCGGCTTGAGGTCGGCCCAGGGGTTCAGCTCGTAGCCGGTGGGCAGGGTGATGCGGCGGCCGGAGTCGCCGTTTCCGCCGGAAGGACCGGGTTCGGCGAGGCGTGCCCCGACCGCGTCCAGACCGCCGGACGCCCGCAGTTCGACCAGTTCGGCGAGGTTCCAGGCGGCGGCCCCGACCACGCTGACGCTGCGCGGGCCGCGCCGCTGCACCACGCCCCGGACGAGAAGCAGCCAGGAGTGGAAGACGGTGTGGGCGCAGCGCTCGTGGGCGTCGTCGAAGAAGGCGAGGTCGACCAGTCCTGTGCCGTCGTCGAGGGTGGTGAAGATGACCCGTTTGCCGGAGCGGATCGGCGGGGTCTGGGTGGCGGCCTTGGCGCCCGCGACGAGGACGGTCCGGCCGTGCGGGGTCTCACGGAGGCGCTGGGCGGAGACGACGCCGAGCTCTTCGAGGAAGGCGTGGTGGTCGCCCATGAGGTGGCGGGAGGCGTCCATGCCGAGGATGCCGAGTTCGGCGCTGAGGCGTTCCGTCTCGTCGAGGTCGGGCAGGCCGACGGGGGCGGTCCTGCCGCCCTGGGCGAGCGGGAGCTGTCCGCCGTGGGAGGCGGCTCCCCGGTGGACGCGCCGGAGTTCGGTGAGGTGGAGGAGGAGGTCGCGGCGGTTGGCGCCGAAGGCGTCCAACGCACCGACCTGGGCGAGCCGTTCGGCGACGGGGGTGCGGGGGCGGGCGCGTTCCCAGAAGTCGAGGAGGGAGGCGTAGGGCTGTCCGGCCTCGATGCGGGCGCTCTCGGTCCCGCCGATGCCGTGGACGTCGCCGAGGCCGAGCCGGAGTCCCCACACCGGAGGAGAATCAGACACCAGTTCGATACGGTGAGCGACCGCCGACCGGTTCACGTCGAGCGGCAGCACCGGCACCCCGCGCCGCCGCGCGTCCGCGAGCAGCAGCCGCTTGGGGTACATGCCGGGGTCGTGGGTGAGCAGCCCGGCGTAGAAGGCGGCCGGGTGGTGCGCCTTGAGCCAGGCCGACTGGTACGTCGGCACGGCGAAGGCCACCGCGTGCGCCTTGCAGAAGCCGTACGACCCGAAGGCCTCCACGATCTCCCAGGTCCGGGCGACGACCTCGTCCGCGTATCCGCGCGCCGAGGCCTGCCGGGCGAACCAGAGCCTGATCCGGCCCTGCGACTCGGGGTCGGAGAGTCCGCGCCGGATCTGGTCGGCCTCGTCACGGCGGCAGCCGGTCATGATCCGTACGATCTCGATGATCTGCTCGTGGAAGACGACCACGCCGTACGTCTCCTTCAGGGTCTCCTCCAGGTCGGGGTGCGGGTAGCGGACGGGGGCGCGGCCGTGCCGGGCCTCGATGAAGGGGCGGACCATGTCGGCGGCGACCGGCCCGGGCCGGAAGAGCGAGATGTCGACGACGAGGTCGTGGAAGGTGGCGGGCTGGAGCCGGCCGACCAGGTCGCGCTGGCCCGGCGACTCGATCTGGAAGCAGCCGAGGGTCTCGGTGGAGCGGATGAGCCGGTACGTCTCGGGGTCGCCCTCCGGGATCGCGTCGATGTCCGGGCGGGCGCCCGTGGCCCGCTCGACCTCGGTGACGGCATGGGCCATCGCGGACTGCATCCGCACCCCGAGGACGTCCAGCTTGAGCAGCCCGAGGTCCTCCACGTCCTCCTTGTCGAACTGGGACATGGGAAACCCCTCGCCACTGGTGGGCACCACGGGGGTACGGGTGAGCAGCGAGGCGTCGGAGAGCAGTACCCCGCAGGGGTGCATGGCGGTGCCGCGCGGCAGCGCGTCGAGCGCCTCGACCAGCTCCCAGAGCTTCCCGTACTTCTCCTTCTCCCCCGCGAGTTCGCGCAGCTCGGGCAGTTCGTCGAGGGCGGCGAGCGCGTCCCGGGCGCGGATGTGCGGGAAGGCCTTGGCGATCCGGTCGATCTCGGCCGGGTCCATGGAGAGGGCCGCGCCCACGTCCCGTACCGCGTGGCGGACCCGGTAGGTCTCGGGCATGGCGACGGTGGCGACGCGCGCGGTGCCGAAGCGGTCGATGATCGCCCGGTAGACCTCCAGGCGGCGGGCGGACTCCACGTCGATGTCGATGTCGGGCAGGGCGGTGCGGCGCTTGGAGAGGAAGCGTTCCATCAGCAGGCCGTGCTCGACCGGGTCGGCGTGGGCGATGCCGAGGAGGTGGTTGACGAGGGAGCCGGCGCCGGAGCCGCGGGCGGCGACCCGAATGCCCATGTCCCGGACGTCGTCGACGACCTGAGCGACCGTCAGGAAGTAGGTGGCGAAGTGGTGGTGGGCGATGACGTCCAGCTCGCGATGCATCCGGTCCCAGTAGTCGCGCCGCTTCTCGTACCCCTTCAGGACCATGCCGGCGGCGGCCCGGGAGGTGAGGACGCGCTGGGCGGTGCGGTGCTCGGCGCCGACGAGGTGCGGTTCGGGGAAGTGGGCGGAGCCCATGCCGAGGTCGTCCTCGGGGTCGACCTGGCAGGCGGCGGCGACCGTCGCGGTCTGTTCGAGGAGCCGGTGGGCGGTGTCCCGGCGGAAGCCCGCGGCCTCGACGATCCGCTCGGCGGCGGCCAGCATGCCGTCCGGGCCTTCGAGGCCCTTGAGCCAGGCCTCGCCGCTGTCGAGCTCCTTGCGGGGGTCGATCGGGACCAGGCGGCGGGCGGAGTCGAGGACGTCGGCGACCTGTCCCTGGCCGGCGTCGGCGTAGCGGACGGCGTTGCCGATGACGGGCCGGACGCCCTGCTCGGCGGCGAAGCCGACGGTACGGGCGGCGAGGCGCAGGGAGCCGGGCCCGGCGCCGGCGCGGCCGTGGTCGACGGCCATGAGCCGCAGCGCGTCGCCGCACCGCTCGCGCCAGGGGGCGAGCAGCCGGGCGGCCCGGTCGGGGCGTCCTGCGGCGAGGGCCCGGCCGACGTCGGACGTGGGGCCGAGCAGGACGAACACGTCGTCGTCGCGCAGGGCGGACCAGGGCAGCAGGGGCTGCTCCCCGTCTCCGGCGTGGGCGGCGGTGACCATCGCGCAGAGGGAGGCCCAGCCGGTACGGGAGCGGGCGAGGAAGAGGGCGCGGGGCGCGGACTCGTCGACGAAGGCCCCGCCCCGGACGGGCACCCGCCGGGCGGAGGCGGAGGCGGAATCGGCCGCGGATCTGGAGGCGGCTGCGAATCCGGAGGCGGCTGCGGATCTGGAGGTGGCCGCGGACCCGGTGGCGGCCGCGGATCCAGAGGCGGCTGCGGATCCGGGGACACCCGGGACGCCGGGGACACCCGGAACACCGGGGGTCCCGGGGATTCCGGCCGTCTCGTACGCCAGGTCCACGCCGAACAGAGGGCGGACGCCCTCCTTCGCGCAGGCCTTGGCGAAGCGGATCGTGCCCGCGAGGGTGTCGCGGTCGGTCAGGGCGAGCGCGTCCATGCCGCGCTCGGCGGCGCGGGCGGCGAGCCGCTGGGGGTGCGAGGCGCCGTATCGCAGGGAGTAGCCCGACGCGGTGTGCAGGTGCGTGAATCCCGGCATGGCGCACCTCCCGCACTCCCGCATCGATTCGTACGTATGTTCCCACCCCTTGTTCTTCACCTTAACCCATTTCGAACGTCTGTACGATAAGCCGTGCGGGACCACCTCCCGTCAGCCATTCGGGCGTATCCCACCTGCGGAAACATCCCCTCCCCCGGAGCGTGAGGGCATGAGCCTCGTCGACGAACTGAAAAGCGCCGTCACGCCCCGAGCCGCCCTCCTGGTCGTCGGTGTCCTCGCCCTCCAGCTCCTGTTCATCACCTCGTACGTCGGGGCGCTGCACCACCCGAAGCCGAGGGACGTGCCCTTCGGCGTCGTCGCGCCGCAACAGGTCTCCGCCCAGCTCCTCGGGCAGCTGGAGAAGCTCCCCGGCGACCCGCTCGACCCCCGCACGGTCGCCGACGAGGCCGAGGCGCGGAAGCAGATCCTGAACCGGGACCTCGACGGCGCCCTGATCGTCGACCCCGGCGGCCGCACCGACACCCTGCTCGTCGCCTCCGGCGGCGGCACCGTGCTCTCCTCGGCCCTGGAGACGATCTTCACTAAGGTGGAGGGGGCCAAGCAGCGGACCGTGCGGACGGTCGACGTGGCCCCTGCATCGCCGGGCGACTTCGACGGCCTCTCCGCCTTCTACCTCGTCGTCGGCTGGTGCGTCGGCGGCTACATCTGCGCCGCGATCCTGGCGATCAGCGCGGGCTCCCGGCCCGCGAACCGCGAGCGCGCGATCATCCGCCTCGGCGTCCTCGCGCTCTACTCGGTCATCGGCGGCCTCGGCGGCGCGGTCATCGTCGGCCCGATCCTGAACGCCCTGCCCGGCAGCGTCGCCGCCCTGTGGGGGCTCGGCGCCCTGGTCGTCTTCGCCGTCGGCGCCGCCACCCTCGCCCTCCAGTCGGTCTTCGGGATCGTCGGCATCGGCCTGGCGATCCTGCTCATCGTGATCGCGGGCAACCCCAGCGCGGGCGGCGCCTTCCCCCTGCCCATGCTGCCGCCGTTCTGGAACGCGATCGGCCCCGCCCTGCCGCCGGGCGCGGGCACCTGGGCGGCGCGCTCGATCGCGTACTTCAAGGGCAACGACATGACCGGCTCGATGCTGGTCCTCTCGGCCTGGGCGGTCGTCGGCGCGGCGGTCACCCTGGTGATGTCCTCGCTGAGGCGCGGGCCCGAACGGGCGGAACCGATCGCCGGGGAGGTGGGCGGGGTCCGCGCGTAGGACACAGGGAGACGCGCAGCACACGGAGAAGGCCCCCGTCACGGCGGGGGCCTTCGGCGGATCCGGCCTACGCGCTTCCTCCCGCGTGCCGTCTAGTAGAGGCTGACCCTGTACTTGGCGAGGGCCTCCGGCACCGGCTGGTAGAAGGTCGTGCCGCCGGTGGAGCAGTTGCCGCTGCCGCCCGAGGTGATGCCGAGGGCCTTGGTGCCGTCGTAGAGCGCGCCGCCGGAGTCGCCCGGTTCGGCGCAGACATTGGTCTGGATCATGCCCCGGACGGTGCCGCCGCCGGAGTAGTGGACGGTGGCGTCGAGGCCGGTGACGGTGCCGCCGCGGGTGCCGGTGGTGGAGCCGGAGCGCTTGACCGGCTCCCCCACGTAGGCGTTGGCCGCGGTGAAGCCGCCGGGGTGGGTCAGCGAGGCGTTGTCGTAGCGGACGAGCGCGTAGTCGTTGCCGGGGAAGCTGGACCCGGTGGTGGCGCCGATCAGGGTGGACTGCGCCGAGTTGGCGTACCAGGTGTTCACGACGTTGCCGCAGTGGCCGGCGGTGAGGAAGTAGTACGTGCTGCCGCTGCGCACGTTGAAGCCGAGCGAACAGCGGTAGCCGTTGCCGTAGATGGCGTCGCCCGCGCCGAGCAGGGGCTTGAAGACGCCGGGGGTGCGCTGGACGCGGAGGGCCCCGGCGTCGGCGCCGGCCGCCTCGCGGATCTTCGCGATCCCCGCGTCGGTGACGGTCGCGTCGGCGGTGACGACGACCCGGCCGGCCGCTCTGTCCACGTACCAGGCGGTGCCACCGACCCCCGCGGCGTCGACGGCGGCGTCGGCGCGGGCGAGCTGGGCGGCTCCGGCCGGGCCGGGGACGGGGGCGGCCTGGGCGCCGGGGAGTCCGACGGCCGTCACGGCCGCGACACCGGCGACGAGGGCGAGCAGACGGGTGCGGGTGTTCCTCACTGTGCTCCTCACAGTTCTCCTTCTGGGAAAAGCGGAGGGGCCCGTGGATGGCGGGCCCGCGAGGCGCTATCAGGTGACGTGTTCCTGACATGCACCGTCAGCGATAGTGGACCTCCCTGAGCGGACGCACAAGACCGCCGAACGGACGGATGCCCCCGCCGCCTTGGCCAGGGGCATCCGTCATCCGCACCCTCTCCCCGTCGAAGCCCTGGTCAGGAGGGGTTCAGTCGCCGCTCCCCCGCCGGGACGGCGGTGTCGAGCGTGTTCCCGGGCGGCGGGAAGGGGCAGATGAAGTGGTCGGCGAAGGCGCACGGCGGGAGCAGCGCGCGGTTGAAGTCCACCGTCACCGAACCGTCCGCCGCCGGGGCCGCCGGGCGCAGGAAACGGAAGCGGTAGCTGTCCCGGCCGCTGGTCGCGTCCGCGAAGACCGCCCACAGGGAACCGTCGTCCTCGACGGCCACCTGGAGGGTGTGCTCGCCGCCGTGCAGGTCGAAGACCAGCTCACCGGTGAGCCCGAGACCGCGCTCCCTGCCGTCGGCGTTCTCGACCCGTACGCTGCGGGTCTCCCCGTACGGGCGGAAGACGCCGGGCACCACCCAGCGCTCGTCGTACGCGGTGGCCTCGATGCCCCGGAAGGCGCGGCGCGCCTCCGAGCCGGGGTCGAAGTCCCGTACGGCCCAAAGGCCTTCGCGCCGCAGCACCACGAGCCGCCGGCCGGCCGACCCGACCCGGGACTCGTGGATCGGGCCGTGGTCGGCGGTGAGCCGGACCGTGCCGGTGAAGGGCTTGCCGTCGAGGGTGAGGGCGTCCTCGGCCCCCGCCGACAGGAGCACCTCGTCGCCGTCCTCCCGCCACTCACCGGGAACGGCCGGAAGTCGCCCCTCCGGGAAGTCCGCGAGCCAGTGGGTGCCCGAGAGGGAGAGCGGGCCGTACGAGGAGGAGACCGCGGCCTCGCGCTGTGCGTGCCAGTGCTGCCAGTCCTGCTGGGGATCCGTGCTCATGGTGTTCCACCTTTCCATACGGGTTCGGGAAGCCCGAGGTGCGCCCGGAGCGTCGTGCCGGAGTACTCCGTACGGAACACTCCGCGCTCCTGGAGCAGCGGGACGACCCGGTCGACGAAGTCGTCGAGGCCGCCGGGGGTGAGGTGGGGGACGAGGATGAAGCCGTCGGCGGCGTCCTTGGCGACGAACTCCTCCAGGGCCGCCGCCACCGTCGCAGGACTGCCGACGAAGGACTGGCGGGCGGAGGATTCGACGACCGTCTGACGGATCGAAAGCCCCTTCGCCTCGGAGAGCGCCCGCCACTTCTCGGCCACCGCCAGCGGGTCGGCGACCCGCACCCGGCCTTGCACGAGCGTCGAATCGGGGTCGGGGTCGATGTCCGGGAGCGGCCCGTCGGGGTCGTGGCCGGACAGGTCGCGGCCCCAGATCTGCTCCAGGGCGAGGATCGCGTTCTGCGGGGAGACCTGCTGGTGGCGGATCTCGGCGGCCCGCTCCCGCGCCTCGGCGTCGGTGTCCCCGAGGACGTACGTCACCCCCGGCATGATCTTCAGGTCGCCCGGGTCCCTCCCGTACCGGGCGAGCCGCCCCTTGACGTCGGCGTAGAACTCCCGGCCGGCCTCCAGGGTGGAGTGCCGGGTGAAGATCACATCGGCGGCCGACGCGGCGAACTCCCGCCCCTCGGCGGAGTCTCCCGCCTGGATGACGACCGGATGTCCCTGCGGGGAGCGCGGGACGGTGAACTCGCCCTCGATCCCGAACTGCGGCCCGCTGTGGGCGAAGGGCCGCGGGGTGCCGTCCGGGGTCCAGGAGTCCCACAGCTCCCGGGCGGTGGCGAGGAACTCCGCGGCCCTGCTGTACCGGTCGGCCCGGTCGAGGTAGCCGCCGCGCCGGAAGTTCTCGCCGGTGAAGGCGTCCGACGAGGTGACGACGTTCCAGGCGGCCCGGCCCGCGCTGAGGTGGTCGAGCGAGGCGAACCGCCGGGCCAGTTCGTACGGCTCGTTGAAGGTGGCGTTGACCGTGGCGGCCAGGCCGAGCCGGTCGGTGACGGCGGCCAGCGCGCCCAGGACGGTGATCGACTCGGGCCTGCCGACGACGTCGAGGTCGTGGATGCGGCCGTTGTGCTCGCGCAGCCGCAGCCCCTCGGCCAGGAAGAAGAAGTCGAAGAGGCCGCGCTCCGCGGTCCTCGCGAGGTGCTCGAACGAGGAGAAGTCGATCTGTGATCCGGAGCGCGGATCGGCCCAGACGGTGGTGGAGTTGACGCCGGGGAAGTGTGCGGCGAGATGGATCCGCTTCCGGCCCTCGGGGATGCTCACGCGCCTGCTCCCGTCGTCGCGTACTGGCTGGCGGGGCGGGTGAGCCCCAGGTGGTCGCGGAGGGTGGCGCCCTCGTAGGCGGTACGGAAGAGACCCCGGTCCCTGAGCCGGGTCACGGTGTCGGCGGTGAACCGCGCCAGGTCCCGTTCGGGCACGGCCGGTACGAGGTGGAAGCCGTCGACCGCGCCGCCGCCGTGCCAGCCGGCGATCAGTTCGGCGAGCGCCGCCGGCCCGCCCTCGTACGTGTCGAGGTCGACGGTCGCCGAGAGCAGGACGCGCAGCTGCCCGGGGTCCCGGCCGTGGGCGCGGGCTCCCCGCCGCAGTTCGGCGCGGAGCGCCGCGGCCTCCTCGGCGGACGACGCCCGGACCAGCGCCACGTCGGCGTGGTGGGCGGCGGTGCCCCGGGCGGCGGGGCGGGTGGCGTCGACGACGGTCACCGGGTTGCCCTGCGGGGGCCGGGGCACGATCGAGGGGCCCTTGACCGAGAAGGTCGCGCCCTGGAAGTTCACGTGGTGCAGCTTGCGGCGGTCGACGAACCGTCCGGTCGCCACGTCACGTATCTCGGCGTCGTCCTCCCAGCTGTCCCACAGTTGGCGGGAGACCTCGGCGACCTCGCCCGCCTCCTGCCAGAGCGCGGCCGTGGGAGGGGCTTCGCGGCGGCCGAAGAGCCGGGCCTCGGCCCCGGTCGGGGAGACCGCGATCCGCCAGCCCGCCCGGCCCCGGCTGACCCAGTCGAGGGTGGCGACGGCGGCCTGGACGTGGAAGGGCTCGGTGTGGGTGGTGGTCACGGTCGGGACGAGGCCGACGGAACGGGTCTCGGGCGCGACCCGGGCGAGGACGGCGAGCGCGTCGAGGCCGGGCCGGGCGAAGGAGTCGTCGTGGGTGAGGAAGTCGAGCGCGGCGGCCTCGGCGAGCCGGGCGAGCGCGACCGTACGCGCGGCGGCGGTCGAAGGGGCGATGCCCGGGGCGCCGGGGCCTGAGACGCCAAGGCCTGAGGCGCCGGGGCCCGGGGTGAGCTCGGCGGCGAGGTGGAGGGGACGGGTGCCGGTGCTGGTGCTGGTGCTGGTGCTGGTGCTGGTCATGCGGTCTCTCCCGGGACGGAGCGGAGGGGGCGTCAGTTCTCGGTGCGGGGAAGGCCCGGCGGGTTGATCTCCGACTTCTTCACGGCCTCGCCGTCCAGGCCCCACCGCTTGAGGACCTGGGCGTAGGTGCCGTTCTCGATGACGTGGTCGAGGGCGGCCGCGTAGGCGGCGACGAGACCGCTGTCCTTCTTCGTGGTGGCCGCGATCTTGCCCTGGAGTCCGGCGCCCGCCCCGGAGAACCTGCCGACGATCTCGGTCTGTCCGGCGGAGAGCACGTGGTAGGCGGCGACGGGGTTGGGGCCGAGGTAGCCGTCGATCCGGCCGGACTGGAGCGCCAGGTAGTAGTCCGAGGTGTTCTGGTAATACGTGATGTCGACCGGCTCGCGGCCGGCCTTCTCGTTCTGCGCGGACCAGTCGACGAGGATCTTCTCCTGGTTGGTGCCGGAGCCGACGGCGATCTTCTTCCCGGCCACGTCCTCGGGGCCCTTCACCTTCCAGCCGGAGCCCTTCTTCGCCTCGAAGGCGAGGTCGTCCAGGCGGTAGGTGGCGAAGTCGTACTTGTCCTTGCGCTCCTCGGTGACGGTGACGTTGGAGAAGACGGCGTCGTACTTGCCGCTGTCGAGGCCGACGAAGAGGTTCTCCCAGGAGACCGGGTGGAACTCGGGCTTCAGACCGAGGGCGTCGGCGACCAGGGTGGCGAGGTCGACCTCGACGCCGATCAGGGTCTTGTCGTCGGTGGCGTGGAAGACGAGCGGTGGATTGCCGGTCGCGGAGACGCCGAGGACGAGGCTGCCTCTCGCGCGGACGGCCTCGGGCAGCTGCGCGGCGAGGGCGTCGACCTTGGGGGTGTGGACGCGGTTCTGCTCCGGGCTCAGGTTGATGCCGGGGCCCTTCTGTCCCGCCGGCGTGAGCGTCTCGACGGCGGCGTCACCCGCGCCGCAGGCGGTGAGGACCCCGAGGGCGGTGAGCGAGGCGAGGGCGGTGAGGGCGGGACGGGCGGTACGACGGGTCTTCACGGCGATGCTCCTGGGAGAGAAGGGAAAAGAGCGAAGGGAAAAAGGGGAGAGTCAGAGGACCTTGGAGAGGAAGGCCCGAGTCCGCTCGTGGCGTGGGCTTTCGAGCACCTCGGCCGGCGGTCCCTGCTCGACGATCCGGCCCTCGTCCATGAAGACCACGGTGTCGGCGACCTCGCGTGCGAAGCCGATCTCGTGGGTGACGACGATCATGGTGGTGCCGGAGGCGGCCAGGTCCTTGATGACGTCGAGGACCTCACCGACCAGTTCGGGGTCGAGCGCGGAGGTCGGCTCGTCGAAGAGGAGCAGGCCGGGTTCGAGGGCGAGCGCGCGGGCGATGGCGACCCGTTGCTGCTGCCCGCCGGAGAGCTGCTTGGGGTACGCCTCCGCCTTGTCGGCGAGTCCGACGCGCGTGAGCAGCTGCCGGGCCGCGGCCTCGGCCTCCTTGCGGGGGCGCTTCAGGGCGGAGACGGGGGCCTCGACGATGTTCTCCAGGACCGTCAGGTGCGGGAAGAGGTGGAAGTTCTGGAAGACGAAGCCGATCCGGGTGCGCTGCTTGAGGATGTCCCGCTCGCGCAGCTCGTAGAGCTTGTTCCCGGAGCGGCGGTAGCCGACGAGGGTGCCGTCGACGCTGACGGTGCCGCTGTCGACCTTCTCCAGGTGGTTGATGGTCCGCAGGAGGGTGGACTTGCCGGAGCCGGAGGGGCCGAGGACGACGGTGACCTCGCCGGCGCGGACGTCGAGGTCGATGCCGCGCAGGACGTGGAGCGGGCCGAAGTTCTTGTGGACGGCCCGGATCTCGACCTTTGCGGTGGTCGTCCTCGGGTCCTTGGTGGTGACGGAGCTCATCGGACGCTCCCCTTCGCGTAGTGGCGTTCGACGTAGTGCTGGACGACGGAGAGCGCGGTGGTGAGCAGGACGTACCAGGCGGTGGCGACCATCAGGAGCGGGACGACCCGCCCGTTGCGGCCGTAGACGACCTGCACCTGGTAGAAGAGTTCGCCGATCGCCATGACGGAGACGATCGAGGTGCCCTTGAAGAGCGAGATGATCTCGTTGGCGGCGTTGGGCAGGATCGAGCGCATCGCCTGCGGCAGCACGATCCGCCGGAGCTGCCGGAGCCTCGGGATGCCGAGGGAGGCCGCGGCCTCCGACTGCCCCTCGTCCACGGCGAGTACGCCACCGCGGACGATCTCCGCCGCGTAGGCCGCCTGGTGCAGGGCGAGGCCGAGGACGGCGGCGCTCATCTCGCCGACCAGGCCCGTCGTGTCGAAGGAGAGGAAGCTCGGCCCGAAGGGGATGCCGATGCTCAGTTCCTTGTAGAGGTAGGCGAGGTTGAACCAGAAGAGCAGCTGG
Source organism: Streptomyces sp. NPDC093795 (assembly GCF_044764665.1). Classification (NCBI taxonomy): domain Bacteria; kingdom Bacillati; phylum Actinomycetota; class Actinomycetes; order Kitasatosporales; family Streptomycetaceae; genus Streptomyces; species Streptomyces sp. NPDC093795. The sequence continues at coordinate 406,041 of NZ_JBIWIO010000007.1, forward strand.
ACGATGAGCGGGATGGAACGGAAGGCCCAGATGTAGCCGAAGGCGACGGACCGCAGGAACGGGCTGGCCGACAGGCGCATGAAGGCGAGCACGATGCCGATGGCGAAGCCGAGCGCGGTGCCGTGGAAGGTGAGCTGGAGGGTGACCCAGACGGCCTGGAGGATCGTCTCCGTGGTGAAGAACGCGGCGAAGACGTCCCATTCCCAGCCGGGGTTGGTGACCAGGCCGTGGGCGAACTGGGTGAGCAGGACGGCGGTGGCGGCGACGGCCACCCAGCGCCAGGGGTGGCGTACGGGGACGACCACGAGCGCGGCGGGGGCGGCGGCGGGTGGCGTGGTGGGGTCTTTCACGCCGACGTCGGCGCTGGTGAGAGACATGGCGGTTCCTCGGAGAAGGGTCGGGCGGCGGGAGGAGCGGCGCGGGCGGCGGGCGAGCGCGCGTGGGGTCAGGCGCTCAGGGGGACCGGGCGCCGACACTGCCGGTCCTCGCGCAGGAAGGTCAGCGCGGCCCGCGCGGTGACGTCGTTCTGCCCGAAGGCGACCCCGCCGGTCCGGGGCCGGGTGAAGGCCCCGCCGGTACGGGCGGTGGTGTGCGGGCCGAGGGCGAAGCGGCGCGGGTGCGGTCGTCCGTCCCGCTCCAGGACCCGGCCGTCGGCGGGGTCGACGACGAGCAGACCGCCGGCGGTGGCCCGCGCCCCGTCCTCGTGCAGGGCGCGAAGGAGCGGGCTGCCGGTGCGTTCGAGGGTGGGCTCGGGCAGTCGGGCCTCGACCAGGGCGCGGGCCCCGGTCCACTCCCCCGGCAGGGCGGCGGACGCGGCCCGGAAGAGCCCGCGTTCCTCGTCGGTCTCGACGGTGACCCCCGGTCCGAGGAAGCGCACCACTCCGGCCCGCGAGAGGGCGAGGAGCTGGTGCAGCCGCGGTCCGGGCGGGCCGGAGGCGAGGTAGCTGAAGAAGCCGTGCCACGAGGCGCCGGGGTCGAGGCGCTCGCCGAGCCGCAGGAGCTGTCCGTAGACGGAGAGGAGACCGGCGAAGACGGCGGCGTCGGGGCTGTGGGCGGGGTCGTGTCGGCGGGTCAGGTCGTCGGTGATGTAGTCGCGCAGGCCCTGCTGGAGGGCTTCGGCGGAGGCGAACCGGATGCCGTCCAGGGGGTGGTCGAGGGCGTCGAGGTCGAGCCGGTCGGCGGGGTCGGGGACGGCCGCGGCGACGACGGCGGCGAGTTCGGCCCCGCGCGGCGGCGCTTCCTCGTACGCCCGCTCGAAGTCGCTCCAGGCGAGTGAGGTCCGCTCGGGGTGGGTGGAGAAGAGCCGGTGGTAGTGGGCCCAGCCGAGTTCCTTGTCGATGAGGGGCCACACATCGCGCCGGAAGTCGAGCGGCCCGGTCCGCTTCAGCAGGGCGTCGGTCTGCTCGGGCCCGAAGAACCGTGGCAGTGGTGGCCGTTCGCCGTCGAGGCGGTAGCCGATCTTCGAGTGGTACGGGACTCCCCGCCGCGATCCGACGTGCAGCACCGGCTCCTCACCCGACGGTACGTAGACGAGCGTGTCGCCCTCGCCCTCGTACCGTCCGCCGCGGCCCTCGGTGAGCAGCACCATCAGGTCGACGAAGGCGAGTCCGAGGCCGCGGACGAGGACGGGTTCCCGGGCGGGCAGGACGGCGAGGTCGGTGTCGGCGGTGAAGCCGGGCGGCAGGTGGACGAGCCGGTGGCGGGCGGCGAAGCCGGCCAGGGCCCGCTGCTCCGGGTCGGGTTCGGCGTCGAGGTGGCCCACGGTGAGGACGACGAGGTCGGCGAGGAGGGGCGCGGCGCCGCCTTCCAGCCAGACCCGCTGGCGTCCCTCGCGGGGGCCGCTGACGCGGAGGGCGGTGGTGCGGTGTTCGTGGACGGTGACGGAGGCGGGCAGGGAGGCCCGGGCCCGTTCGTACACCCAGCGCAGATAGGCGCCCTGCTGCGTGCGGGTGGGGAAGGTGCCGCCGTCGATGCCGGCCCATGCGGCGAGGGTGGGCCCGGGCCGGACGGGTCCCTCGAGGTCCACGGTCTCGTCGGTGAACATGGTGACGTCCTCGGCCCGGGAGTTCATCCAGAGCAGCGGGGACTGCCCGGTGCGCCAGACGCGGCCGGGGCCCGGCGGGTGCGGGTCGACGAGGTGGACGTCGAGGGGGCCCTCGCCGTACAGCTCGGGGAGGTTGGCGGCGAGGCGTTCGAGGAGGCCGGTCCCCCGCGGTCCGGCGCCCACGATCACGATCGAGGGGCGGGGCCGCCGGGTGCGCGAGGCGGCCGGGGCGGTCGGGACGGGGCTCATCGCGCACCGGCCGTGCCGCGGGCGTAGTGCCGCTCGACGTAGTGCTGGCCGATGCCGAGGACCGAGGTGACGGCGACGTACCAGAGGGTGGCGACGAGCAGCAGCGGGATGATCTCGTACGTGCGGTGGTAGACGAGCTGGGTCGAGTAGAGCAGGTCCTGGACGGCGATGACGGAGACGATCGACGTGCCCTTGAGGGTGCCGATCAGCATGTTCCCGGCGGGCGGGACGATCGCGCGCATGGCCTGCGGCAGCACGATCCGGAAGAGCCTGCGCCACCGGCCGAGCCCGAGGGACTGTGCGGCCTCGGTCTGGCCCCGGTCGACGGAGAGGATGCCGCCGCGGACGACCTCGGCGGCGTAGGCGGCCTCGTGCAGGGTGAGGCCGATGACGGCGACGGAGACCGGGCCGAGGAGGTTGACCGTGTTCACGCCGAGGATCTGCGGGTAGAGCGCTCCGATGTTGAACCAGAAGAGCAGCTGGACCAGGATCGGGGTGGACCGGAAGAACCAGACGTACCCCCAACTCACCGCTCTCAGAACGGAGTTGGCGGAGAGCCGCAGTACCGCGAGCAGGGTCCCGAGGGCGAAGCCCAGGGCCATGACGAGGGCCGTCAGCCACAGGGTGAGGCCGAGGCCGCGCAGGACGGACGCGGAGGTGAAGTACTCGGCGACCACGTCCCACTGGAAGGCCTCGTTGCGGACGACCGAGACGAGGCCGAGCGCGAGGAGGACGAGCAGGAGCCCTGCGGCGGTCCACTGCCCTGCGCGGCGGGCGGGGACGATACGGAGGGGTGGATCGGCCGGCGGGGCCGTGGAGGGGATCTTGACGAGGGTCGCGGACATGCGAAGGCTCCGTGGATGCCAGGGGGCGGATCGAACACGGGGGTGCGCCTTCACACGCGCTGAGCACGGATGCGGGCCCCTCAGCCCGATCCGCCCTTCGAGGCTATGCGGTCAACACGGCCCGCTGTCAAGGGTGTCCGCACTGTGAGCCGTACGTCTCATCGCGGTTGACGGAGGAACGGATGCCTGTTCCACTGGGGCCATGCATCCGCAGCAGCAGCTGGTCACGCGCTCCCACATCGACTTCGGTCGTGTGTGGTCCTCTTCCTGTTGAGCCGACCCGCTGTTCTGCCCCGCCCGCGTGCTGTCCGCCGCGGCGCCTTCACATACGGGCCCCCCGTGGGTGCCTGAGCTCTCCCCTCCCCTCGCCCTGCCCTGCCGTCCTCCTCCCTTCTGAGGGACGACGCCGCCCTCCTTCGCCCTGAAGGACCGTCATGACCTTCGCGTTGTCCGTGCACCGGACCACGACCACCGATTCCCTGGCGCGCCCGCTCCTCGACGAGCTGGCGCACGAGTACACGACCCGGTACGGCTCCGCGGACGATCTGAGCCGCTACCCGGCGGAGGAGTTCGCCCCTCCCCACGGCGCCTTCCTGCTCCTCCTGGAGCAGGGCCGGCCCGTGGCGGGCGGCGCCTACCGCCGCTACGACGAGCACACCGCCGAACTCAAGCGGATCTGGACCGATTCGGCACACCGCAGGCGCGGGCTCGCCCGCCGCGTCCTGGACGTGCTCGAACGGGAGGCCGCCGGCCACGGCTACTCCCGCCTCTTCCTGACGACCGGCCCGCGCCAGCCCGAGGCCAGGGGCCTCTACCTGGCGAGTGGCTACCGGCCGCTGTTCGACCTGACCGCCGATCCCGAGTCGATCGGTCCGCTGCCGTTCGAGAAACTCCTGGAGAAACCGAAGCCATGAGCACGCGTACGAGTACGGGGACCGGCACCACTACCGGCGCCGGCCCCGGCACAGCCCGCACGACCCTCGCCTTCGCGCTGATCACAGCGGCCGCGCTCACGCTCACCGCCTGCGCGGGAGGCGAGCCCGCGACGGCTCCGGCCGGGGCGGCGGGCGCCCCCGGGGGAGCGCTGCCGGCCGAGGACGTGGTGTCGGCGGTCGCGAAGAACGAGGCCGCGGCGAAGCTGCTCCCGGCCGGCGTACGGCAGCGGGGCAGCCTCACGATCGCCGCCTCGGTCGCGACCCCGCCCAGCTCGGCGTATCTGCCGGACGGCAGGACCGTCGTGGGCGTGGACGCCGACTTCGCGGGCGCCGTGGCGAAGGCCCTCGGCCTGGAGCTGAAGCGTGAGGTCGTCGGCTTCGAGGCGATCCTGCCCGCGCTCGGCAGCGGCAAGTACGACGTCGGGACAGGGAACTTCGGCGTGACGGAGGAGCGGCGCAAGGCCATCGACTTCGTCACCTACATCAATGACGGGCAGGGGTTCGCGAGCCGGGCCGACAGCCCGCTGAAGGCGGTCACCGACCTCACGCAGCTGTGCGGCCTGAAGGTGGCCGTGAACGCGGGCACCACCTTCGAACGGACCCTGGAGCAGAACAAGGGCCGGTGCGCGGAGGCCGGGAAGCCGCCGTACGAGGTGAACGTCTACAGCGAGACGGGGGCGATCTGGATGTCGCTCCAGCAGGGCCGCAGCGATGTCGTGATGAACACGATCAACGGCCTGCGGTACGCGGTGACGCAGCAGAAGAACGTGAAGTTCCTGGGCGAGTACCGGCGGCTCGACGTCGGTTTCGCCTTCAGGAAGGGCACCCCGCTCGCGCCCGCCTTCCAGGCCGCGGTGAACGGCCTGAAGGCGGACGGGACGTACGACAGGATCCTGCGGAAGTGGGGGGTGACGGCCTCGGGGATCGAACGCTCGCGGATCTCCCCGCCGGAGCTCCCGGCACCGGAGAGGTGACGGGCTCCGGCGGGGCGGATCACGGACGGGTCGTCAGCAGTCGCAGCCGCAGCCGCAGTCGCCGCAGCAGCCCTCCCCCTCGCAGCAGGAGGAGCAGTTGCTGCAGCAGTCACAGCAGTCGCAGCAGCTGCCGGGGTCGCACTGCTGGCAGAGCCCGCCGCGCCGCTCACGGCTCCAGGGGTCCTCGAAGGTCCCGCAGCACATCTGGCAGGTGCAGGCCAGACCGACCCAGAGGGCGCATCCGGCTATCAGGCCGCGCCGGTTCGGCGGCCCGGGCGGGAACGGCCCGCCGGGGCCGCCCGGACCACCGGGGCCGGGGGCGTACGGGCCACCGGGGCCGCCGGGACCACCCGGGCCGGGGGCGTACGGACCACCCGGGACGGGGCCCGGGCCATCGGGGGCGTACGGGTTCCCGGGCACCGGCCCGTGACCGTGAGCGGCCCCATGCCCCTGACCCGCCCCCGCTCCCGCCCCCGCGCCCGGGCTCACGTGCGAGCAGCTCGTCGTGCCGAAGGCGCGGTTCACCGAGGTGCGCAGCTCGTGGGCGAGGAGGACGTGGGCCAGCTTGCCGTCGGCGAACTCGGCGTCCCGCAGCGCGAGCCGGATGCCGTGGAGGGCGTCGTCGGCGAGCCGGCGGGCCTCCTCGCGGGAGGTGCCGGTCGCGGTGAGCGGGTTCCAGGCGCCGCTCGCCGCGTCGGCGGTCTGGTCCTCGACGGCGTCCAGGAGGTGCGCGAGGCGCCCGAAGAGCCGGCCCGCCTCGGCGAGCGGTTCCGCGTTCCCCGGCCGGCCGGCGAGAACGGCGGTGTGCGCGAAGGCGGCCGCGGTCGCGGTCTCGGTCGGTTCGGTGACGGCGAGCAGGGAGGTGCCGGGTCCCGCGAGGGCCTCGATCCCGGTCTGGCGGTCGACGGCGTCGACGAGGACGGCGGTGTCGAAGCCGAGGGCGCGGCCGGTCCTCGCACCGGCCTTGTCCCAGGAGCGGGCGACCCGGCGGGCCGCGGCGGCGACGGGGCGGCGGGCCAACAGGCCGTCCCGGTCGGCGACGTGGTCCCGTACCTTCGCGGAGGCGAGGACGAGCGAGACGGCGGCGGCGAGGCGCGCGCCCTCCCCCTGGGCGACGGGGGCGGTCCTCATCCCGCGCAGCGGGCAGGGTCCGGCGGTGCGCCGTCCGCTGGTCACGGCGCCGGTCTGAGCCTCCGTCAGGACGGAGACGATGAGCCCGTCGTAGTTGGTGACGACCCGGGCGAACTGGCCGTGGTCGGCGCGAAGTGCCAGGCAGAGGCCGCAGAGGTGGGCCATCCACTCGACCTTCAGACCGTCGGTGAGCCGGTGGGCGCAGGGCCTGACGATTCCGAACAAGAGACTCCCCCGTGAACTGACTGCGGCGACGCCGTCGAGCGCCTCGCGGCATGGTAGCGAGCGGGCGTGTTCACCCGTACGCGCCCATCGTCACCCTTCCAGCCCGACTTTCATATTTTCAGCTACATGGCCCTCCCCCAGCCCCCGCATACCGCAAGTTTCCTGACGAATCGCCAGGAAACGGTGCTCACGTTCTGCACCAGTACCGTCACGAATCCAAGGCGCGACGCCCAACCACTTGGCGCGCGATCCGCATCATGGACGACGATAGGGATATGCGGAACCACAAGTGACCGCGCTGAAAGGAGGCGTCCATGGGATCGGTGCGCAAGGCGAGCGCCTGGCTGGGACTCGTCGAGGACAACGACGAGCGTTACTACGACGACGAGTACGCCGACGGTGCCGAGGGCGGCGACGCCTGGGTGACGGACCCCCGGGTGCGGGTCGCCACGGACACCGCCGAGGACCGGGGACGCCGGATCGCCACCGTCTCCCCTGACGGCTTCCGGGACGCCCGGGGCATCGGCGAGCTCTTCAGGGACGGGGTTCCGGTGATCGTGAACCTGACCGCGATGGAGCCGGGCGACGCCAAGCGCGTGGTCGACTTCGCCGCCGGTCTCGCCTTCGGTCTGCGCGGTTCGATCGAGCGCGTCGCGACGCGGGTCTTCCTGCTGACTCCGGCCGACACCCAGATCGTCACCGGCGAGAGCGGCCGCCGCCGGCAGGACGGTTTCTTCAACCAGAGCTGAGCGGGCCCGCCGGCCAGGCCGGACACCACCCGGACGACCGGGTCAGTGCGCCGGACGCCCGGAGCCGGCGGGCTCGATCGCTTCCCGGGTCGCGGGCACCCGCGGCTCGGACGACCGGGAGAGCCCGGAGGGCTCCGCCCACGCGGCCGCGGTCTCCACCAGAACGGCCGGCTCCGCCGGATCCACCTTCGCCGCCGTCGCCGGCTTCCCCGCCGACTCCGCCGTCTCCTCCGTCCCCGCCGTCTCCTCCGGACCGGACGTCTCCTCCGGATCGACCGGGCAGTCCATCACCCGGGGCAGGCGCCGCGCCATCGCCGCGCCGAGGAGCAGCAGCCCCGCGCTCACGAAGAGCGTGATGTGCAGCCCGTTCACGAAGGAGTGCCGGGCGGCCTGGTGCAGGGCTCCGCCGGCCGCGCCGCCGAGCTGCTCCGCGACCTGGTAGGCCTCCCCGAGCGAGTTCGCGGCGGCCGTGCGCGCCTCCGCGGGCACCCCGGGGACGGCGGCGAGCCCGGGGGCGTACGCCGCGTTCATCACACTGCCGAGCAGGGCGATGCCCATGCCCGCGCCGAGCTGGTACGAGGTCTCGCCGATCGCGGCCGCGCCACCCGCGCTCCGCTGCGGCGCCTCGCTGAGCATCGACTCGTACGCCGAGAAGAGCGTGGTCTGCAGGCCGAAGCCGAGCAGGACGAAGCCGACCGTGAGCAGCAGCGGCCGGTCGTGCTGCCCCATGAAGGTGAGGAGCAGCACGGCGGCCGCGGTGAGCACGAAGCCCCAGCCGACCATCCGGCGCGGTCCGATCCTGCGCAGGGTGTACGAGCCGGTGGCGCCGGCGGCCATGGCGGCGAAGGTGAGCGGAAGCAGCCGGAGCCCGGTCTCCAGGGGCGTGAGGCCGAGGACGAGCTGGAGGTACTGGACGGCGATCAGCTCCAGGCCGACCAGGGCCAGCATGGCGAGCACGATGCAGCCGACGGAGGTGGTGAAGGCCGCCCGGGAGAAGAGCCGCATGTCGATCAGGGGGTGCGGGCGCCGCTTCTGCCGCCGTACGAAGAGGACGAGGAGCGCGGCGCCGAGCAGCAGCGGGCCCGCGGTCGGGAGGGCGAGGAGCGGGTCGCCGGCCCCGGCCCGCTTGACCCCGAGGACGCAGCCGAGCACTCCGGCGGCGGCCATGAGCGCGCCGAGGACGTCCCAGGGTCCGTCGGCGGCGCCCCGGGACTCGGGGAGGAGACGGCGGCCGAGCGGCAGGATCAGTGCCATCAGCGGGATGTTGATGAGGAAGACGGAGCCCCACCAGTAGTGCTCCACGAGGAAGCCGCCGAGCACCGGTCCCGCGGCGGCGCCGACCGCGGCGACCGCGGTCCAGACGCCGATGGCGGTGGCGCGCTCCCGCCGGTCGGGGAAGACCGTCCGGAGGATGGAGAGCGTGGCGGGCATGATCATGGCGCCGCCGACGCCGAGCAGCGCGCGGGCCGCGATGAGGACGGAGGGTTCGGTGGCGAGCGCGGCGACCGCCGAGGCGACGCCGAAGAGGGCGTAGCCGAGGAGGAGCACTCTCCGTCGTCCGACCCGGTCCCCGAGGGTGCCGAAGAGGATGAGGAGCGAGGCGCAGATCAGGGGGTAGGCGTCGACGATCCAGAGCAGCGCGGTGGAGCTGGGGCGCAGGTCCTCGGTGAGCGAGGGGACGGCGACGTGGAGGATGGTCGCGTCGAGGGCGACCAGGAGGAGACTGACGCAGAGGACGAGGAGGACGACCCAGCGGTTGGCTCCGGCTCCGACGGCGGAGCGCGGTGGTCCTTGGGCCGTGTTCGTCCGCGACATGTCCGTACCTCCCAGTGAAGCTCTCGCGCTCGGCGGGCCCCGACCAGGGCTTATGCCCCTGGGGCGGCCCGGCATCGACGGGCGAGTGAGCCGTCAGCGTACGCGAGTCCACGCCCCCGGCGCGTGGTGCAGCTCTCACCCCGACGGCCCCGCCGGTGTGGCGTACGCCACTCGGGAAGGGCCGCGCGTCGCATGGAATTCCGTACGGACGTCTGTTTGAAGTAATTCCCGCGCGTTCAAACACGCTTCCGGAATCGCCCGTGCGGCAATAGGGCGGAAGGTCATCGGATTTCCCGACGGACGCCCGGAATAGGTCGGCCATTGAGACCTACTCCACATCACATCAACATCACGAAGGGGGCGGATCGACCGGGTCGGCTTCTCACTCCCTGTAACGTCGATTGGGTGCGTACCGACATCTTTGCCCGGCTGGACCGGGAGCCGGAACCGCCGAAGATAGAGGTCCCGCGGATGACCCGCACGCGTCTCGCCCTCTTCGGCGGGACGTCGGCGTTCTATCTCGCCATGGTCGTCGCCGTGCTGCTCTCGACGTGGCTGGTGACCCTCGACTGGAAGATCATGCTCTTCCGGCCCTACCAGCAGTGGCCGGGGATCCACGGCTTCCTCGACTACTACGTCGTCCTCGGTCAGCGTGGTCCCACGGCCGTCATGGTGGCCGCCTGGCTGGGCTGGCGCTCCTGGCGCCAGCACACCCTGCGGCCCCTGCTCTGCCTCGGCGCCGCCCTGCTGCTGCTCAACGTCTCGGTCGGCTCGGTCAAGCTCGGACTCGGCCGCCTCGGCCCCCACTACGCGACCCAGGTCGGCTCCGCCGAGCTCTTCGCGGGCGGCGACATATTCCCCTCGGGTCACACCGCCAACGCGGTGGTGACCTGGGGCATCCTCGCCTATCTGGCGACCACCCCGCGGGCCAGGCGCTATCTGTCGGCGCTCTCCGCCGTGGTCGCGCTCGGCGTCGGTCTCACCACCGTCTACCTGGGCACGCACTGGCTGAGCGACGTCCTCCTCGGCTGGGCGGCCGGGCTGCTCGTGCTCCTGGCGCTGCCCTGGTGCGAGCCGGTCCTGGCCGTGGCGGAGTCCTGGATCCTCGCCGTGCGTGACCGGGTACGGGAACGGCTGCGGGACCGTCGCCGGCTGGTGCCCTCGCTGCCCGTGGCCTCCGGCGGCCCCCGCCCGGGGTTCTTCCCCGCGCCCGAGGAGCCGGTCAGGGAGACCGTGGGAGTGGCCGGCCGCCGCACTCCGGCGACCGGCGGCTGACCTCCGTCACCTCGGAGAAGTACCCGGAGGTACGGGGAAACGTCAGCGACAAAGGGCCCCGGCCGTCATCGGCCGGGGCCCTTCGCGTTCTCCTCAGCCGACCCAGCAGCGGGTGACCGTGTCGTTCTCGACCTCGAAGTTGATGCGTCCGACCAGGTATTCCATCGTGATGATCGAGCCGGGCGGCAGGGACCTGACGGTGCTCCAGCCCCGCGTCCTTGCGAGCTGTGCGGCGCCTTCCGCGTCCAGGCCCACATAGGACTCGGGGCTGTCGCGGGGCGGTTCGGGAGTACGCGATGTGGGTGCCATGACCCTCACGTTAGTACCTTCGCGGTCACGCTTGTGTCACAAGTTACCGACATATGTTTGGTGCTTCCGCCGCCGCACGGAGGGATGCTTTCCAGCCGTTTCTCCAGTAATTCCGGGGGACTCCCGGCAGTTCGCACGAAGGGTCCGGAATCCGGCGCCGAAGCGCCGATAGCACGGACGTCATTCCCTCTTCCCCCGCATCCGCCCTGAATTGTGTCGGCGACGCGCACGCAGGGCGCTCACTCTTCCCTTACACAATGCTTACGCTGTCCGGACGCCCGGAGACGCGGAGCCGGGACGACGGCGAGGCGGAGGCAGCGATGGGCAACGGGACACTGACCGCGACCGTCGAATCGGGCCGGCAGCGGCACGGCCGCGTGCTGATCGACTGGCTCACCACGACCGACCACAAGAAGATCGGCCACCTCTACCTGGTGACCTCGTTCGTCTTCTTCCTGATGGCCGGGATCATGGCGATGCTGATGCGGGCCGAGCTGGCCCGCCCGGGACTCCAGCTCGTCTCGAACCAGGAGTTCAACCAGGCCTTCACCCTGCACGGCACGATCATGCTGCTGCTCTTCGCGACGCCCACGTTCGCCGGCTTCGCCAACGAGCTGGTGCCGCTCCAGATCGGCGCGCCCGACGTCGCCTTCCCCCGCCTGAACATGCTCTCGTACTGGCTGTTCCTCCTCGGCGGCCTGATGGTGGTGGGCTCGCTGCTCGTGCCCAGCGGACCACCCGCCTTCGGCTGGACCGCGTACGCGCCCCTGAACAGCCTCGAACGCTCCCCCGGCATCGGGGCCGACCTGTGGATCATGGGGCTCGCCCTCTCCGGCTTCGGCACGATCCTCACCTCGGTGAACTTCCTGGCGACGATCATCGGGATGCGCGCGCCCGGCATGACCATGTTCCGGGTGCCGATCTTCACCTGGAACGTGCTCTTCACCGCGGTCCTGGTCCTGATGGCCTTCCCGGTCCTCGCCGCGGCCCTGCTCGTCCTGGAGGCGGACCGGCGCCTCGGCTCGGTGGTCTTCCAGCCGGAGTACGGGGGCGCGCTGCTCTGGCAGCACCTCTTCTGGTTCTTCGGCCATCCCGAGGTCTACATCATCGCGCTGCCGTTCTTCGGGATCGTCAGCGAGATCATCCCGGTCTTCGCCCGGAAGCCGATCTTCGGGTACACGACGCTGATCAGCGCCACCATGGCGATCACCGGCCTCTCGGTGGTGGTCTGGGCGCACCACATGTTCGTGACGGGCGCGGTGCTGCTGCCGTTCTTCTCGATGCTGTCGTTCCTCATCGCGGTGCCCACCGGGGTGAAGTTCTTCAACTGGACCGGGACGATGCTGCGGGGCTCGCTCTCCTTCGAGACCCCGATGCTGTGGTCCGTCGGCTTCCTGGTGTCGTTCCTCTTCGGCGGCCTGACCGGGGTGATCCTCGCCTCGCCGCCGATGGACTTCCATGTCACCGACTCGTACTTCGTGGTCGCCCACTTCCACTACACGGTGTTCGGCACGGTCGTCTTCGCGACCTTCGCCGGCTTCTACTTCTGGTGGCCGAAGTTCACCGGCCGGATGCTCGACGAACGGCTCGGGAAGATCCACTTCTGGACCCTCTTCATCGGCTTCCACCTGACGTTCCTGGTGCAGCACTGGCTCGGGGCGGAGGGCATGCCCCGGCGGTACGCCGACTACCTGGACGCGGACGGCTTCACCGCCCTCAACACCGCGTCCACCATCGGCGCCTTCCTGCTCGGCGCGTCCACCCTGCCCTTCCTTTACAACGTGTGGCGGACCTGGCGGTACGGGACGAAGGTCGACGTGGACGACCCGTGGGGCTTCGGGCGCTCGCTGGAGTGGGCGACCTCCTGCCCGCCGCCCCGGCACAACTTCGTGACGGTGCCCCGGATCCGCTCCGAGGCGCCCGCCTTCGACCTGCACCACCCGGAGTTCGCGGAGTACGAGCTGGCGTACGTCACGAGTCCGCCGCAGGACGGCCCGGCCGGTCGAGAGCGCGGGACAACAGGTCCCTGAGCGCCCGCACCCGGTCGACGAGCTCCGGCGGGTCGAGCACCTCGAACTCGAAGCCGATCATCGCCACATGGATCGCCATCACGTCGAGGCTGTGGGCGCCGGTCCGCAGCAGACAGGCGTGCTCCCCCTCCGCCGTCAGGACACCGGCGGCGGCGCCGACGGCCGCGGCGGCCTCGTCGAGCGGCACATGCAGCCGGATCGTCGCCTCGGTCGCGTACACGGCCGTGGACACGCCCTTCGACACATAGGCGGCGAGATCCTCGGCGGGCGGCTCGCGCGGCGGGAAGCGGGGGCCGTGCGGCGGGGTCGGGGTGATCCGGTCGGCCCGGAAGGTACGCCAGTCGGCCCGGTCCACGTCCCAGCCGACCAGGTACCAGCGGCGCTCGCTGCACACGAGGCGGTGCGGCTCGACGGTCCTGCGGGTGGCCGTCCCGCCGTGGTCGCGGTACTCGAAGCGCAGCCGCTCGGTGTCCCGGCAGGCGTTGGCGAGCTCGGTGAGCACGGCCGGGTCGATCCGCTCGCGCGGAGTGCGCAGCATCGGCACGGTGAAGGCGTTCAGGGCGCTCACCCGGCGCCGCAGCCGCCCGGGCAGCACCTGTTCCAGCTTGGCCAGGGCGCGTACGGAGCTCTCGCCGATGCCCTCGACGCCCTGCCCCGCGGCGGCGCGCAGGCCGACCGCGACCGCCACGGCCTCCTCGTCGTCGAGGAGCAGCGGCGGCAGCTCGGCCCCGGCGCCCAGCTGGTAGCCGCCGCCGGTGCCGGGGCTCGCGTTGACGGGGTACCCGAGCTCCCGCAGCCGGTCGACGTCCCGCCGTACGGTGCGGGGCGTGACCCCGAGCCGCTCGGCGAGGTCGGCACCGGACCACTCACGGTGGGCCTGGAGCAACGAGAGCAGACGCAAGAGCCGTGCGGAGGTCTCCAACATGGCGCCGAGTCTGCCAGCCCTCGCGGACGACTTCTGTCCTCAAAGGGCGCGCGATGCGTCAGCGGAAGCGGCGGACCAGCCGGCCGGCCCTGGCCTTCAGGGTGTAGACCGCGTCGACGGCCCGGCCGACCCCCCGGTGCAGCGACGCCCTGCCCTCGGGGTGGCTGCGCCGGCTCGCGCCGCGCTCGACGAGTTCCGTCCAGAGCGCCTCGTGCCGGGCGGCGATCCGGGCCGGGTCGAAGCGCTCGGCGGCCCCGAGCGCCGCCCGTGCCGTCTTGGCGCGCAGCTCGTCGTCCTCGACGAGCCGGCGCAGCGCCCGCGCGAACGCGGCCACGTCGTCGACCGGCACCAGGAGCCCGTCGACCCCGTCCTCGATGATCTCGCGGGGCCCGTGCGGGCAGTCGGTGGAGACGACCGGGAGTCCGCAGCGCATCGCCTCGACGATGGTCATGCCGAAGGACTCGCGCTGGGAGGTCACGGCGGCGATCGAGCCCTTGGCCAGCTCCGGTTCCAGCGGGGTCACCGAGCCCATGAGGAAGACCTGCGCGCCCAGGCCCCGGTCCTTGATCTGCCGGGCCAGCGGCCCCTTGACGTTCTGGACCGCGTCACCGGCGCCGTAGATCCGCAGCTTCCAGTCGGGGTGGTCGGCGGCCACCTCGGCGAAGGCGTCGATCAGCAGGTCGTACCGCTTGACGCGGGTCAGCCGGCCGGCGGCGACGACCGTCTTCGCCGCGGGGTCGGCGGGCGGCCCGGCGGGCGCGGGCACGCTGTTGGGCACGGCCTCGATCCGTACGCCGGGCAGCCCGAGCTTCCGGTAGGCGCGGGCGTCCGCCTCCGTGACCGTCGTGACGGCGTCGAGGAGCGCGTACTCGTGGGCGATGTCCCGGCGCAGCCGGAAGCTGTGACCGTCGAGGATCAGGTGTTCCTGGCCGACGAGGACGGGGCCGCGCCGGGCCTGCCGGGTGAGGTGCACGTTGAGTCCGGGGCGGGTGCCGACGAGGACGTCGGCCTCCACGCCCCGCAGGTGCTCCCCGATCCGGGCGTCGGTGAGGGCGCTGTACTGCTTCCAGCGTCCGTCGCCGCGCGGGAAGACCTCGGCGGGGCGGCGGAAGTCGGGGTGTTCGCCGTCGTACCCGGGGCTGTCCTCGCGCAGGTCGACGAGGTGGCGCAGGGTCACCCCCGAGGGCAGGCCGAGGAGGGGTCGGTCGCGGTGGCGGAACACCGAGACGATCTCGACCTCGTGACGCTCCGCCAGTTCCTCGGCGAGGGTGAACGTCGTCCGGATCGTGCCGCCGTAGTGGTAGCCGTTGTGGAGCAGAAAGGAGATTCGCATCGCGCCGCCGGTTCCCCCCGGTGAGTTGATCGGTCGCTCGACTGTACTGCCGGTGACGGGCCGCCGTTCACGGGCGCAGCCGAGCGGGGGTCACGGCCGGTAGCCGAGTTGGGGCACGGTCGCGCAGTTCTCCGTCATCTCGCCCTGGCGCACCCAGCCCCTGCCCTCCTGCCAACGGGCCACCGACAGACAGGTGTTCCGGGTCGCGGGCGGTCGCTCCAGGCGTTCGTGGCGGACGGGGAGCAGAAGCCCCCGCGCGGTGTACGGCTCCGGACGGTTCATGAACCGCTCCACGCACGCGCGGGTGAGCCCGCCCCCGGCGAGGCAGGAGCGGGCCGCGTCGGTGAACCACATCGCCGCCGCCCATCCCTCCAGCTGCCACTGGGACAGCGCCCGTCCGCCCATCGCCGCGCGGAACTCGCGGACCGCCGGATGCCCGGTGTCCTGGTGGTTGCGGCTGGCGCCGGTCACCCACAGGGCGTCCCGGCAGCCGGGGGCGCGGGCGTAGTCGCGGGCGACGGACGAGGACCAGTTCTGCGCGTGGGTGACCTTGGCGGCGACCCGTACCCCGAGGGTCTCCATCGCCTCGCACAGGCGCACGTTGCCGTGGGTGTCCATGGCGTCGAAGAGGACGTCGACGTGCTGGGCCCGCAGATCGGCGGCGACCGCCCGGAAGTTGGGCAGCGCGAAGTCCACCTGCTCCTCGACGACCCGGTAGCCCTCGGCGCGCAGCCCCCGGGTGACCAGCCGGGCGTACGCGGCGGACGCGGCCTGGTTGTACGAGACGACGGCGGCGGTCCTGGCGTCACGCTCCCGCGCGAACCAGCGGTAGACCTCGGTCCCGCCGTACAGGACGCCGCCCCAGCCGGGCTCCCCGCCGGTACGCGGCGCGGAGCTGCCGTAGATCCCGTAGAGGTGCGGGTACGTGTCGTACGCGGGGGTGAGGGGCTGGCCGCCGATGTCGGGGACGCCCGCCCGGGCGACGAGGGGGGCGCCCGCGTAGTCGAGGGCGGTGGTGGCGACGAGGGCGAAGACCCGGCGCTCGTCGACCAGCCGATGCACGCAGGTGTTGTTGCCGACGCCGCTGCCGCCGTCGTCGCAGGTCTCCACCTCGATCCGGCGCCCGTCGAGGCCGCCGCGGGCGTTGAGGGCGTCGAAGTAGGCGCGGGCCCCGTCGCGCGGGCCGGTGAGCGCCTGCCCGCCGACGGGGCTGGTGGCGCTGGTGATGATCCCGACGCGGAGCGGCTCACCGCCGGAGGGGTGGGCGGCGGGCCGCGACGCGAAGGCGCGCTCGGGGAGCCGGCTGCCGCAGGCCGTGAGGAGGAGGAGCGCGAGCGCGAGGAGCAGCGCCGCTCCCGCCTCAGCAGCCCTGGACGGTGACACCGCTCAGCTCGACCAGGCCGCACAGGGTCTTCACGGAGACCTTCCAGGTGTCGTCCTCCAGGACGGAGGTGCCGCGCGCGTCGGGCAGGGCCGGGGCTCCGCCGACCAGCAGGTCGTACGTCACGTCGGCGCCGGTGGCGGAGGTGAAGTCGACGCCCTTGACCTTCGCCGAGGTCATGGCCGCGTTCCTGTCGCCGGCGAAGGCACCGAGGACCTCCCGCATCCGCTCCCCGTCCTCCAGGAGCTTCGCCTTGTCGGCGACGGGGGTCTTCGGGTCGAAGAACTTCGTCCAGTTCTCGGTGATCTCCGCCTCGGCCGCGGCGGGGTCGTCGGGCTCGTCGGCGTCGGAGGTGCCGGGGGCCTCGGAGGGGGCCTCGGCCGTCATCCCGGGCGGGGCGGAGGTCTCCAGGTCCGCGGAGCGGCCCTCGCCGTCGTCGGCGCAGCTCGCGACGGCGGGGGCGAGCAGCAGGAGGGCGGCGGCCGCGAGCGCGGCGAGCCGGGGGCGTCGGCCGGGTCGTTCGGAAACCATCTGGCTCACCACCGGGTGTCCTTCGGGGCCGTGCGGCCGGATGCTTCCAGGGTGGGGCGTATCGGGGCATAGTGCAAAGGAAGAGACGAGGGAGGCCTCCGTGCCGACATCCCGGATCCTGCTGTGGAGCGGTCTCGCGGCGGCCGCCGGAGGCGCGGTCCTCTGCGTGCTCGGCTGGTACGGGATCTCCGGCGAGCGGTTCGCGGAGCGGCAGCTGCCCTATCTGGCCTCGTGCACGGTGCCGGGGGCGGCGCTGCTCGTGGCGGGAGCGGTGCTCGTCACGGCGGCGTACGCCCTTCCCGTACGGCCTCCGGAGCCGCGCCGTCCCGAGGCGGACGGGACTCCCCCCGGGTCCCCGTCCTCCGAGGGCCCGCCGCTCCGGGTCCCGGGCGGGACCCTGGCGCACCGGCCCGACTGCCCGCTGGTCGCGGGCCGGGCGACGGCGGTGGAGGCGGGGGACGACCCGTCCCTGAGCCCCTGTCCGGTGTGTGAGCCGTGGCCTCCCTGACGTACGAGCTGACGCTCGCCGGCCTCGCGGTCGGCAGCGCCGCCGCGCTCACCGGCATCGGCCTGGTCGTCACCTACCGGGCGACCGGGGTGCTGAACCTGGCGCACGGGGCCGTCGCCATGATCTGCGCGTACGTGCTCCGCCAGCTGGTGGTCGTCGAGGGCTGGCCGCTGCCGCCGGCCGCGCTCGTCACCCTCCTGGTGGTCGCCCCCGGCATCGGGCTCGTCCTGGACCGTGTGGTGTTCCGGCCCCTCGCGCGGCGGGAGGCGAACCCGGCCCAGCCCCTGGTGGCCTCCGTCGGCGTGTTCGTCCTGCTCGTGGGCGCGGCGCTGCTCCTGTGGGGCCCCGGCGCGCGGGACGACGTTCCGGTGCTCCTCGGCGACGACCCCTGGGCGCAGCTCGGCGCGGTGGTGGCGCTCGCCTGTCTGGTGGGGGCGGTGACCCGGTGGACGCGGTTCGGGCGGGAGCTGCGGGCCGTGATCGACAACCGGCCGCTCGCGGTGGTGTCCGGGATCGACGCGGACCGGGTCGCGGCGGCCGGCTGGGCGTTCGGCTCGTTCACCGCCGGCCTGACCGGGGTGCTGCTCGCCCCGTACGTGCGCCTCGACCCGTACGGGATGCCGCTGCTCGTCGTCGAGGTGATCGCGGTCGCGGTCATCGCCCGGATGCGGTCGCTGCCGGTCGCGGTGGTGGCGGCGCTCGCGATCGGCGTGGCCCAGGCCCAGCTGACCCGGCTGCACCCGGAGGGCTGGGCGGGCCCGCTGCTCCAGGCCGTCGGGGCGAACCTGTTCGTGGTGGCGCTCCTGGTCGCGGCCCTCGTCCTGCCGGGTGTCGGCGGCAGGGGCAGGGACGCGCTGCCGCCGCCGGTGCGTTCCGGGCGGGTGCCGGGGGGACTGTGGGTCGTCGTGGGTGTCCTGTTCCTCCTCCCGCTCGGCTTCGCGGGCTCGGACCTGCACACGGCGATCCAGGTGCCGGCGCTCGCGGTGATCCTGCTGTCCCTGGTCGTGGTGGCGGGGCGGGGCGGCCAGATCGCGCTGGGGCAGGCGGCGTACGCGGGCCTCGGCGCGCTGTTCACCGCGCTCCTGACGGCGCGCGGGGTACCGGGTCTCGTGGCGCTCGGCCTCGCGGTGCCGCTGGTGGCCGCGGTCGGACTCCTGACGGGCCGGCCGGCGATCCGCAGACACGGTCTGGCGCTCGCGCTGGTGACGCTTGCGACGGGGGTGGCGGTGAGCCGCTTCGTCCTCACCCAGCCGTACGCGACGGCGGGCCTGTCCCTCGGCCGCCCGGCGGGCTTCTCCGACGACCGCGCCTTCTACGCCCTCGAACTGGTCGTCCTCGCGGGCTGCCTGGCCCTGGTGGCGGCGCTCCGGCGGGGCCGCACGGGCAGGGCGCTCGCCGCGCTGCGGGACCACGAGCCGGGCGCGGAGGCGGCGGGCGTCGCCGTGCCCCGCCTCAAGCTGCTCGCGTTCGTCCTGGGCGCGGCCCTCGCGGCCCTGGGCGGCGGCCTCCTCGGCATGGGCCTGCGCGCCTTCGACCCGGAGGCGTACGACCCGGTCCGCGGCCTGCTGTGGTTCGCCGCGGTCCTGGTCCTGGGCGCCGACAGCCTCCTCACCCCCCTGGCCGCCGCCGCCCTCCTGACCACCCTGGACGCGGGCCCGCAAGCAGGCACGGCAGCAGCCCTCCTGGGCCTCCTGGCAGCCCTCACAGGCCGCCTCCCCCCTCTGACGAACCTGCTGCCACAGGGAAGACCCGCATCTCGGTCGATCAGTAGAACGGGTGGTGCGGGTGGGAACCCCAGTCCGGCCGAAGGCCGGACGCATCCCCACACACCCGCACCGACACCCGCCCCCACCCTCCGCGCCCACCACCTCACCCTCACCCACCCCGGAGGGATCACCGCCCTCGACGACGTCACCCTCACCCTCGCCCCCTCCCGCATCACCGCCCTCGTCGGCCCCAACGGCGCCGGCAAGTCCACCCTCTTCGACTGCCTCACCGGCACCGCCCGCCCCCGCCACGGGCGGATCACCCTCGACGGAGCCGACATCACCTCCCGACCCGCCCACGCCCGGACCCGCCTCGGCATCGCCCGGACGTTCCAGCGGCTCGCCGTCTTCCCCTCGCTCACCGTCGAGGAGAACGTCCGCCTCGGCGAGGAGCGGGGCCACGTCCGCGAGGACCCCGCCGCCGTCGAACGCAGCCTGCGTCTCCTCGGGCTCGCCGGACCCGTACGGCACGAGACGGCGGCGGACCTGCCCACCAGGACCCTGCGCCGGGTCGAGCTGGCCCGCGCGCTCGCCGGGCAGCCGCACACCCTCCTGCTCGACGAGCCCGCCGCCGGTCTCGACGCCGAGGAGACGGCCGCACTCGCCCGGATCCTCGCCGCCCTCGCCGCCGACGGCCTGACCGTCCTCGTCGTCGAGCACGACCTGGACCTCGTCGCCGGGATCGCCCACACCGTGCACACCATGGAAGGCGGCCGGATCGTGTCATGAGCGTCGAGATCGCCCTGCGCGCCGCCCGGGTCCGCTACGGCCCGCTGGAGGCGCTGCACGGCCTGGACCTGCCCGTGCCCGCCGGTACGGTGACCGTTCTCCTGGGCCGTAACGGCTCGGGGCGTACGACGGCCCTCCGCGCCCTCGCGGGCACGGTACGGCTCTCCGCGGGCCGGGTCGTGTGGCGCGGCACCGACGTGACCCGCCTGCCGGCCCACGAACGGGCGCGCCGGGGGCTGTGCCTCGTACCCGACCTGGAGGCGGTGTACGCGAACCTGACCGTCGCCGAGAACCTCGCCCTGAGCGGTCCCGGCGCCGCACCCCCGTACCCGGAACTCCTCCCCCTGCTGTCCCGCACCGCCGGGACCCTCTCCGGCGGGGAGCGCCGCGTGCTGGCGCTCTCCCGCGCCCTGCTCGCCGTACGCGCGCGCGTGGTGCTGGTCGACGAGCCGTCGCTCGGTCTGGCTCCGCCGATCGCGGCCCGTACGTACCGGAGCCTCGCGGCGCTCGCGGTGGAGGGCGGCGCGGCCGTGGTCCTGGCGGAGCAGCGCGTACCGGACGGGCTGCCGCCCGGCTCGCTGGTGCACGAGCTGCGGCGCGGCTCCCTCGCGTTCAGCGGGGAGCCGGCCGAGCTCACCTGACCGGGACGGGCGGCGTCAGAGCGGGTCGATCCGCAGCATGGTCCCGACGACGATCCGGTTCGGATCGGCCCCGATCAGGCTGCGGTTCGCCTCGTACAGCGCCTTCCAGCCGCCCTTGATCCCGAAGCGGCGGGCGATGGAGCTGAGCGTGTCGCCCGGCTGGACGGTGTGGACGCGCCCGCTGAGCCCGTACCGCTTGGAGCAGACGGGCCAGGCCTTCCACCCCTGGGTGCGGAGGACCGCCTCCGCGACGGTGATCTGCTGCGGGCGGGTCGCCAGGTCGGCGCGGGGCGCGTACTTCAGTCCGCCGTGCTCGACCCAGGTCGGATGCCAGAACTGGAGTCCGCCGTAGAAGCCGTTGCCGGTGTTGATGTGCCAGTCGCCGCTGCTCTCGCACTCGGCGATGCAGCCCCACGGCCACTGGTCCTTCGCGCAGGGGTAGGAGGGCACGCCGGCCTCGACCCGGGGCCCGCCCCGCGCCTCCCGGGCCTGGGCGGGTGCCGGGGCCAGGGTCAGCAGCGCGGCCGCGGACGCCACCACGAGGGAACCGGTCGTCCAAAATCGGATCTTCGACATCGGTGCAGGCTAGGCACCGCCCCGGCGCCCCGGTCCGAGCCGCGCGGAACACCGTTCACACCCCACCCGGTCGGAGTCACCCGCCCCGCCGCACGAGCCGTCGGCAAGTTACCTCGCTTCCGCGCGTGACTCCGGCCGAGCCTGACCCGTTGAACTCGGCATGAGACGACCGGGATCGGCCCGGCGTCCGCCCGTACCGAGTCCAGGGAGCCCCCCGTGCCGCGCATGCTCGACGTCAGCGAGGACGTACGCGCCGAGATCGGCGACGAAGAAGCGGACCGGCTGCTCGCCGGCGACAACGCCCCGGGCAGCTACGACTGCACCTCCTGCCGCACGCCGGGGGACTCCGAGCAGGAGCGCACCAGCACGGTGCTGTTCGTCGGCGAGGAGACCGCGGTCCTCGCGTTCGCGCACGCCAGCTGCATCCCGTCGCAGGTCGTCCGGGTCGCCGAGGAGCAGCTCCAGGGCGCTGTCGCCTCCATCACGGCCGCGGACACGGCCGACGCGCTGACCGCCGCCCACCCCGAGCAGGCCGTGCTCGGGGTCACCAGCGGTCTCGTCCTGATCGAGGGCGAGCTGCACCCGGCGCTCGTCGTGGAACCGACCGCCCCGGTGGCCCGCCCGGGTTCGGACGGTCTCACCGACGAGTTCCTGCCGCTCCTGGCCGAGCAGGGGTTCCACCAGGTCATGAGCCTGAACGACAAACCGGCGGCGCTGCCGGGCTGGTCGGTCCTGGTCGCCATGGGCCAGCTGCACTCCGTCCTCCAGCCGGGTCCCGGCGGCGCCGGTCAGGCCGCCTGGTGGCAGGCGCACCAGCCGCTCCAGGTCACCGAGGGCTGGCGCGCGGCGGCCAACAAGTCGCATACGGTGCTCGTCTTCGCCGCCCCCGTGGGATCGATCGGCCAGCAGCCGCGTGAGGACCTGCTGCGCGACGCGCTGGAGAAGGCCGCGGCGAACGGGCGCCTGGTCGCCGCCGCGATGCCGCTGGCCGGTACCTGATGGACGACGGCCGGCCGGGCATAGGGTGGGCGCGGGTCTCGGGCGTACCGACGGGGCCGACGGGCTCCGGGGCGCCGGGGGTCCCGACCGTGCCGCGTCCCCGGCGGGCGTCCCATTCGGAGAGCCGCCCGCATCCGACGGGCGGCGGGGTCGTTGGCACCTACGTGCACCCATACGACCCCTTCCCCCAGCCGTATCCGAGTCAGATCCCTTCGATGCGCCCCGCGCAGGACGTCACGGCGGGCGCGTCGCCCACGCCGATCTACGACGCGCTGTACTCGGAGTTCCGCAGGTCGTTCCGCACGCTGCCGGGTGACCGCAGCGGCGAGGAGGACGTGACCTTCCGGGCCTTCGGTACGACGGTGGGCACGGGGGCCTACGGACACGGGCAGGGGCACCGCTACGCGACGGCGTATCCGACGGCGTGGTCGGCGCAGCACTCCCCGACGCCGACGCAGGCGGCGCTGCCGCCGGCGCCACGCAGGGGCTTCTAGCTTCCAGGGAAAAAGGGAAACGCGGCACGGGGGACACGGCTGAGGGCCGGGGCGATCAGCCCCGGCCCTCAGCCGTATGTCACCTCGCGCGCGTGAGGACTACTTCTTGCGGCCGCGCTTCTCACGCACCCGGACCGAGATGTGGATCGGGGTGCCCTCGAAGCCGAACTCCTCGCGGAGGCGGCGCTCGATGAAGCGGCGGTAACCCGCCTCCAGGAAGCCCGAGGCGAAGAGCACGAACCGGGGCGGCTTGGTGCCCGCCTGCGTACCGAAGAGGATGCGGGGCTGCTTGCCGCCGCGGATCGGGTGCGGGTGGGCGGCGACGATCTCACCGAGGAAGGCGTTGAGCCGGCCGGTGGGGACGCGGGTCTCCCAGCCGGCGAGGGCGGTCTCGATGGCCGGGACCAGCTTCTCCATGTGGCGGCCGGTCTTCGCGGAGACGTTGACGCGGGGCGCCCAGGCGACCTGCTGCATCTCGGTCTCGATCTCGCGCTCGAGGTAGTAGCGGCGCTCCTCGTCGAGCTCGTCCCACTTGTTGTAGGCGATGACGATGGCGCGGCCCGACTCGACCGCCATCGTGATGATGCGCTGGTCCTGGACCGAGATGTTGTCGGTGGTGTCGATGAGGATGACGGCCACCTCGGCCTTCTCGACGGCGGCGGCCGTCCGCAGGGAGGCGTAGTAGTCCGCGCCCTCCTGGAGGTGGACCTTCTTGCGGATACCGGCGGTGTCGACGAACTTCCACGTCACGCCGCCGAGCTCGATCAGCTCGTCGACCGGGTCGCGGGTGGTGCCCGCCAGCTCGTTGACGACGACGCGGTCCTCGTTCGCCACCTTGTTGAGGAGGGAGGACTTGCCGACGTTCGGACGGCCGATGAGGGCGATGCGGCGCGGGCCGCCCACCGCGGTGCCGAAGCGCTGCTCGGGGGCCTCGGGCAGCTTCCTCAGGACCTCGTCGAGGAGGTCGCCGGTGCCGCGGCCGTGCAGCGAGGAGACGGGGAACGGCTCGCCGAGGCCCAGGGACCACAGCGTGGTGGCGTCGGCCTCGCCGGACTGGCCGTCGACCTTGTTGGCGGCGAGGACGACCGGCTTGCCCGCGCGGCGGAGCAGCCTGACGACGGCCTCGTCGGTGTCGGTGGCGCCGACGGTGGCGTCCACGACGAAGAGGCAGGCGTCGGCGGCGTCGATGGCGTACTCGGCCTGGGCGGCGACGGAGGCGTCGATGCCGAGGACGTCCTGCTCCCAGCCGCCGGTGTCGACGACCTTGAAGCGGCGCCCGGCCCATTCGGCCTCGTAGGTGACGCGGTCACGGGTGACGCCCGGCTTGTCCTCGACGACGGCCTCGCGGCGGCCGATGATGCGGTTCACCAGGGTCGACTTGCCGACGTTCGGGCGGCCGACGACGGCGAGGACGGGGAGCGGGCCGTGACCGGCCTCCTCGATCGCGCCCTCGACCTCTTCGGCGTCGAAGCCCTCTTCCGCGGCGAGCTCCATGAACTCCGCGTACTCGGCGTCGCCAAGTGCCCCGTGGTCGTGCTGGTCGTTCATGAAGTCCGTTCCTTGATCATTCGTGGTCGGTGGGTCCCCGGGCCGCGGGGCCCACTACTGAAAGTCTCGCTCAGCGCCCGGTGAGACGCCTGGCGTTTTCCAGGTGGTCGGTGAGCTTCCCCTGGATTCGTACGGTGGCCTCGTCGAGCGCCTTGCGGGTGCGCCGGCCGGAGCCGTCGCCCGCCTCGAAGGCGTCGCCGAAGACGACGTCGACGCGTCCGCGCAGCGGAGGCAGTGCCTTGACCAACCGTCCACGGCGCTCGGTGCTTCCCAGGACGGCGACGGGGACGATCGGTGCGCCGCTGCGGACGGCGAAGTAGGCGAGGCCCGCGCGGAGCGAGGCGAAGTCGCCGTCACCCCGGGTGCCCTCGGGGAAGATCCCGAGGACGCCGCCCTGCTCCAGGACGCCCAGGGCGTTGCCTATCGCGTTCCGGTCGGTGCTGTCGCGGTCCACCTTGACCTGCCCGATGCCCTCCAGGAAGGGCCCGAGGGGCCCGACGAAGGCTTCCTTCTTGATGAGGAAGTGCACGGGACGCGGTGCGGTGCCCATGAGCATGGGTCCGTCGATGTTGTGCGCGTGGTTGACGGCGAGGATGACGGGGCCGGAGGCCGGCACCCGCCAGGCGCCGAGGACGCGCGGCTTCCAGAAGCCGTACATCAGCCCGATGCCGATGCGACGGCCGACGGCGGCGCCCTTGCCGGAGGGCAGGGTCACTTGGCAGCCGCCCGCTTCTCGTCCACCAGGGTGACGACGCACTCGATGACCTGGTCCAGGGTGAGGTCGGTGGTGTCGACCTCGACGGCGTCGTCGGCCTTGGCCAGCGGGGAGGTCTTACGGCTGGAGTCGGCCGCGTCCCGCTTGATCAGGGCTTCCCTCGTGGCGTGCACGTCGACGCCCTTGAGCTCGCCGGAGCGGCGGGCGGCGCGGGCCTCGGGCGAGGCGGTGAGGAAGATCTTCAGGTCGGCGTCCGGCAGGACGGTGGTGCCGATGTCCCGGCCTTCGACGACGATGCCGTGCTCGGCGCCGCGGGCGATGGACCTCTGGAGCTCCGTGATCAGGCTCCGCACCTCGGGGACGGCGCTGACGGCGCTGACCTTGGAGGTGACCTCTTCGGTACGGATGGGTCCCGCGGCGTCGGCCCCGTCGACGGTGATGGTGGGCCGGGCCGGGTCGGTGCCGGAGACGATGACCGGCTTGGCGGCGGCGTTGGCGACGGCATCGGCGTCGTGCACGTCGACGCCGTTGCTGATCATCCACCAGGTGATCGCCCGGTACTGGGCACCGGTGTCGAGGTAGCTCAGCCCCAGCTTGGCGGCGACCGCCTTGGAGGTGCTGGACTTGCCCGTGCCGGAGGGCCCGTCAATGGCGACGATCACGGATTCCACGGTGGGAACACCTTCCTGGGTGAGGGGCGGGACCCGGCGGAGATGCGGGGGGCCACCACAAGGTTACCGAGTCCCCAGCACCCATTCGGCCCAGCACCCACGCCCACGCCCCACACGTCCACATCGCCGCGCGGTGCGGGCGCCGCACCACTGCCCCGGCGCGCGGGCGCACCGCACCACCGCCCCCGTCCCCGTGTGCCCGGACCCGCACCGGCCCCCACCCCCGCGTGGGCAATCGTCCCGCGCCCGCCCCCACCCCCCGTGTGGGCAATCGTCCCGCAGGGCGGGACGGGTGG
Source organism: Streptomyces sp. NPDC093795 (assembly GCF_044764665.1). Taxonomy (NCBI): domain Bacteria; kingdom Bacillati; phylum Actinomycetota; class Actinomycetes; order Kitasatosporales; family Streptomycetaceae; genus Streptomyces; species Streptomyces sp. NPDC093795. Next base: position 431,735 of record NZ_JBIWIO010000007.1, read on the forward strand.
GCACACGGGACGGCGCTCTCGGCGGCGCCTCCGCCCCTGGTGCCTGGACCCGCACCACCAGGCGCGGCGCACACGGGGTGCGGGTACAGGCGCGGAAGCCTAGGCCCCCGGGCCCGGTGCCGGCTCTCGACGGGCGGCCGGGCGTCAGCTCGTGCGCAAGGACCAGCCCAGTTCCTGGAGGGCCGCACCCAGCACCGCCGCCGCCGACGGCTCCACCATCAGCTGCACCAGACCCGCCTGCTGCCCGGTCGCGTGCTCGATGCGTACGTCCTCGATGTTGACCCCGGCCCGACCCGCGTCGGCGAAGATCCGGGCCAGCTCACCCGGCTGGTCGCTGATGAGGACGGCGACGGTCTCGTAGACCGTGGGCGCGGCGCCGTGCTTGCCGGGAACGCGCGCGCGCCCCGCGTTGCCCCGGCGCAGGACGTCCTCGACGCCCGAGGCGCCGTCCCGGCGCTTCTCCTCGTCGGCGGACTGGAGGGACCGCAGGGCGCGGACCGTCTCGTCGAGGTCTGCGGCGACGCCGGAGAGGACGTCGGCGACGGGCCCGGGGTTGGCGGAGAGGATCTCGATCCACATACGGGGGTCGGACGCCGCGATCCGGGTGACGTCGCGGATGCCCTGCCCACAGAGCCGTACGGCGGACTCGTCGGCCTCCTCCAACCGCGCGGCGACCATCGAGGACACCAGCTGCGGGGTGTGGGAGACGAGCGCCACGGCCCGGTCGTGGGCGTCGGCGTCCATGACGACGGGCACGGCCCGGCAGAGGGCGACGAGCTCCAGGGCGAGGTTGAGGACCTCGGTGTCGGTGTCCCGGGTCGGCGTGAGGACCCACGGCCGCCCCTCGAAGAGGTCCGCGGTCGCCGCCAGCGGCCCCGAGCGCTCCTTGCCGGACATCGGGTGCGAACCGATGTACGCGGTGAGGTCGAGGCCCAGCGCCTCCAGCTCCCGCTTCGGCCCGCCCTTGACGCTCGCCACGTCCAGGTACCCGCGCGCGAGACCGGCCGACATCGCCTCGGCGAGGGTCGTGGCCACGTGCGCGGGGGGTACGGCGACGATCGCGAGGTCCACGCGCCCCTCGGGCGTCTCGTCGGTGCCCGCGCCGAGCGCGGCGGCCGTCCGGGCGCGCGCCGGGTCGTGGTCGCGGAGGTGGACGGTGACGCCCCGGCCCGCGAGGGCGAGCGCGGCGGAGGTGCCGATCAGTCCGGTGCCGATGACGAGCGCTGTTCTCACTGGGCGATGTCCTTGCGCAGGGCGGCCGCGGCACCGAGGTAGACGTGCGCGATCCGGGACTTGGGCAGATCGGTCTCGACGTGGGCGAGGAGCCGGACGACCCTCGGCATGGCGCCCTCGATGTCGAGTTCCTGTGCGCAGATCAGGGGTACGTCGACGATCCCGATGTCACGGGCCGCGGCGGCCGGGAAGTCGCTGTGGAGGTCGGGCGTGGCCGTGAACCAGATGCTGATGAGGTCGTCGGCGGTGAGGTCGTTGCGCGCGAGGACGGCGGTGAGCAGTTCCTCGACCTGCTCGCGCATGTGTCCGGCCTCGTCCCGCTCCAGCTGGACGGCTCCTCGGACCGCTCGTACCGCCACGTCGTGCTCCTTCGCCTGCGTCAGTGCTCCGTTCAGCCTAGTCAGCGGTGGGGCGGCACGTCGCGGCGCCCGCCCTCCGAGACGGGCGGTGGGCGCGCGCCGGGCTGCCAGAGCCCCATTTCGCTCATACCGCCCCACTCCGCCACTCGGGGTACACGCCGGTGCACTCGGCCGACGAACCCGCGCCCCAGGTGGTCCGCCGCGACAGCGGACGGCCGTGCGAGGGAGCCGACGCCCCGGGTACAGGCGTGTTGCGGGCCCTCCGCCCGGCCCGCCGCCAAGCTGGGCGGCATGACCTCACGCGCCACGAACCGCCGTACCGTCCTCTTCGCCGCCGCGGCCCTGACGACGGGCTGCGGCTCCGACGGCGGGGGTGACGGTGGCGACGGCGGTACGACCACCAGCGCCCCGGCCACCCCGAGCGCCCCCGCGACATCCTCCACGGCGTCCCCCGCGTCGCCCTCTCCGACCGGCACCCCGCCCCTGGCCACGACCTCCGAGATCCCGGTCGGCGGCGGCATGGTCTTCGCCGAGCGGAAGGTGGTCGTCACCCAGCCCGCCGCCGGCGAGTTCAAGGCCTTCTCCGCGGTCTGCACCCACCAGGGCTGCCTGGTGAACAAGGTCGCGGACGGCACCATCGACTGCCCCTGCCACGGCTCCAAGTACCGCGTCGCCGACGGCTCGGTGGTGAACGGCCCGGCCACCCGCCCGCTCCCGGCCGAGCAGATTATTGTCTCGGGAGAATCGATCACCCTCGCCTAGTCTTCTCCGCATGACCCCGGACGAGTTGGTGCGCGACCGCACGATCTATTCCTGCGTGATGGGCTCGCGCGCCTTCGGTCTCGCGACCGAGAGCAGCGACACGGACGTGCGGGGCGTCTATGTCGCCCCGACGCCCCTCTTCTGGCGCTTCGACAAGCCCCCGGCCCATGTGGAGGGCCCGGGCGAGGACCAGTTCAGCTGGGAGCTGGAGCGATTCTGCGAGCTGGCCCTGCGCAACAACCCGAACGTCCTGGAGTGCCTGCACTCCCCCGTCGTCGAGCGCGTCGACGACCTGGGCCGGGAACTCCTCTCCCTGCGCGGGGCCTTCCTCTCCCGGCAGGCCCACCAGACCTTCGTCCGTTACGCGGACGGCCAGCGCCGCAAGCTCGACGCGGACGTGCGTCAGTACGGGCAGCCGCGCTGGAAGCACGCGATGCACCTGCTGCGGCTGCTGACGAGCTGCCGCGACCTGCTGCGCACCGGCGAACTGCGGATCGAGGTGGGCGAGGCCCGCGAGCGTCTCCTGGCGGTCAAGCGGGGCGAGGTCTCCTGGCCGGAGGTCGAGTCCTGGATGAACCGCCTCCAGGACGAGGCGGACACCGCCCTCACCGGCTCCCCGCTGCCGCCCGGCCCGGACAAGGCACGCGTGGAGGACTTCCTGATCCGCGTCCGCCGAGCGGCCGTCTGAACGCTCCACGGGAAACCGCCACGACGGAACACCGTCGGACTCACCCGTCCCAGAGCGCGCCCAGGGTCAGCAGGTCGCTCCGGTACTCGATGCGCTCCGCCCACTCCTTCGGCCAGGCGTCGGCGCCGAGGTGGGCCCCGGCGAAGGCGCCCGCGAGGGCGGCGATCGAGTCGGAGTCGCCGCGGGTGCAGGCGGCCCTGCGCAGTGCGGTGAGCGGCTGGTGGGGGAAGAGGAGGAAGCAGAGGAGCCCGGTCGCGAGGGCCTCCTCCGCGATCCAGCCGTCACCGGTGTACGTACAGGGGTCGAGCTCCGGGTCGGCGGTGCGCTGGACGGCGTCCAGGCGCTCCAGGATCGCCAGGCACTCGTCCCAGCCGCGCTGGATGAACGAGACGGCGGAGGGGTCCTGGGAGCGGGTCCAGAGGTCGCCGAGCCAGTGCTCGTGGTAGCGGGAGCGGTTCTCGTACGCGTACGAGCGCAGCTGTCCGACCAGGCCGGCCGGGTCCACGCCCTGGGCGAGGAGGTACACGGCGCGGGCGGTGAGGTCGGAGGCGGCGAGCGCGGTGGGGTGACCGTGGGTGAGGGCCGCCTGGAGCTGGGCGGCGCCCGCCCGCTGCTCCTCGCTCAGCCCGGGGACGAGCCCGACGGGCGTGACCCGCATGTTGGCGCCGCAGCCCTTGGAACCGATCTGGCTGGCGTCCTGCCAGGGCGTGTCGAGCATCAGGAGCCGACAGGCCTGAAGGCAGGTGTTCCCGGGGGCGCGGTTGTTCTCCGGGGAGCGGTACCAGGCGATGAACTCCTCCCGGACGGGCCCGGCGAGCCGCTCGGGGTCGAGCACTCCGCGGTCCATGGCGGTACGGATGCCCCGGGCGAAGGCGAGGGCCATCTGGGTGTCGTCGGTGACGAGGGCCGGGTCGGGGAGCTCCATGTCCCGCCACGGGCCGTACCAGCTGATGGCACGCTGTACGTCGATGAACTCCGTGGGTCGTCCCAGCGCGTCGCCGAGCGCCAGCCCGATCAGGGAGCCGGTCGCGGCCTGCTTGGTCGCGGTGCGTGCGAGGTTCACGTGGATCGTCCTTCCGGTCGCAGGAGGGGCGGGTGGAGGGCCGTGGCCCCGCCCGCCCGGTAGAGAGCGGCCGGTTTCCCCCGTCCGCCGGTGAGGCGCGGGGGTCCTTCCACGGCCTGGACGAAGCCGGGCGTGGTGAGGACCTTGCGCCGGAAGTTGGGGCGGTCGAGTTCGACGCCCCAGACCGTCTCGTAGACCTGCCGCAGCTCGCCGAGGGTGAACTCGGGCGGGCAGAAGGCGGTCGCGAGGCAGGTGTACTCCAGCTTGGCGCCGACCCGTTCGTGGGCGTCGGCGAGGATCCGGTCGTGGTCGAAGGCGAGGCCCTGGACCGTGTCGTACGGCAGCCACCGCGCCTGGGCCGCGTCCCCGCCGCCGCGCGGTTCCGGCGGGTCGGGCACGAGCGCGGTGAAGGCGACGGAGACGACCCGCATCCTCGGGTCGCGGTCCGGCTCGCTGTAGGTGCGGAGCTGTTCGAGGTGGAGCCCGGCGACGGTGGCCTCGGAGAGGCCGGTCTCCTCCACGAGTTCGCGGCGGGCGGCCCGCTCGGCGGACTCGGGCGGGAGCACGAATCCACCGGGGAGCGCCCAGGATCCGGCGTACGGCTCCTGGCCCCGCTCGACGAGCAGGACGTGGAGGCGCTCCTCGCGGAGGGTGAGGACGGCGAGGTCGACGGTGACGGCGAAGGGCTCGAAGGCGCGCGGGTCGTAGCCCTCGGGCACGCGGTGGCCGGTCATCGGCGCTCCGGCAGGGGGTCGGTGAAGTGCCAGCCCTCGGCGAGCAGCGCGTCCACGGCGGCGACGGCGGACGCGAGCCGCTCCTCGTGGGGCCCGCTGAGGACAGCCGTGCGGCGGCCGCTGTGGGCGAGCTGGGTGAGGAAGCGGGCGGTCATCCAGGGCCGCAGGTGCTCCCCGTCGCGCAGTCCGTCGTCCTCGAAGTCGACGCCCCGGTGGTCGGTGAGCAGCCAGAGGTGCTGTCGGCCATGGGCGGCGATCTCGCCGGTGGCGGGGCTTGCGGTGCCCATGTACCGCTCGTGCCAGATGGTGGTGGCGAAGGCGTCCGTGTCGCAGAAGAGCACGGGCGAACCTTCGCGGGCCGCCTCCTCCTCCAGTTCGGCCTGGCGCTGGGCGATGACGGGGAAGTCGGCGGAGTGGAAGGCGACGTCGGCCCAGGTCGCGTCGGGGCGTTCGGCACGGAGTTCGGCGAGCTTGAGTTCGCTGTACTCGCGGCCGTACTCCGGTACGTACCGGGTGCGGGCCCAGACACCGCCGCGCCGCCGGTAGTGGTCGGCCAGGGCGCGGGCCATGGTGGTGGTGCCGGTGGACTCGGCGCCCAGGACGACGACCCGCCGGGTGAGCGCGGCCCGTACCGGCGCTTCCAGGAAGTCCCAGGAACCGGCGGGGTCGGCGCGGACGGCCGTGCCGGAGACGGGGAAGCGGGTGCGGTCCGGGTCGACGCAGACGGCTTCGGCGCCGAAGCGGCGGGCGAGCTCCTCCCCGTACGGCTCCGAGGTGAAGACGGCGTCGACGGGCTCGGGCACGGCGGCCCGGAAGACGGCCATGTGTGCCTCCCACACGTCGGGGTCCTGGAGGTCGACGGGGATGTCGTCGACGGCGCCGACGACGAGGGCGTCGGGGTGGATCTCGCGCATCCAGGCGACGCGCTCGTCGAGCGGGACGGACTCGACGGAGGAGGCGCAGACGAGGACGGTGAGGCGCTCGCAGCGGCCCAGCGCGGTGGTGACGAGATGGTGGTGGCCGGCGTGCGGCGGATAGAACTTGCCGAGGACGAGGCCGTGTCCGAAGCGCTTCACGCCGTCGCCTCCACCGGACGCTGCCGTACGGAGAGGTTCCAGTTGCGCAGGCCGAGGACGCAGAGCGTCATGAAGCCGACGTACAGCAGGGAGGTCAGGTACAGCTCCTTGTGGGCGTACAGCGGTACGTAGATCACGTCGGCGGCGATCCACAGCCACCAGGACTCCAACCGCTTCCGACACTGGCCGTAGGTCGCCATGAGGGAGAGCGCGGTCGTGACGGCGTCCCAGAAGGGGACGGTCGAGTCGGTGGCACGGTCGAGCAGCAGGGTGAGCGCGAGGGTCCCCACCACCCCCGCCGTGAGCAGCCACGTCCACTCGGTGCGCGTGGTGCGGCGCACCGGGAGGGCGTCGGAGCCTGGTCCACCCCCGTGGGTCCAGGTCCACCAGCCGTACACGGCGAGGGTGATGAAGACGATCTGGAGGCCGGCGTCGGCGTAGAGCCCCGCCTGCGTGAAGAGCAGGACGAAGAACAGGTTGTTGGCGATGCCGATCGGCCAGTTGGCGAGGTGCTGGCGGGCGACGAGCCAGACGCAGAGTGCTCCGCTGCCGAATCCCAGGACCTCGGTCCAGCTGACCGGGGTGTCCAGGACGGTGAAGAGCGGTTGTTGCAGGGGTTCGAGTACGTCCGCGAGGCTCACGCCCGCCTCCTTAAGAGTCACCCTGACTATAAAGGGTCGCGGACTCCGGCCACAAGCCCGAACATCGCGGCCGGAACGCGGAGAAGCCCGTGACCGCCAGAGCGGTCACGGGCTTCCCCGTCACGGTGGGCAGAGGCCCTACATGCCGACTTCCTTCATCAGCATGCCGACCTCCGTGTTGGTGAGCCGGCGCAGCCAGCCCGACTTCTGGTCGCCCAGGGCGATCGGGCCGAACGCCGTCCGGACCAGCTTCTCGACCGGGAAGCCGGCCTCGGCCAGCATGCGGCGCACGATGTGCTTGCGGCCCTCGTGCAGCGTGACCTCGACCAGGTAGTTCTTGCCGGTCTGCTCGACCACGCGGAAGTGGTCGGCCTTGGCGTAGCCGTCCTCCAGCTGGATGCCGTCCTTGAGCCGCTTGCCGACCTCGCGGGGCAGCGGTCCTGTGATGGCGGCCAGGTAGGTCTTCTTCACGCCGTACTTCGGGTGCGTGAGGCGGTGGGCCAGCTCACCGTGGTTGGTGAGCAGGATGATGCCCTCGGTCTCCGTGTCGAGCCGGCCGACGTGGAACAGCCGGGTCTCACGGTTGTTGACGTAGTCGCCGAGGCACTGGCGGCCGTCCGGGTCCTCCATCGTGGAGACGACACCGGCGGGCTTGTTCAGCGCGAAGAAGAGGTGCGACTGGGTGGCGACGGTCAGGCCGTCCACCTTGATCTCGTCCTTCTCCGGGTCGACGCGCTTGCCCTGCTCCAGGACGATCTCGCCGTTGACCTCGACGCGGGCCTGCTCGATGAGCTCCTCGCAGGCGCGCCGCGAGCCCATGCCGGCCCGGGCGAGGACCTTCTGCAGCCGCTCGCCCTCCTGCTCGGCGCCGGGGAAGGTCTTCGGGGTCTTGATCTCCGGGCGGCCTTCGTACCGCTCCCGGTTGCGCTGCTCGATCTTGGCCTCGAGCTCGCGCGAGCGGGCCGGGGCCTGCCGCTGCCCGTGCGGGCCACGACGGGGCGGGGTACCGCCCTGGGGGGCCTTGGGGCCGCCCTTGGCGCCGCCGCGGGCCGCGGTGCCGCGACCCTTCTTCGGGGGCTCGGCGGGGGGGCTCACGTCGTAGGAGCGCTCCTCGGGGCGAGGCCGGCGCGGGCTGCTGGGGCGCTGGTCGTCACGACCACCGCCGCCGCCCCGGTAGCCACCGCCGCCGGAGCCGCTCCCACCCGAGCTGCTGCCGCCCCGGTAGCCACCGCCGCCGGAGCCGCTCCCACCCGAGCTGCTGCCGCCCCGGTAGCCACCGCTACCGGAGCCGCTCCCACCCGAGCTGCTGCCGCCCCGGTAGCCACCGCCACCGGAGCCGGAGCCGCTGCCGCCACCGGAGCCCCGGTAGCCGCCACCGCCGCTGCCGCTGCCGCTGCCACCGGAGCCGCGGTAGCCACCGCCACCGCCGGCACCGCTGCCACCGCGGCCGCCACCGCTGCTGCCGCCGCGGCCGCCGCTGTTGCCACCACGGCTCCCGCCGTTGTTTCCGCTGCTGTTCCTGCCGCTGCTGCTTCGCATCAAACTTCCGTCTTGTCGTCGTCGTCCTCACGATCCGGTGCATCCGGATCGAACGACGGAACCCCTTCCAGCGAGTCCGGCTCGACCGCCTCCGCCTCGGGGAGGAAGGGCGCCAGCTCGGGGAGCTCGTCCAGACCGCGCAGGCCCATCCGCTCCAGGAAATAGTTCGTCGTCCTGTACAGGATCGCACCTGTTTCGGGTTCCGCGCCCGTCTCCTCCACCAGACCCCGCTGGAGGAGGGTCCGCATCACGCCGTCACAGTTGACTCCGCGGACCGCGGAGACCCGCGAACGGCTGACCGGCTGGCGGTACGCGACGACCGCCAGCGTCTCCAGGGCCGCCTGGGTGAGCCGGGCCTGCTGCCCCTCCAGGACGAAGGCCTCGACGGCCGGGGCGTGCTCGGGGCGGGTGTAGTACCGCCAGCCGCCGGCCACCTGACGCAGCTCGAAGCCGCGGCCCTGGGCGGTGTACTCGTCGGCCAGCTCGCGCAGCGCGTCGGCCACCTCGCGGGGGGCGCACTCCAGGACCTTGGCCAGATGGGCCTCGGTGGCGGGCTCGTCGACGACCATGAGGACGGCTTCGAGTGCGGGCTTGAGGTCGCTCACCGCGGCGCCTCCGTTTCTCGCTCGGGTACCTGGTCGAACTCGTCCGTGACGCGGGTCTCCTCGTCACCGTCGTCCCCGCCGGTCCAGGAGACCGTGAGGTCCCCCAGGGCGGTCTCCTGGTCGAGGGCGACGGCCTTCTCCCGGTAGAGCTCCAGGAGGGCCAGGAAGCGGGCCACGACGGTCAGGGTGTCGTCGCCCACGTCCTCGACCAGCTCCCGGAAGAGCGCGGACCCGCGCTCCCGCAGCAGCGCGACGACCACGGCGGCCTGCTCGCGGACGCTGACGAGCGGGGCGTGGATGTGGTCGACGTACACCTGGGGTGCGGCCTTCGGCTGCATCGCCTTGGCGGCCAGCCGGGCGAAGCCCTCGGCGCCGATGGAGATGACGACCTCGGGGAGCAGCGCGGCGTGGTGCGGTTCGAGTCCGACGGTACGGGGGTGGCGGCGGCCCTCCGCCTCCCAGCGCTCCTCGAAGATCGCCGCGATGCGTTTGTACGCCCGGTACTGGAGGAGCCGGGCGAAGAGCAGGTCGCGCGCCTCCAGGAGCGCGAGGTCGGCCTCGTCCTCCACCTCGGCGGCGGGCAGCAGCCGGGCGGCCTTGAGGTCGAGCAGGGTGGCGGCGACGACCAGGAACTCGGTGGTCTGGTCGAGGTCCCCGTCGGGCCCGAGGGCGCGCAGGTGCGCCATGAACTCGTCGGTGACCTGGGAGAGGGCGACCTCGGTGACGTCGAGCTTGTGCTTGGTGATCAGCTGGAGCAGCAGATCGAAGGGCCCCTCGAAGTTCGAGAGCCGCACGGTGAACCGGCCACCGCCGTCGACGTCCGCGCCGCCACCCTCGCCCGCGCCACCGGCGCCATCACCCGAGCCGCCCCCGGCGTCGCCCGGCGGCGCACTGCCCGCGTCGGGGGCGGCGGAGGCTGCGGCGCTCGCCTCGGAGTGACCGGCCTCCTCCCCCGCGTCCGGGCCCCGCCCCAGGACGCGGCGGCGTGGTGGGCGGGACGTTTCGTCGGAGGCGTGGTGCATGGAGGTCCAGGGGAGAACGGGGAGCGCGGTAGCCCGCAGGCTACCGTCAGCGGCCGCGCAGACGGCGGACGAGGATGCTCGCGTCGCCGCGGGACTCCAGGTCCGCCAGGACGACCGCGACGGCCTCCCGGACGATCCGGCCCCGGTCGACGGCGAGACCGTGCTCACCGCGGAGCACGAGCCGGGCGTGCTCCAGGTCCATCAGCTCCTCGGCGGAGACGTAGACCGTGATCTTCTCGTCGTGGCGCTCGCGACCGCTGGGCCGCCGGTTCGGGGCGCGGCCGCCGCGCCGCCGCGCCGCCGGGGCGGGTACGGCGGCGGTGGGCGCGCCCTTGGGGGCGGCGCCCTCGGGCTCCGCCGTCCTGGCGCGCGGTTCCGCCGCCTCGGAGTCCGCCGCCGTGTGCTCCGCCGTGCCTGAGCCCTCGGCCGCCGTCGGGTCGCTCTCGCTCGCCGGTGCCGGAACAGCCCGGCGGGACGCGGAGCCCTGGAGCGCCATCCCCCCGGTCGTACGGAAGAGTTCGTCGGCGCCGGGCAGACTCACTCGGCGTGACACCGGGCGAGCACCTCCCTGGCGAGCTGGCGGTAGGCGGCGGCGCCCACGGAGTTGGAGGCGTAGGTGGTGATGGGCTCGCCGGCGACGGTGGTCTCCGGGAAGCGCACGGTCCGCCCGATGACCGTGTGGTACACGTGCTCGTCGAAGGCCTCGACGACGCGCGCGAGGACCTCACGGCTGTGCACGGTCCGCGAGTCGTACATCGTGGCGAGGATGCCGTCGAGTTCGAGCTCGGGGTTGAGCCGCTCCTGGACCTTCTCGATGGTCTCGGTCAGCAGCGCCACTCCACGCAGCGCGAAGAACTCGCACTCCAGCGGCACGATGACCTTGTGAGCCGCCGTCAGGGCGTTCACGGTCAGCAGGCCGAGCGAGGGCTGACAGTCGATCACGATGTAGTCGTAGTCGTTCATCAGCGGCTTCAGGGCGCGCTGGAGCGTCGACTCGCGCGCGACCTCGCTGACGAGCTGGACTTCGGCAGCCGAGAGGTCGATGTTGCTCGGCAGCAGGTCCATGTTGGGCACCGCGGTCTTGAGGAGGACCTCGTCCGCCGACATGCCCCGCTCCATGAGCAGGTTGTAGACGGTGAGGTCGAGCTCCATCGGGTTCACGCCGAGGCCGACCGACAGGGCTCCCTGCGGGTCGAAGTCGACGAGCAGCACCCGTCGTCCGTACTCGGCGAGCGCCGCGCCCAGGTTGATGGTCGACGTGGTCTTGCCGACGCCGCCCTTCTGGTTGCACATCGCGATGATCGTCGCGGGTCCGTGGTCGGTCAGCGGACCCGGGATCGGGAAGTACGGCAGCGGCCGTCCGGTGGGGCCGATCCGCTCACGGCGCTGACGGGCAGCGTCGGGTGCGAGGGTGGCCGCGTACTCCGGATCGGGCTCGTACTCGGCGTCGGGGTCGTAGAAGTGCCCCTCGGGCACCTCGTCATAGGCGGCGAAGTGGGTGGACTCTCGGCCCATCTCGTTGCCGGCCGTGGCGTTCACGTGTAGGCCGTCCATCGTCTTCATCGTGTGGGCTGTCGTCATGGGCTGGTGCGTCGCGAAGGTCCGCACCGCGACGGAGCCGAACGGAGCACCTGGTACACCGCTCCCGGGAGTAATTGTCGACTCATTCACAAGTCGTCTTACCTCCTTGGATGTCACCAGGAACATTTATCGATAGGTCAGCGTGGCACCATGCCGACGGTTGGCGACTCTATGGCGTGTCACCGGTCCGCAGCAACACAATCCGCCGGACCCGGCCCGATGTGTCGGCAACCGAACACCTCTCTGTCAAGGGTGCGCAGGCATGCATCCACACGTTTCAGGGGTGTGCGAAACGGTTAAACAGTTACGTTCGAGGCGAGTTGGCCGAACGTTCCGCCGGGTCCGGACACACGTCCGGCCGGACCTTGTCGAACAAGGTCCGGCCGGGGCGCGGATTGACGGCACGCGTTGACGGCGATGCCGCGAGCGTCAGCCCAGGAGGCTGCTCAGCTCGACGTGCTCGAGGCCGTGCGCCTCGGCGACCTCCTTGTAAACCACCTTGCCGTCATGGGTGTTGAGGCCGAGACCGAGCGCGGCGTCGCGGCGCAGCGCCTCGACCCAGCCGTTGTTCGCCAGCGACACGATGTAGGGCAGCGTGGCGTTGGTGAGGGCATAGGTGGAGGTGTTCGGGACCGCGCCGGGCATGTTGGCGACGCAGTAGAAGACCGAGTTGTGGACCTGGAAGGTCGGCTCGGCGTGGGTGGTCGGGTGCGAGTCCTCGAAGCAGCCGCCCTGGTCGATCGCGATGTCGACAAGGACACTTCCGGGCTTCATCTTGGCGACGAGCTCGTTGGTGACCAGCTTCGGGGCCTTGGCGCCCGGGATGAGGACGGCACCGATGACGAGGTCGGCCTCGACGACGGCCTTCTCCAGCTCGAAGGCGTTGGAGACGATCGTCTTCACCTTGGTGCCGAAGATCTTGTCGGCCTCGCGGAGCTTGTTGATGTCACGGTCGAGCAGGGTCACGTGGAAGCCCATGCCGACGGCGATCTGGGTGGCGTTCCAGCCGGAGACGCCGCCGCCGATGACGACGCACTCGCCGGCGTGGGTGCCGGGGACGCCGCCGGGGAGGACGCCGCGGCCGCCGACCGAGCGCATCAGGTGGTACGCGCCGACCTGCGGGGCCAGGCGGCCCGCGACCTCGGACATCGGGGCGAGCAGCGGAAGCGCGCGACCGACGGTCTCGACGGTCTCGTACGCGATGGCGGTCGTGCCGGAGGCCAGGAGCGCGTCCGTGCACTCCCTGGAAGCGGCGAGGTGCAGGTACGTGAAGAGCGTCTGGTCCTTGCGGAGGCGGTGGTACTCCTCCGCGATCGGCTCCTTGACCTTGAGCAGCAGGTCGGCGGTGGCCCAGACCTCGTCGGCGGTGGGGAGGATCTCGGCGCCGGCCGAGACGTACTCCTCGTCCGTGATCGAGGAGCCGACACCGGCGTTCTGCTCGACGAAGACCTGGTGGCCGTGGCGGACGAGCTCGTGGACACCGGCAGGGGTGATGGCCACGCGGAACTCGTTGTTCTTGACCTCGCGGGGGATGCCGACCTTCATCGTCGATCACGGTCCTTGAATCAGGGGGGATATCTGGGGCACTGCGATACATACCCGGATGCACTGCGGCGCACCGGGGCAGACCACGTTCGAACGCGGCGCACCCAGTCTAATGAAGGAGTTCTCCCTGTCTAGCCTTTCAAAGTACTAATCTTCGCCGGACCCACTGCGGATTTCGTAGGCGGATCTTGTTGTTTCGAGCAGTCTGTCGGCGGCGGCCCGGTGCAGTCGGGCGGCCGCGGGGTCCCCGAGCCGGTCGAGGGTGTCGGCGAGCCGCAGCTGCAGCGCGGCCTGGAGCCGGGTGTCCTGGGCGCGCCGGGCCCACTCCACCGCCTCCTCGCAGGTCCGCAGGGACTCCTCGGGCCGCCCTGCGTACTCCTGGACCCGGGCCGCCTCGCTCAACGCCCGTGCGTAGCCCGGGAGATCGGCGAGCCGCCGGTAGCCGGCCGCGGCGGCGCGCCAGTTCCGCAGGGCCTCGCCGTACCGGCCCGCGTAGGTCTGCACGGCGCCGAGGCGGGCGTAGAGCCGGGCCTGGTCGGCCCGCTCGTCCCGGGCGAGGCGCTGAGCGAGCGCCCGTCCGTACCAGTCGCCGGCCCGCTGCCAGTCCCCCAGCTCCTGATAGGAGCCACCTACGGATTCCATTGCGCGACCGGTCGCATACGGGTCATTTGCTGTGCGTCCGGCCTCCAAAGCCGACCGATATCGCAGAAGTGCGTCCTTCGTCCTGCCGGTCCTGGCGTCGAGATCGGCCAGGTTGAGCAGGGCGGCGGCCCGCTCCCTGTGCAGCCCGCGCCGCTCGGCCACGTCCAGGACCAGCCGGTGGAGGCCGTACAGCTCCGGCGCGGCCGCCTCGGCGCCCCGGTGCGCGGCGAGCGCCCTGACGAGGGACGCGACCAGGCGGCGAGCGAGGGTGTCGAGCTCGCCGTCGGCGACGGCGAGCCGGGCGGAGGCGAGGAGGACGGGCTGCCGGGAACGCAGCCAGTCGGCCCCGGCGGCCGCGTTCGGGAAGCGCAGGGCGCGCGGCAGCCCGGCCAGCTTCCGGCGGGCGGGCGAGCCCTCGGGTTCGGTGACCGCACGGCAGGACTGGAGGAGCCGTACGGTCCGCTCCAGCATCCGGGCCCGCGCGAGCTGGACCTCGGCGGGCCGGTCGCTCTCCTCCAGCTGGGCGCGCAGGAGGGGGACGAGATGGCCGGGGACCTCGTACTGCCCGTCCTCGCCGCCTGCGAGGAGCCCCAGGGCGGCGAAGTCGGCGAGGGTGGTGGCGGCGGCCGAGACCGAGCAGCCGGCCAGGGCGGAGGCGGTGTGGGCGTCGGCCCGGCCCAGCGGGGCCAGGGACAGGTAACGCAGTATCCGGGCGGCGGTGGCGGGCAGCGCCTCGTGGGCGAGCAGGAAGGCCCGGGTGAGGGGGTCGCCGCCGAGCCCGCGCAGCTGCTTGGCGAGGTCGGCGACGGAGGTCTTGGGGTGGGTGGAGAGCCAGCCGCCGGCGAGGACGACCGCGCCGGGCAGTCCGCCGCACTCCTCGACGAGGGCCTCGGCGGCCTGCGGGTCGACGGTGATGCGTACGGAGCCGGTGAAGGAGGTGAGCAGCTCGATGGCCGACTTGGGGTCGAGCCCGCCGAGCGTGCAGGGCCGTACGTCGGCGATGCCGGTGAGCGGGCCCCGGGAGACGCCCACCACCAGGGCGTCGGGGTTGTCGGGGATCAGCGGATCGGCCTGTGCGGCGTCCACGGCGTCGTCGAGGACCAGGACGGCCCGGCGTTCGGCGAGGGCGCCGCGGACCAGTTCGGTCAGTTCGTCCTCGGCGGCGCCGGGGGGTTCGGCGACACCGAGGACGGCGAGGAGTTCCTGGGCGGCGCGGGCGGTGGGGACCGGGTCGCCGCCGGGCTCGGTGAGCCGGGCCCGGAAGATCCCGTCGGGGTAGCGGTCGGCGAGCCCCGCGGCCAGTTCCTCGGCGAGCGCGGTGCGTCCGGAGCCGGGCTTGCCCGCGATGAGCAGGACCCGGGCGCGGGGCGCCTTGCGGCCGGTGAGGGTGTCGAGGCCGGTCCGCTCGATGTCGGCGCGCAGGGCCTTCAACTCCCGCTGCCGGCCGAAGAACTGCCGGTTGCCGGCCGTCGCCACCGCCTGATCCGTCACGGGCCACGCTCCCGTCCACCTGCGCACGAGCCGATCCCGCGGGGGTCTCCGCACGGGCGATTCCGAGCGTAGTTCAGGGCACGGCACGGACCCGGCGGAGCAGGGCGGACACGTCGCCCGATCGGATCAGCGGATGGTCACACCACCTCACCCTCGGGGCGCTACGCCTCGAACGGGCGCGCCGGCCAGGGCGCCTCGGCCGGGCGGAGCGCGTCGAGGCCCTCCCCCGCCCGCGCGGCCGCCAGCGACAGCACCCCCACGACCAGGCAGTTGTTGTGCAGCTCGCCCGCGAGGACCCCCCGCACGAGGTCCGCGACCGGCACCCGCGCCAACTCCATGTCGGCCTCCTCCTCCGCGACCTCGAAGCGCTCGCCCTCCGCGTCCGACAGATCCCGCGCCAGGAAGACCCGTACCGCCTCGTCGCAGCCGCCGGGCGTCGTGTACACGTCGGCCAGGACCCGCCAGTCCTCGGCCTTGACGTGCGCCTCCTCGTACAGCTC
This sequence comes from Streptomyces sp. NPDC093795, assembly GCF_044764665.1. Classification (NCBI taxonomy): domain Bacteria; kingdom Bacillati; phylum Actinomycetota; class Actinomycetes; order Kitasatosporales; family Streptomycetaceae; genus Streptomyces; species Streptomyces sp. NPDC093795. The sequence continues at coordinate 447,216 of NZ_JBIWIO010000007.1, forward strand.
GCGCTGCGCCGCGTGCAGCGGGTTCTCACCGGGTACGTCGAGGAGCCCCGCCGGGATCTCCCAGAGCTTCTGCCGCACCGGGTGCCGGTACTGCTTGAGCAGCAGGACCCGGTCCTCCTCGTCGAGGGCCAGGACGGCCACCGACCCGGGGTGGACCTGGTAGTCGCGGCGCGCGACCGTGCCACCCGGCATGACCACGTCGTCCGTGCGGACGCTCGTCTTGTTTCCCTGGAACGGGGTAACCGTGGCGACGACCCGCCACTCCTCCGGGGTGTCCTGCAACTCCATCTGCGTCCTCCCACATACGAAAGCCGGGGTACGCGCCCCCGAGAGGGACCCGTACCCCGGCAACGTTAACGCGCCGTGCTACTTCGCGGTCTTGCGCTCCACGGCCGCCTTGACCAGGCCCGCGAAGAGCGGGTGCGGGCGGGTCGGGCGGGAGCGGAGCTCCGGGTGCGCCTGGGTGGCGACCAGGTAGGGGTGGATCTCGCGCGGGTACTCGACGTACTCGACGAGCTTGTTGTCCGGGGAGGTGCCGGAGAAGACCAGACCGGCCTTCTTCTCCAGCTCCGCGCGGTAGGCGTTGTTCACCTCGTAGCGGTGACGGTGACGCTCCTCCACGTACGGCTGGTCGTCGTAGACCTCGCGGACGATCGAGCCCTCGGCGAGCTTCGCCGGGTACAGGCCCAGGCGCATCGTTCCGCCCAGGTCGCCGGCGCCCTCGACGTACGCGAGCTGCTCCTCCATCGTCGAGACGACGGGGTGCGCGGTGGCCGGGTCGAACTCGGTGGAGTTGGCGTCGGGGATGTCGGCCAGGTTCCGGGCCGCCTCGATGACGATGCACTGGAGGCCGAGGCAGATGCCGAGCAGCGGCACCTTGTTCTCACGGGCGTACCGGATCGCGCCGACCTTGCCGCTCACACCGCGGTCGCCGAAGCCGCCGGGGACGAGGATCGCGTCGACGTCGCCGAGCTGCTTCTCGGCGTCGGCCGGGGTCTTGCAGTCGTCGGAGGTGACCCACTTGACCTTGACCCGCGCCTTGTTGGCGAAGCCGCCGGCCCGCATGGCCTCGGTGACCGAGAGGTAGGCGTCGGGCAGGTCGATGTACTTGCCGACGAGCGCGACGGTGACCTCGTGCTCCGGGTTGTGGACGCGGTCCAGGAGGTCCTCCCAGACGGTCCAGTCCACGTCGCGGAAGGGCAGGTCGAGCTTGCGGACGACGTAGGCGTCCAGGCCCTCGGTGTGCAGCACCTTCGGGATGTCGTAGATCGACTTGGCGTCGATGGCGGCGACCACGGCGGCCTCGTCGACGTCGCACATCAGCGAGATCTTGCGCTTGATGGCGGTCGGGACGTCGCGGTCGGCGCGCAGCACGATGGCGTCCGGCTGGATACCGATGTTCCGCAGGGCGGCGACGGAGTGCTGGGTCGGCTTGGTCTTCAGCTCACCGGAGGGGCCGATGTAGGGCAGCAGCGAGATGTGCACGACGAAGACGTTGTCGCGGCCGACCTCGTGGCGGACCTGGCGGACGGTCTCCAGGAACGGCAGCGACTCGATGTCACCGACCGTGCCGCCGACCTCGGTGATGACGACGTCCACGTCGTCGGTCGCCATGCGGCGGATCCGGGACTTGATCTCGTTGGTGATGTGCGGGATGACCTGCACGGTGTCACCGAGGTACTCGCCGCGCCGCTCCTTGGCGATGACCTGCGAGTAGACCTGGCCGGTGGTGACGTTGGCCGAGCCGTCGAGGTCGACGTCGAGGAAGCGCTCGTAGTGGCCGATGTCCAGGTCGGTCTCGGCGCCGTCGTTGGTGACGAACACCTCGCCGTGCTGGAACGGGTTCATCGTGCCCGGGTCGACGTTCAGGTACGGGTCGAGCTTCTGCATCGTGACCCGCAGGCCCCGGGCCTTGAGGAGCGCACCCAGGCTGGAGGCGGTCAGGCCCTTGCCGAGGCTGGAGGCGACACCCCCGGTGACGAAGATGTGCTTGGTCGTCGTGGTTTTGGGCGGCATCGCCAAGAGGGGGCTCCCGTGGTCGCGTTCTGGAGGTGCGTACCGGCGTGCCCTCCGGAAGAATCGGGGGGTGCCGTCGCTGCGGTTTCGGGGTCCTCGGCTGTCGCCGTTTCCCACCGGTCCACGGGGTACCAGGGTATCAGCGACATCGGGAGGCCGCTTCCGGCCACACGCGGCAGTCGGGTGTACACGGACGGCGACGCGCGGGCGGGGCGGACCCTCCCGACGGAAAGGGGGGACCCTCTCATCAGGGACAGGACGGACCACGCATCGGCGTGGGGCACTACGAGTAGGACGGGTTCACCCGATCGGAGCAGCACCGTTACCGGGGTGATCACCGGGTCACTAGGGTGCGAAGTATCCTGCTCGGACACAGCCCGCCGAGCCGGCCGGCCAGCGGCACCACCCCGCCCGTCTTCCGGACCAAGAGCTCGTCGAAGACCCCTTGACCGCTGATACACGCAGACCCGGCCGCCATCCGGCCGGAGCATCTGAGCAAGCGCCCCGCGGGGCGGACGTGGCCGTTCGACTGGAGTGAAGCACGTGGCCGGGCGCATCGAGGATTACGCACTCATCGGAGACATGCAGACCGCCGCACTGGTCTGCCGCGACGGCAGCGTCGACTGGCTGTGTCTCCCCCGCTTCGACTCCCACGCGATCTTCGCCGGGCTGCTCGGCACCGAGGAACACGGATTCTGGCGGGTGGGCCCCGCCGGGCCCGCCGACGCCGAACCGCCCGCGGCCGACCGGCGCCGCTACCGTGGCGACTCGCTGATCCTGGAGTCCGAGTGGGACACCCCGCGCGGCACGGTCCGGGTGACGGACTTCATGCCCCCGCGTGACGGCGCGCCGCAGCTCATCCGGATCGTGGAGGGCGTCTCCGGCCGGGTGCGGATGCGTTCCGCGCTGCGGATGCGGTTCAGCTACGGCCGGATCGTGCCGTGGGTCCACAAGGTCGGCGAGCGCACGGTCGCCGTCGCGGGACCCGACTCGGTGTGGTTGGACACGGACGCCGAGACCCACGGCAAGGACCTGACGACGTACTCCGAGTTCACCGTCAATCCCGGGGACCGGATCACGTTCACGCTGTCCTGGCAGCCCTCCCACCGTGAGCCGCCGGCTCTGCCCGACCCCGAGGGCTCTCTCGAGGCGACCGCCGACTTCTGGCGCGAGTGGGTCGACCACTGCACGTACCACGGCCCCTACCGGGAGGCGGTGATCCGCTCCCTGATCACCCTGAAGGCGCTGACGTACGCGCCGACCGGCGGGATCGTGGCCGCGCCGACCACCTCGCTGCCCGAGGAGATCGGCGGCGTCCGCAACTGGGACTACCGCTACACCTGGCTGCGGGACGCGGCGATCACCCTCTCGTCGATGCTGCGCACCGGCTACCGCGAGGAGGCCCGCGCCTGGCGGGACTGGCTGCTCAGGGCGGTCGCGGGCGACCCGGAGAACCTCCAGATCATGTACGGCATCGCGGGCGAGCGGGAGCTCGGCGAGGCGGAGCTCGACTGGCTGCCGGGGTACGAGAACTCCGGTCCGGTACGGGTGGGCAACGGCGCCGCCAACCAGCTCCAGCTGGACGTCTACGGCGAGGTCACCGAAGCCCTCCACCTCGCGCACATGACGGGGCTCTCCCGCAACGACTACGCCTCGCTCCTCCAGATCAAGCTGATCAACTACCTGGAGAAGCACTGGGACCAGCCCGACGAGGGCATCTGGGAGGTCCGCGGCCCGCGCCGCCACTTCGTGCACTCGAAGGTGATGGCCTGGGTGGCCGTCGACCGTACGATCAAGCTCATCGAGTCCGGGGACGCCGACGGCCCCCTGGAGCGCTGGCACGCGCTGCGCGACCAGATCCACCGGGACGTCTGCGAGAAGGGCTACGACCCCGAGCGGAACACCTTCACGCAGTCGTACGGCTCCAAGGAGCTGGACGCCTCGCTGCTGCTGATCCCGCAGATGGGTTTCCTGCCGCCGGACGACAAGCGGGTCATCGGCACGATCGAGGCGATCCAGCGGGAGCTGTCCACGGAGGACGGGTTCGTGCTGCGCTACCCCACGGCCGGCGAGGAGGCCGGGGTCGACGGCCTGGAGGGCGACGAGGGCGCGTTCCTCGCGTGCTCGTTCTGGCTCGCGGACGACCTGGCGATGATCGGCAGGGTGGACGAGGCCCGCACCCTCTTCGAGAAGCTGCTCGGGCTCCGCAACGACCTGGGGCTGCTCGCGGAGGAGTGGGACCCGAGGCTCCAGCGGCAGGTGGGCAACTTCCCGCAGGCCTTCAGCCACGTCCCGCTGATCGACACGGCACTGCGGCTGACGGCGAGCGGGGCGTACGGCGGCTGAGGCCCGCGACCCGTTCGCCGCGTAGGGGGAGCCTCCTACGCGGCGGACGGGCGCACCGGCCGCCCGAGGCTCACCTCAGCGCGTCGATCACCTCCCGCGCGGCCCGCTCGCCCTCCGTCGCCCCGCCTTCCATGAAGCCCTGGAAGTCGTACGAACAGTGCTCGCCGCCGATGTGGACGTTGCCCTGGGCGGTGCCCTCGTAGCCGGCGTACCGGTGGAGGTAGCCGACGGGCCAGCAGGAGTACGCGCCGAGGGTGTACGGGTTCTTGTGCCAGGCGGAGAGCTGGGCGCGGCCCGTGTACGCCTTGGAGGTCCCGGGGAAGAAGGCGTCGATGCCCGCCAGGTAGCGGGTGACGAGGCTCCGCACGTACGGGTCGGACTCGGTGGAGAACGGCCCGGCCGGGTTCAGGTTCTTGGCCAGGCTGCCGCCGCCGTACTGGATGAGGATGCCGCCGGTGCCGCCCTGGAGCTTGGTGGTGTCCCAGGTCTGCTGGACCTCGGTGTCGGTGAAGCAGTCGCCCGCGGAGACTCCGGGCCAGGCTCCCGTGCCGCGCCAGGGGCGGGTGCCGAACTGCATGTTCAGCTTGGTGCAGTGGCCCATGCGGGCGTCCCGCAGCAGGTTCCGCATGAGCGGGTCGAAGCCGGCCAGGGAGAGGTCGAGCTGCTTGAGGATCGGCAGCGGGAGGCAGAGGACCGTGTGGTCGGCGGTGACGGTCCTGGTGACGCCGGCCTCGGTGAAGGTCAGCGTCTGGGTGCCGTCGGCGTTGGCCCGTACGGCGGTCAGGGACCAGCCGTGGCGCAGGGTGCCGGGGGCGAGCGCCCCGGCGATGGCGTTCGGGAGGCGGTCGTTGCCGCCGACGATGTGGTAGCGCTCGTTGGACAGGCCCCAGATGTTGAAGTTGCCGGGATTGGTCTGGTAGCCCATGAGCAGGACGAGGGCGAGCGAGGACTGTTCGGTGGTGTCGGCGCCGTACTCGACGTTGTAGGCGACGTCGATGAACTGGCCGAGCGGGGAGGTGTGCCCGCCGGGGACCCGGGTCTCGATCCATTCGTATATCGACATGTTGTCGAGTGCGGTGCCGGTGGGGGTGGTCTGGTTCCAGAGGACCTCCCCCGCTTCGGAGAGGTCGCGGCGCAGGGCCTGGTAGACGGCCTTGAAGTCCTCGTCGGCCTGGTGGCGCGGGTAGTAGGCGCCGTCGAACCAGAGGACCTCCTCGGCGCCCTGGGGTCCGCCGCCGAGGAAGTCCTCGACGTCGAGGCCGAAGCGGCGGCAGAGTTCCAGGATCTTCTTGTGGCTGGTGTCGATCAGCTCGCCGCCGATCTCGGAGGTCTGCCCGTACGCCCAGTGGGAGCGCTGCGTCCACATGCGGCCGCCGACCCTGGACGGGTTGGCCTCGTACAGCACGGGGCTGAGGCCGGCGTCCTGGAGGGTGAGGGCGGCGGTGAGGCCGGAGATCCCGGCGCCGACGACGGCGACCCGGGCGGTGCTCCTGACGGGCGGGTCCGGGACGGCGGCGCGGGCGGGGACGGCCGTGCCCGCGCCGACGCCGACGGCGACTCCGGCCGCGGCGGCGTACTTGAGCAGGGTCCGGCGCCCGGGGGCGTCGGCTCTCATGCCCCGGAGTTCGTCGACGGGGAGGTTCAGCCGTCGGGCGTCGGCGTGCTCGGCGGCGAGGCGCTTCAGGAGGTGCATCGGGTTGGTGCGTGCCATGGGGCGCTCCTGGAGGAGAAGGGGGAGGTCAGGCCTGGGGTACGGGGGCGGGTTCCGTGCGGGGTTCGTCGTCGCGCTCGGTGGCGTCCTCCAGGACGATCCGGCCGATGATCTCGTAGCGCTCGGGCCGCTTGGCCTTGAGGTAGAGGCCGAGGCCGAGGCCGCCGAAGAAGACGAGGCCGACGATCCAGGGGATCGCGTCGAAGAAGAGGGAGTCGGCGGCGAGTCCGGCCGCGGTCTCCAGGTTGATGATCAGCAGGACGACGACGGCGATCATGCCGATCCCGCCGAGGAGCGGGGCGGTGAAGGTCCTGAACCAGTGCCGGTCCTCGGGGTGGTTCTTGCGGAAGTAGCCGATGACGGCGAAGGAGCAGAGGGTCTGGACGATGAGGATCGCCATCGTGCCGAGGATCGCGAGCAGGGTGTAGAGGTGGATGTACGGGTCCTGGCCGGTGAGCCAGAAGGCGGCGACGAGGCCGACGGCGATCGCGCTCTGGACGTACGAGGCGATGTACGGCGAGCCGTGCCGGGTGTGTGTCCGGCCGAGCGCCGGGTGGAGGAAGCCCTCGCGGCCGATGGCGTACAGATAGCGCGAGGCGCACTGGTGGAAGGCCATGCCGCAGGCGAAGGAGCCGGTGAGCAGCAGCCACTGGAAGGCGTCGACGGCCCAGGCGCCGATGAAGCTCTGGGTGGGCGCGAAGAACAGGTCGAGCGGGGAGGCGGAGGCGGACAGCTTCACCGATTCGGCGAGGCCGTTGCCGGCGATCGTCATCCACGAGACGTAGATGTAGAAGAGGCCGACGCCGATGACGGAGATCAGGGTGGCGCGCGGGATGACCTTCTTGGGGTTGCGCGACTCCTCCCCGTACATGGCGGTCGATTCGAAGCCCACCCAGGACCAGAAGGCGAAGAAGAGTCCGAGTCCCGCGGAGGAGCCGGTGAAGGCGTTCACGGGGTTGATCGGCTCGACCGGTATGCCCTCGGGGCCGCCGCCCGCGATCAGGACGGCGGTGGCGACCGCGAAGAGGACCGCGATCTCGGCCACGAGCATCACGCCGAGCGCCTTGGCGGTCAGGTTGATGTCGAAGTACGACAGGACGGCCGTCACGGCGAGCATGACGGCCGCGTACAGGATCCAGGGCACGTCCACGCCGAACTGGTCGGCGACCGTCGTCTTGGCGAAGTACGCGAAGACCCCGACGATGGAGGCCTCGAAGACGATGTACGCGAGGACCGCGAGCATGCCGGAGGCCATGCCGGCGATCCGGCCGAGGCCGTGCGAGATGTAGCCGTAGAAGGCGCCGGCGGCCGTGATCCGCTTGGCCATGGCGACGTAGCCGACCGAGAAGACGGTCAGGACGAGCGTCGCGAAGAGATAGCCGGCGGGTGCGCCGGTGCCGTTGCCGAAGCCGACGGCGATGGGGAGGTTGCCGGTCATCGCCGTGATCGGCGCCGCGGTGGCCACGGCCATGAAGACGACGCCGACGAGCCCGACCGAGTTCGCCTTCAGCCGGTGGACCTCTGGGGTGGAGTTCTCTGCCATGGCGCGAGAGCATCCTCGCGAGTGACGCAGGCCACAATCGACATGCGGTCGCACAATTCACGCCACGACACGACGAGTTGTCGCCCTGGTGTACGAACTGTCCGGCGCCGTAACCGTGGGGTGATGTCGCCGGAACACGGACGCGGGTAGCGTCCGGCCCCATGGACAATCAGGGCGGGATCACCGTGCAGCGGGCGCTCGAGCTCCCGGGGCTGCGCGGCGGGCTCCCGGAGGTCGTCGCCGGCGCCGACCGGCTGCACCGCACGGTGCGCTGGGTGCACGCGGGCGAGGTGCCGAACATGGCGTCGCTGCTCAAGGGCGGCGAGCTGCTGCTCACGACGGGCCTCGGCCTGGGCACCCGCCCGGCCGAACAGCGCGCTTTCGTACGCCGGCTCGCGGACCGGGGCATCGCGGCGCTCGTCGTCGAACTGGGCCCGCGCTTCGCCCGGCTCCCGGCGACGATAGTGGAGACGGCGCGGACGGCGGGCCTGCCGCTGGTGCAGCTGCATCGCGAAGTCCCCTTCGTGGCGGTCACGGAGGAGATCCACACCGAGATCGTCAACGGCCACTACGCGCTCCAGCGGCAGGCCGAGGAGGTCCACCGGCAGTGCACGGAGGCGCTGCTCGGCGGCGGCGGGGTCCCGCAGGTCCTCCGTATCCTCTCCGACTTCGCCGCCAACCCGGTCTTCCTGGAGACCGCCGACGGGCAGCTGCTCTACGCGGCGGGTACGGAGTCGGCGCCCGCCGACCCGCTCCAGGTGTGGGACGGGCTGCGCGGCCGGCGGGCGGCCCGCGAGTCCGGCCCGCCCACCGGCACGGTCCTGGTCGACGTGCCCGGTGGCGGCCCCGGTACAGGTTCGGTACGGGCCCGCCTCGTCCTCCTGTCGGTCTCCGGCCCCCTCTCCCCCGTGCACCGGATGGCGGCGGAGCGCGCGGCCGGTCTCCTCGCGGTCGTCCTCATGCAGGCACGGCAGGAGGAGGAACTGGCCGCGCGTGGCCGGGGCGACTTCCTGACCGACCTCGCCGAGGGCCGGATCGCGGCCGAGGACGCCCCCGCGCAGGCCCGGGTCCTCGGCTTCAAGCCGGGTGACGGCCCGCTGCTTCCGGTGGTGATGCGGCTGGCCTCCGAGCTCTCCCCGTCGGGGAACTGGGCCCTGCTCGCGCGCGCGGTCCTGGAGGAGCTTGCGTCGGTCGGCGTGCCGGTCCTCCTGGGCGTCCGCCCGGTGGAGGGCCGGGTGCCCCTGCTCCTGGGGCTGCGCTCGGAGTCGGAGCGCACGGCGGTCGCGGACCGGGTCGCGGCGGCACTGCGCGCGGGCGTGGAGCGGGCCGGCCTGGAACGCGCCGGGGCGCACCCGCCGGTGGTCGTGGTCGGCGTCGCGGGCAGCTGGGCGGCGGCCTCGGCGGGCCTGCGGCACGCGGCGGAGACGGCGACGGCGGCGCAGGGCCTCTCGGAGCTGCCCTGGTACGACGCACGGCGCCTGGACATCGACCTCCTCCTGTGGCGGCTGCACTTCCACGGGGACACGGTCCTGGCGGCGTTCGTGGACCGCGCGATCGGCCCCCTCCGGGATCACGACAGCACGTCCCGCCCGCCCCTGCTGCCGACCCTGGAGACGTATCTGGCGCATGCGGGGCGCAAGGCGGAGACGGCCCGGGAGCTCCACCTCAACCGGCAGACCCTCTACAACCGCCTGGCCCGCATCTCGGAACTCCTGGGCACGGACCTGGACGACCCCCAAACAGTCCTGGCCCTCTCCCTGGCCCTGAGAGCCCGCCGCCACACGCCGTAACGGCGGGGGCGCCGGCCGGGGCCGGGGGTCGCCCCGGACGGAGTCTGGGGGAGAGTGGGCACACGGGACGGGGCCCTTGGCGGCGCCTCCGCCCCCCTGCGCCCCGGTACCCACCAGGACCGTGCCCCGTCTGCGGGCCGGTGGTCGGTTTGTGCCCACCCGTTCCGCCCCGGCGGAACGCATGCCCACAAACCGGGGACGGGGGGCAGCCCCCGCAACGGGAAAGGCACAACAAGGCACCGCCCCGCCACCGGCCTCAGCGACGCCCCACCAACTCGTCGTACACGCTCAACACATGCGCCACCGTCTCGTCCTCCGTGGGCCACGACCCCGCCTGCACCCGCCCCGCCGCCGCCAGGTCCATCCGCCGCTCCGCGTCCTCGAGCAGCCCCCGCACCGCCCCCGCGAGCGCCCCCGCGTCCCCGTACGGCACCAGCTCCGCCGCGTCCCCGACGAGTTCCGGCACGCCCCCGACCGCCGTGGCGACGAGCGGCACCCCGAGCCGCAGCGCCTCCTGCGCGAGCAGGGACCGCGCCTCCCACCGGGACGGGAGTACGGCCACGTCCGCCGCCGCGAGCAGCTCCGCGATGTCCTCGCGCCGCCCGATCAGCCGCACCGGCAGGTCCTCCGCGACGATCCGCCGTTGCAGGGCGGCCCGTTCGCGCCCCTCGCCCGCGATCACGAGGAGCGGCTGCGGGTCGAGCTCCCGCCACTCCCGGGCCGCGTCGAGCAGTGTCCGGTACCCCCGGCCCCGTTCGAGCGCCCCGACGGCCATGAGCAACGGCCGGTCGACGGCGCCCAGTTCGGCGCGGGCCTTGCCGTCGTGGAGGCATACGGGCCCTCGCGCGGCCGGCGTGGTGACGGGTGCGAGCCGGGCGTCGCGGGCCCCGCGCCGCCGGGCCCGGTCGACGAGCTCGGACGAGGTGGCGAGGACGACGGTCGCGGCCCGCACGGTCCTCCGTTCCAGGAGCCGCAGCATCCCACCGCGCGCCCCGTCCACGTGGACCCGGCTGTCCCAGGTGGTGACGAGCGGCGCACGCCCCCCGCCGCGGCCACCGCCCCCGCCCCCACCGGAGAGCGCGAGCGCGGCCCGTACGGACGCCGGCAACCCGTGCGCGTGGACGACGTCGGCCCCGATGCAGGCGTTGCGGAGCGCGGTGACCGTGGCGGGGTCGCCGAGCCAGGGCAGGGGCACGAAGTGCGCGCCTGCGCCCAGGTAGTCGTAGACGCGGTCGAGTTCGGCCGGGGCGCACACGGTCACCCGCACGCCCCTCGCCACCAGCCCCGAGGCGAGTGATCGGACGTGAGCGCTGCTGCCCGCGCTGCCGCCGCCCAACACCTGGACCGTACGGAGCTGTGTCACGCGCCCAAGGATGCCAGCCCGTACCGCCGACCGTACGCACGTTCCGGCACCGAAATGGCGTCGTTCCCCTGTACGGGAGGCGTACGGCTCCGGGACTCACCCCACGGGTTCACTCACTCGGGCGAGCGCGCGAGACGGCCCCGCGCTCCCCCACGGGCCGCGGCGGCGATCAGCGCGGCCGCGTGCGCGGCGAGTCCGAGCCGCCTCACGCGTCGGCCCGCGCCGTCGCGAGCAGCTCCTCCGCGTGGGCCCTGGCCGTCTCGGAGTCCTCCTGGCCCGCGAGCATCCGGGACAGTTCCCTGACCCGGTCCTCGCCCTCCAGGACGGTGACGCCGGACCGGGTCACGGAGCCGTCGTTGGTCTTCTCGACGAGGAGTTGCCGGTCGGCGAACGCCGCGACCTGCGGGAGGTGGGTGACGACCACGACCTGCGCGGTCCTGGCGAGCTTGGCGAGCCTGCGGCCGATCTCGACGGCCGCCTTGCCGCCGACACCGGCGTCGACCTCGTCGAAGAGGTACGTCGGCACCGGGTCCACCCCGGCGAAGACGACCTCGACCGCGAGCATCACCCGGGACAGCTCGCCACCGGAGGCGCCCTTGGCGATGGGCCGCGGCGGAGCCCCGGGGTGCGGGGCGAGCAGCAGCTCGACCTCGTCGGCCCCGGACGGGCCGTACGCGACCCGGCGGCCGCCGACCTCGACGCCTTCGGCGTCCTCGGTCTGCCGGATGTCGAAGGAGACGCGCGCGTGGGGCATGGCGAGCGAGGCGAGTTCGGCCGTGACCGCGTCGGCGAACCGGGCGGCCGCCTCCGTACGGGCGTCGGTGAGCCGCTGCGCGAGCACCGAGAGCTCGTCGCGCAGCCGGTCCCGCTCGGCGGTGAGTTCCTCGATGCGGTCGTCGTCGCCGTCCAGCTCACCGAGCCGTCCCGCGCTCTCCTCGGCCCAGGCGAGGACGGCCGCGACGCCCTCACCGTCCCGCCCGTACTTCCGGGTCAGTTGGGTGAGCGCCGCACGCCGCTCCTCGACGACGGCGAGCCGCAGCGGGTCGGCGTCCAGGTCGTCGGCGTATCCGGCGAGCTCGGTGGCCACGTCCCCGAGCAGGATGGAGATCTCCCCCATCCGGTCGGCGAGGGCCGCGAGCGCCGGATCGTGCGACCGTACGGCCTCCAGGGCCCGCCCGGCGCCCGCGACCAGGGTCGTGGCGTCGACGGACTCGGGATCCTCGGGTACGCCCGCGAGCGCGGCGTGCGCGAGCGCGGCGGCGGAGGCGAGCGCCTCGGCGTGCCCGAGCCGCTCCGCCTCGGCGGCGAGTTCGGTGTCCTCCCCCGCGAGCGGGGCGACGGCCTCGATCTCGCCGAGCCCGAAGCGCAGCAGATCGGCCTCCTGGGCGCGCTCCCTGGCCCGGGTGGTGATCTCGTCCAGCTCTCCGGTGACGGCACGCAGCCGCCGGTACGCCTCGCCGTAGGCGGCGAGCGGTACGGAGACGGCCTCTCCCGCGTACCGGTCGAGCGCACCGCGCTGCCGGGCGGGCTTGAGCAGGCCCTGCTGGTCGGTCTGGCCGTGGACGGCGACGAGTTCGTCGGCGAGCTCGGCGAGCAGCCCGACGGGCACGGAACGCCCGCCGAGGTGGGCCCGCGAGCGTCCCTCGGCCGAGATGGTCCGGCTGACGAGCAGGACGCCGTCCTCGAGCTCCGCCCCGGCCTCCTCGGCGCGTACGGCGGCGGGCGCGCCCGCGGGCACGCTGATCCGCCCCTCGACGACGGCCGAGGCCGCGCCGATCCGCACCAGGGCCGCGTCGGCCCGCCCACCGAGCAGCAGCCCGAGGCTGGTCACCACCATGGTCTTGCCCGCACCGGTCTCACCGGTCACCGCGGTGAAGCCGGGCGACAGCTCGACCACCGCGTCGTCGATGACCCCGAGCGACCGTATCCGCATCTCCTCCAGCACGCCCCAGACCATACGAGGTTTCCCCGGTGCGACGCGACATCGCCCCCGTACGTAACCCTCGGGCGCGCCGCTCGTTGCAGCCGTCCCCCGCCAGGGATCAGCCTGGGGATCCGCGCAGGGACAGCGCGGGGATCAGTGCGGGGCGCCCCGCCACCCCGACACCGGGAGGGCGAACTTGGCGACGAGCCGGTCCGTGAAGGAGGCGTGGTGGAGCCGGGCGAGCCGGACCGGCACGGCACCCCGCCGCACCTCGACCCGTGCCCCCGCCGGGAGTTCCACCGTCCGCCGCCCGTCGCACCACAGCACCCCGTGCGGGGTGTGCGGCTCGACCTCGACGGCGAGCACCGACTCGGGGGTGGTGATCAGCGGCTTGGCGAAGAGTGCGTGGGCGCCGATGGGGACCATGAGCAGCGCCTCGACCTCCGGCCAGACGACGGGGCCGCCGGCCGAGAAGGCGTACGCGGTGGATCCCGTCGGTGTCGCGCAGATCACCCCGTCGCAGCCGAAGCCGGTCACCGGGCGCCCGTCGATCGCGAGGACGACCTCCAGCATCCGCTCGGGGGACACCTTCTGCACGGCCGCCTCGTTGAGCGCCCAGTCGCGGTAGAGGACATCGCCGTTCTCGTACACGACGACGTCGAGGGTCATCCGCTCCTCGACCTCGTACGCCCTCGTCACGACCCGGTCGACGACCTTGTCGAGGTCGTCGCGTTCCGCCTCCGCGAGGAAGCCGACGCGGCCCAGGTTGACGCCGAGCATCGGGACGCCGGAGGCGCGGGAGAACTCGGCGCCGCGCAGCAGGGTGCCGTCGCCGCCCAGGACGACGAGGAGTTCACAGCCGTCGAGCGCGTCGGAGCAGGCCTCCGGCACCTTCTCGACCGACGGCGGCAGCGGCAGGTCCGCGGCCTCCGCCTCCAGGACCCGGACGCCGATGCCGCAGCGCAGCAGGCCGAGGACGACCAGTTCGGCGCTGCGCACGGCGGCCGGCCGGCCGGTGTGCGCGAGCAGGAAGACGGTACGTGGTGCGGTCTCTGGTGCTGCTGCCGTTGAGCTCAACGAGGTCCTTCCGCCACGGCGCGGTCGACATCCGCCGGATCCAGCGCGGGCGCGCCTGCCCGCAGCCACAGAAAGTACTCGACGTTGCCCGAGGGGCCGGGCAGCGGGCTGGCGGTGACGCCCAGGACACCGAGCCCGAGTTCGGCGGCCCGGCGGGCCACGTTCTTCACGGCGTCCGCGCGGAGTTCGGTGCTCCGGACGACGCCGCCGGTGCCGAGCCGCTCCTTGCCCACCTCGAACTGCGGTTTCACCATGAGGACGAGGTCGGCGTCGGGCGCCGTACAGGCCACCAGGGCGGGCAGCACGAGCCCGAGCGGGATGAAGGAGAGGTCGCCCACGACGAGGTCGACGGGGACACCGTCGATGGCGTCGACCGTCAACTCGCGTACGTTCGTGCGGTCCTTCACGGTCACGCGCTCGTCGCTCCGCAAGGACCAGGCGAGCTGGCCGTAGCCGACGTCGACGGCGACGACATGCGCGGCGCCCGCGCGCAGCAGTACGTCGGTGAAGCCGCCGGTGGAGGCCCCGGCGTCCAGGGCGCGCCGGCCCTCGACCTTCAGCCCCTGGGGGACGAAGGCGGCGAACGCCCCGGCGAGCTTGTGGCCGCCGCGCGAGACGTAGTCGGGGTCGTCGTCGTCCTGGACGACGACGATGGCCGCGGCGGTCTCGACCTGGGTGGCGGGCTTGGTGGCGACGGTCTTGCCGACGGTCACCCGGCCCGCGGCGATCAGCTGGCTGGCGTGCTCGCGCGAGCGCGCGAGCTTGCGCCGGACCAGCTCGGCGTCGAGACGGCGGCGTGCCACTCCTGCCACGGTGGGTTCAGCTCCTGTTTTCGTACGGACGAGGGGTGGGGTGCGCGTCGAGCGAGGTCAGCTCGGCGCGCAGTCCACGGTGTACATCCTCGTACACCTCCAGGTGTCCGTCCGCCGGGAGGTGGTCCACCGCGGCGAGACGCTCCAGGTGGGCGTCGACGCCGGGGTGCCCGGTGGGCTGCCGTCCGACCCCGAGCGGCGCGGGCGCGGCGGGATCGCGGGCGTCCTCGGGCACGGCGGCGGGCGCGTCCTCGGGCCCTGTCCCGACCATCGGGTCCTGCGTCATCTCCGTCGCGTCGCTCATGGGCCCGACGCTACCGCGAACCCCTGGGGTACGGTCGACGGCGATGGCGACGATCACGGAGTGCCGCAGCGCACTGGACAGACTCTCGGACAACCTCACGCGCGCGGACGGCGACGTACGCGGGGCGGCCGCGCTCGACCGCACCCTCAGCTGCCACATCACGGACCTGGACACCACGTTCACGGGCCGGCTCGCGGACGGCCGCATCCGGGTCGAGGACACGGTGGCGGGCCCTCCGCCCGCCAAGGCGCAGATCCGGCTGGCGATGACCGGCGACGACCTGGTGGCGATGGTGGACGGCGAACTGAACTTCGCCAAGGCCTGGGCCTCGGGCCGGATCAGACTGGAGGCGGGCTTCCGCGACCTGCTGCGGCTCCGCTCACTTCTGTAGCGCGGGCTCCGGGGACCCCACAGGCCTCGGGACGCGGCTCTTCCGCCCGGCGGGCACGACCAGCGGCGTCCCCGTCTCCGGGTCGTCGATGACCTGGCAGCGCAGCCCGAAGACCCGCTCCACGAGCTCCGCGGTCACGACCTCGGACGGCGCGCCCTCCGCGACCACCTCACCGTCACGGACGGCGATGAGGTGGGTCGCGTACCGGGCCGCGTGGTTGAGGTCGTGCAGCACGGCGACGAGCGTCCGGCCCTGGTTCTCGTGCAGTTCGGCGCACAGGTCGAGGACGTCGATCTGGTGCTGGATGTCGAGATACGTCGTCGGCTCGTCGAGCAGGAGCAGCGGGGTCTGCTGGGCGAGCGCCATGGCGATCCAGACGCGCTGGCGCTGACCGCCGGAGAGCTCGTCCACGTACCGCTCGGCCAGCTCGGCGACCCCGGTCGCCTCCATCGACTCCCGTGTGACCCGCTCGTCCTCGGGCGACCACTGACGCAGCAGCCCCTGGTGCGGGTAGCGGCCACGGGCGACCAGATCGGCGACGGTGATGCCGTCGGGCGCCACGGAGGTCTGCGGCAGCAGACCGAGGGTCCTGGCCACCTTCTTGGCGGGCAGGGCGTGGATCGACTGCCCGTCGAGCAGCACGCGCCCCTCGCTGGGCTTCAGCATCCGGGAGAGGGCGCGGAGCAGCGTGGACTTGCCGCAGGCGTTCGGCCCGACGATGACGGTGAAGGAGTTGTCGGGGATCTCGACGGACAACTCGCGGGCGATGACCCGCTGCTCGTACGCCAGGGTCACCGATTCCGCGCTCAGCCGCTGCTGTCGACCGTCCATACCCGTACTCCCGTGCCCTGATCCCCGATGAAGTTAGGTTAGCCTACCCAATTTCACATCCCGAGCCGCGCGAGGGCCTCCGCCGCGTCCGGTACGCCCCCGTGAGCATCGGCCGCCGACCAGGCGGCCCCGCACAGGGCCCGCACCCCGTCCATCGACTCCCCGTCACGATCGCCCGGCCCGTCCAGCACCAGCGCACCCCCACTCACCGACGCCCGCCAGTCCCCGCACACGAACGCCCCGTCCGCGTCCGCGACGACCTCGGGCTGCCCCACGAGCAGTCCCCGCAGGTCGAGGTCCACATACGTCGGCCGGTGCTCCGGCACGGCCCTCAGCAGCTGCGCCACATCCGTCACCCCGGTCAGGACGAGCAGCGAGTCCACCCCGCCGTTGAACGCGCCCTCGATGTCCGTGTCCAGCCGGTCCCCGACCACCAGCGGCCGCCGCGCCCCCGTCCGCAGCACCGTCTCCCGGTGCATCGGCGGCAGCGGCTTCCCCGCGACCTTCGGCTCCGCCCGGCCGCCCGTGGCGATCCGTACGACCTCGACCGCCGCCCCGTTCCCCGGCCCGATCCCCCGTGTCCCGGGGATCGTCAGGTCCGTGTTCGACGCGTACCACGGCACCCCGCGCCCCACCGCGTAGGCCGCCTCCGCGAACCGCCCCCACGGCATCTCGGCCCCGCCGAAACCCTGCACGACGGCCGCCGGCTCGTCGTCCGCCGACTCCACCGGCTCCAGGCCGCGCTCGCGCAGGGCCACCCGCAGCCCCTCGCCGCCGATGACGAGGACGCGGGACCCGGGCGGCACGTCGTCGGCGATCAGCCGGGCCACCGCCTGCGCCGAGGTGATCACGTCTCCCGCCTCGGCCGGCACCCCCAGCTCCGTGAGGTGCTCCGCCACCGCGTCGGGCGTCCGCAGCGCGTTGTTGGTGACGTAGGCCAGGTGCATCCCGCCGGCCCGTGCCGCCCCGAGCGCCTCGACGGCGTGCGCGATGGCCTCCCCGCCCGCGTACACGACACCGTCCAGGTCCAGGAGCGCCGTGTCGTACGCCTCGCTCAGCGGCACCGCGCTGCCGTCCGGCCGCTTCCTGCCGACATCCTGCTGCCCCTGACCGTCCCGCACCGTCACCGCACACTCCTCGCCTCACCGGGTGGACATTCCCCCGCTCCCCCGATCATCGCTCATGGCCACCGCCCCCATACGATGTCGAGATGAACACCTCAGGTCACGCGGCCGCCGACGTCCGCGACGACGCCGCAGGGCTGCGCCTGGCCCCGTTCCGCGGACTCCGTTACGTCCCCGAACGGGTCGGCAGCCTCGCCGCCGTGACGTCTCCCCCCTACGACGTCGTCGTACGACCTGACGGACTGCTCCATCTGGAGTCGGCCGACCCCCACAACATCGTCCGGCTGATCCTCCCGCAGGCCATCACCGCCGGCACCAGCCACCGCAAGGCCGCCGTCACCCTCGACCGCTGGCTCGCGGACGGCGTTCTCGCCCCCGACCCGGAACCCGCGCTCTACGTGTACGAGCAGCAGGGCGACGGCATCCTCCAGCGGGGCGTCATCGGCGCCCTGGAGCTCTCCACCCCCGCCGAGGGAGTCGTCCTCCCCCACGAGGACGTCATGCCGCACGTGGTCGAGGACCGCGCCGCCCTGATGCGGACCACGGCCGCCAACCTGGAGCCCCTGCTCCTCACGTACGTGGGAGGTGAGGAGGGCGGCGCCGAAGCGGTCATCGAGCGGACCGTACGACGGGAACCGCTGCTCTCCACCACCACGGAGGACGGGTTCCACCACCGCCTCTGGTCGGTCACGGACCCCGCCGAACTCGCCGCGATCGCCGGCGGACTCGCCCGCCACCAGGCCCTCATCGCCGACGGCCACCACCGCTGGGCGACCTACCTCCGCCTCCGCGAGGAGCACCGCGCACCGGGCCCCTGGAACTACGGCCTGGTCCTCCTCATCGACACCGCCCGCTACCCCCTGCGGGTCCGCGCCATCCACCGTCTCCTCAACCGCCTGCCGGTGCCCGACGCCCTCGCGGCTCTCGACGGGCACTTCCGGGTACGCCGGATCGACGGGCCCCTGCCGACGGCCATGGAGGTCCTCGCGACCGCCTCGGCGGACGGCAACGCCTTCCTGCTCGCCGGTGACGGCGGCTTCCACCTCGTCGACCGCCCGGACCCTGCCCTCCTCGACCGTACGATCCGGACCGACCGCCCCCGGGCCTGGCGCACCCTGGACGCGACGGTCCTCCACTCCACGCTCCTGGAGCACGTCTGGCACATCCCGGACGCCCCCGAGGACATCAGCTACATCCACGACACGGAGGCCGCGGTCGCCCAGGCGGAACGCCGCGGCGGTACGGCGGTCCTCATGCACCCGGTACGCGAGGAGGTCGTACGGGACCTCGCACGGCAGGGCGTCACCATGCCCCGCAAGTCGACCTCCTTCGGCCCGAAGCCCGCGACGGGCCTGGTCCTGAGAAGCCTGGCGCTGGACTGAGGAAGGACCCCGGAGACGAAGAAGGGCGGCACCCACGGGGTGCCGCCCTTCTCACGTATCAACCGTGTCAGCTCTTGTCGCCCACGCTGTCGTCGGTGTCGTCCTCGTCGAGGTCGAGGTCGTCGTCCTCATCCTCGTCATCGACGACGACAACGTCCTCGGACTCCTCGTCCGACTCCTCGTCCGACTCGTCGAACGCGTCGACGAACTCGACACCGTCCATCTCGGCCAGCCGGTCCGAGGCGTCCGTGGCCCCGTCCTTGTCGGACTCGAGGGCCTTGGCGAACCACTCCCGCGCCTCGTCCTCACGACCGGCGGCGAGCAGCGCGTCCGCGTAGGCGTACCGCAGGCGCGCGGTCCACGGGTGGACGGCGCTGGAGGCGAGCTCAGGGCTCTGCAGCGTCACGATGGCCGCGTCGAGCTGCCCCATGTCCCTGCGGGCACCGGCGGCGACGAGCCGCATCTCGACCTGCCCGGCCTTGTCCAGCTTCGCCACCTCGGCCTCACCGGCCATGGCGAGCGCGCGCTCGGGCCGGCCGAGACCGCGCTCGCAGTCGGCCATGACGGGCCACAGCTCGACGCCACCGCTCATCCGGCGGGCGGCACGGAACTCGGCCAGCGCCTCGGAGTACTTTTGCGTCGCGTACGCGGCGAAGCCGGCGGCCTCGCGCACGGCGGCGACACGGGACGCGAGCCGCAGGGCGACCTTGGAGTACCCGTACGCCTCCTCCGGGTCCTCGTCGATCAGACGGGCGACCATGACGAGGTTGCGGGAGACGTCCTCGGCCAGCCCCTTGGGCAGGCTCATGAGCTCCTGGCGCACGTCCGGGTCGATCTCCTCACCGGTGACCTCCGGCGGGATCGGCAGCCGCTTGATGGGCGCGCGGTCGCTGCGCTCGCGGTCACCCCGGTCGTCCCGACCCCGGAACCCTCCACGGTCGCCACCCCGGTCGTCCCGACCCCGGAACCCACCGCGGTCGCCACCACGGTCGTCACGACGGAAGCCACCACCGCGGCTGTCGCCACCACGGTTGTCGTCCCGACGGAAGCCACCGCCACGGCTGTCGCCACCACGGTTGTCGTCCCGACGGAACGAGGACGGACGCTCATCCCGCCGGTCGTCCCGACGGAAGCCGCCACCGCGGTTGTCATCGCGACGGTCGTCACGGGGGAACGAAGGCCGCTCGTCCCGACGGAACGACGAAGGACGCTCATCACGCCGGTCATCGCGACGGAAACCGCCACCGCGGTTGTCGTCCCGACGGTCGTCACGGGGGAACGAAGGCCGCTCGTCCCGACGGAACGACGAAGGACGCTCATCACGCCGATCGTCCCGACGGAAACCGCCGCCGCCACGGTTGTCGCCGCCGCGGTCATCGCGGCGGAAACCGCCGCCACCACCACGGTTGTCGCCACCACGGTCGTCACGGGGGAACGAGGGCCGGTCATCACGCCGGAACGGCGGACGCTCACCCCGGTCATCACGACGGAAACCACCGCCACCACGGTTGTCGTCACGACGGAAGCCACCGCCACCACCGCGGTTGTCACCACCGCGGTCATCGCGACGGAAACCGCCACCACCGCGGTTGTCACCACCGCGGTCATCGCGACGGAAACCGCCACCGCCACGGTTGTCGCCACCACGGTTGTCGTCCCGACGGAAACCGCCGCCGCCACGGTTGTCGCCGCCGCGGTCATCGCGACGGAAACCGCCGCCACCACCACGGTTGTCGCCACCACGGTCGTCACGGGGGAACGAGGGCCGGTCATCACGCCGGAACGGCGGACGCTCGCCCCGGTCATCACGACGGAAACCACCGCCACCACGGTTGTCCCCGCCACGGTTGTCATCGCGACGGAACCCGCCGCCACCGCCACGGTTGTCACCACCGCGGTCATCGCGACGGAAACCGCCACCGCCACGGTTGTCGCCACCACGGTTGTCATCGCGACGGAACCCGCCGCCACCGCCACGGTTGTCACCACCGCGGTTGTCGTCACGACGGAAACCGCCACCGCCGCGGTTGTCCCCGCCACGGTTGTCATCGCGGCGGAACCCGCCGCCACCACGGTTGTCGCCACCGCGGTTGTCGTCACGACGGAACCCGCCACCGCCACGGTTGTCACCACCACGGTTGTCGTCACGACGGAAACCGCCGCGGTCGCCGCCGCCACGGTTGTCACCACCGCGGGTGTCGCCGCCACTGCGGTTGTCATCGCGGCGGAAGCCGCCCCCACCACGGTTGTCGTCACGGCGCGGCCCGCGGAAACCGCCCCGGTCGCCACCGGCACCGTCACCGTCCCTGCGACGCGGTTCGCGCTCCGGACGGTCGTCGGGAGAGTTGGTGGACATGGGTGTGGCTCCTGTCTTCGGGTACTGCAGTCATTCTCGCGCAGCCGGCACTCTGCCGCGCATCGGAAAAAGTCAAGCAAAAACAAAAGGACCCCTGGTCCCAGCGTGAACGC
The DNA here is from genome assembly GCF_044764665.1 of Streptomyces sp. NPDC093795. Taxonomy (NCBI): domain Bacteria; kingdom Bacillati; phylum Actinomycetota; class Actinomycetes; order Kitasatosporales; family Streptomycetaceae; genus Streptomyces; species Streptomyces sp. NPDC093795. Next base: position 468,299 of record NZ_JBIWIO010000007.1, read on the forward strand.
TGGGACCAGGGGTCCTGAAGAATTGTTCGGCGGCGTCCTACTCTCCCACAGGGTCCCCCCTGCAGTACCATCGGCGCTGAAAGGCTTAGCTTCCGGGTTCGGAATGTAACCGGGC